>DATNFD010000099.1:0-34089 GCA_035606555.1 Occallatibacter sp.
GCGAGACGATGCCCGGAATAGCGGCAAGCTTCAGCACCGGCGTCGGCGAGACGATGCCCGGAATGGCGGCAAGCTTCAGCACCGGCGTTGGCGAGACGATGCCCGGAATAGCGGCAAGCTTCAGAACTGGAGTCGGAGAAACAATACCTGGAATGACTGAGTTTGCAACAGGATGCGTGGAAGGCGCTGCCACCGCGCTAAGCGCAGACAGAGCAAGAGCCGAACCAAGAGCCACGCATGACACTTTCAACCATGACGAGTGCATTTGGAAAGTCCTCAACTTGAACAACGAAACCTTGCTGGAAGACTAACCGAAACAGCGCAGCTCGGTACAACAAAAGTACTGAAGTTACACTAAAAAAAGTTGAGATAACGTTTCCTTGTACCATATTGTAGTAAATACCATGAAACGCTCCCTAAAACGTCACGTTACCCCTCGATGCCTAAGCCCCGAAAGTTGGGTACAATTCTCACCAACCTTTCCCACTCTGATAGTCACCACCCGAGGTTCCAGCCTTTGATTCACGAATTTCGAAGAGATTTCAACGCAAAATTCACCCAATCTGCTTACAACGAGCTTCAGGAGCTTCTTGCACACCGCTCAGGCGGCCCCGTACGATTCCGTGTCGCCGAGACGCCGATATTCCTCCCAAAATCGGTTCTCGACGAGATGGCTGACCTGGGCGCAGCCATGACAAATTACCTCATTGCGTCCCCGGAACACCTCGCCGGTGCACAGCGCGCACTCCCGCAGGATTACGCCGTCGGCCGCCAAAATGCGCATCCACATTTCCTGACGGCAGATTTCGCGCTCGTGCGCACTCGAACAGGCGAACTTGCTCCCAGGCTCGTCGAAATCCAGGCCTTTCCTTCCGTGTTCGGGTACCAGGTCGAGTTATGCAAGGCATATCGCGAGGTTTTTGACCTCCCGGGTTCTCTACGCATGTTTTTGAGTGGTCTTGATGACGGGTCCTATTGGGAGTTGCTCCGGCGCACGATTGTTGGCAAACATGATCCGGAGAACGTGATCCTGAGCGAAGTAGATCCTGTGCACCAGAAGACCTTTGCCGATTTCGAAGTCATGCGGCGACGTCTCGGAATTGCTGTGGTCGACGTCATGTCGATTGAACCCGAAAGAGCCAGTCTTTACTATCGCGGCGAGGGCGGTCGTCGCATTCCTATCCACCGCATCTACAATCGCGCGATCGCTGACGAGCTGATCTCTCGGAACCTCAGGCTTCCCTTCGATCTATCGGGGCCCTGGGACGTGGAGTGGGCAGGGCATCCAAATTGGTATTTTCTGATTAGTAAATACTCGATCCCGTTCCTCTCCAGATCCGGCTTGTTTCCGGCTGTTCCGCCTACCCGTTTCGTCGACGAATTCCTCGAGGGCTCCGGAGAACGAGAGCTGATTGCTGAAGGTATTGAAATGCCGGCGAGTAGCGATTCCGAACGGAGCTACGACAACCTTTTGCTGAAGCCGTTGTTCTCATTTGCCGGCAAAGGCATCGAATTCGCACCTACCCGCAGGCGCCTGGAAGAGATTCCGCCGAATGAGCGTAAAACCCATATTGTGCAGCAACGAATGCATTTCGAGCCCACGATCGAGACTCCGTTTGGGCTAACCCAGGCGGAAATCCGCATCCTTTATGTGTGGCCCGATGACGGCGAGCTGACACCTGCGCTAGCCCTTGTGCGTTTGGGGCGAGGAAAGATGATGGGAGTCGATCACAACAAAAACCAGGAGTGGGTAGGAGGCTCCGCAGCTTTTTATGTATGATCTTTAGGGCGCGGTTCCAAGGGTTTCTCTGCCCGCATTCAGATGCCGTCGTCTCCGGCAGAGTTACCTATCCGATTACCACTTTTAAACTTTCGTGCTCTAGGTTCTACGGGGAAAGATGTATACATTCAGCAGTGATAGAAAAAGGGAAAAGGACATCGCATGATGGAGATCTCCAAGACGACGCCTCCCGAGGATCAGGAAGCAACAGGGCGCGGCACTTTTCTGAAAGAGGTTCGCTGCGCAGTGCGGTTTCCGCTTTCCCTTCCGGTCGAATTGACAGAGGACAAAACCCACGAAACGCCGGCGGTGACACGCAACGTTTCCGCGAATGGTGTGCTGCTGGAACTTAGCGGCCCGCTCGAGGTCGGCGACGAACTTGACTTCCATTTAAGGATGCCCGGAAGTGTGCTGGGCACTCCCCAGGATGTGTTAGTTCACTGTCGTGGACGTGTGGTACGCTGCTCTCTAAGCCAAAGTCATTATCAAGCCGCTGCCACTATCGATGAGTATCAATTCGTAGAGCAGTAAGCGGCCTTTGTGACGGCTGTAGCGGCCACCTATGGAAATTCTTGACGAAACAAACGACGGCGAAGTTCTGGACGCACCAGTAAAGCCAGGGACTGTCCGCATCATTCTCGCGGATTCTCAGGCGATCTACCGCGTCGGCATTCGTAAAATCTTTGCGCTCGAAGACGACGTTCGCGTAGTAGCCCAGGCCGACTCCCTGGAAAACCTCCGTTCAGCTCTCGAACGTCACCCAGCCGATGTTGTCCTCATTGAAGGCGGGCTGCTTACTGGGCAGCCAAATGCGATCCCCGAACTTCTTCGTGTTGCCCCAGATGTAAAGCTGATTGTGCAGGCTCTTGGAAGCGACGAAGCGCAGACTGTAGAGCTCTACCGTCGTGGCGTTCGCGGCATCATCTCTCGTTCGATTTCTCCCGACCTGCTGGTGCGCTGCGTCCGCCGCATCGCAACAGGAGAAACCTGGATCGATAATCAGGCAGTGAACTGGGTGATCGAAGCCTATCGCGCGCAAGCCGCGGCACTCGTCAGCCCGCGTACGCAGCCGCGCCTTTCGCCAAAGGAAACTGCGATCATCACCTGCATCACGCAAGGCAAGCGCAATAAAGAGATCGCATTTCAGCTTGGTACTACCGAGCAGGTTATCAAGAACTATCTTCGCAAGATCTACGACAAGCTCGGCGTCTCTGACCGGCTTGAACTCGCGCTGTATTGCCTGCACAACAAAATCATCAAGTCTGATGCGGACGAAGTAGTCGTGGCCCAGAAAATCGTTAGCCGTTAACCAAGTTCCTCCAGAAACAGAATCGGCGCTGCCCAAAGGCGGCGCCGAACTTTTTGTGGCTCAACTCACTTCAATCGCAAGTATCTCCGTCGCAACTCACAGGCGCTTGCGCATCCATGCAGTTTTTCCGCGCCAACTCGAGCAGCCGGATAAACTCACCCAGTTCATTCCGATCGAGATGCCCCAGCAACTCACCAGGAATTTGCGTAATCTCCGGATCGACCTTGCTCAGCAACTCCAGCCCGGTCGCGCTGATCTGTGTCCAAACCACGCGCCGGTCCTTCTTGTCCCGCTGCTGCCGGATAAACCTCTGCGTCTTCATCCGCGCCAGCAGCCGGGTAATATCCGGTACCGCCGTGATCATCCGCTCACCTACTTCTGAGCAGGTCAGCCCCTGCGGCTGTGCGCCTCGCAAGATCCGCAGAACGTTGTACTGCGTCGGAGTGATTCCCCAGTGACGCGTTCTCCGTACAAATGCCCTCTGCAGGCAATCGGAAGTTCTCATCACGTTCAACAGTGCTTCTTCCTCTATGCTGGAGAAAGGCCGCTGCTGCGCGATCTCCTGCTTCAAAGCCGCCATGCATCAGCTCCCTGATCACGTTGCGATGTTGGCCCGCTCCTTTGAAACGGGCCGAACGTAGGATTACCCCTTTTCACTGCTTCATGACATCCAGTTCGATGCTCAATTGCGCCTCGTCACCAACGACTGCGTTTGGCATCTTGGCTCCGATGCCGAAGGCGGTGCGGCTGATCGTAGTTGTGGCAGAGAATCCGGCATGCATCTTGCCACCCATCCCTTTTGCCGGACCCACCGGTCCTTCCACCTGCAAGGTCACCGGCTTTGTCACTCCATGCAGCGTCAGGTTCCCCTGCACCGTCAAGCCTTTGTCGGCCTTCGCCACGCTCGTGCTGACAAACGTCGCGGTTGGGAATTGCGCCGTGTCGAACAGATTCGAACTCTTCAGATCGTTGTCGCGCGCCGCGACACCTGTATCCACCGAAGCCACGTCGATCGTCATATTCACACTCGATTTGGTGATGTCTGCTTCGTTCCAGGTGATCTGTCCTCCAGAGACTCCGAACCGACCATGAACCTTCGAAAGGCTCATGTGGAGGATGGTGAAATCGACCTCGCTGTGTGCCTTATCCGGAGTCCAGGTGGAAGTCTGGGCCGACATGGGAACCGTCATCGCCACCGTTAATGCCAAAACCAATCGCTTCATTCGTCGTGTCCTTTCATCGAAGCCGAGCGACAAAGCGCCGGCGGCTGGTCATTGTCCTCGTTGTGCCTTCGACGGCGGCGAAGCCTCTATCTAAACTAAGACGGACGTCGCACTCGAGCTGGTGCCGGGAAGCCGCGGATCGGTGTTTAATTGACGCGCAAGGAGGATTATTCGTTTCAACAAATATATTCCCGAGCGCGTAGAACCGCTGTCAACCAATAAGTGATGGTCTGGTATTCTCCGGCAGATGTCCTTTGTACGAGATTTCAGGCGTCTCACATCGTCGCAGCGCCATACCTTTATCGCCGCCTTCCTCGGCTGGACTCTGGACAGTCTCGACTTCTTCCTCCTCATCTTCTGCGTCAAGGCCATCTCCTCTGACTTCCACGCCAGGCCATCCGACGTCCTCAGCGCCGTCTTCCTCACGCAGGCTTTCCGGCCCGTGGGGGCGCTCCTCTTTGGCATCCTCGCTGATCGCTATGGCCGCCGCCCCGTGCTGATGTTCAATATCCTCAGCTTCTCCGTCATCGAACTCGCCTGCGCCTTTGCACCCTCGCTGAGCATGCTCCTCCTCCTGCGCGCTCTGTTCGGAATCGCAATGGGTGGGGAATGGGGGGTCGGCGCCGCGCTCGCATTCGAAACTCTGCCGACGGAAGGCCGCGGCGCCTTCTCCGGAATCCTCCAGGAGGGCTACGCATTCGGGTCGATCCTCGCCTCCGCCGCCTTTGCACTCTTCTTCCACGCCATCGGGTGGCGTGGCCTCTTCATCCTGGGCGCCTCGCCGGCCTTGCTCGTCTTCTACGTTCAGGTCCGCGTGGATGAGTCACCCGTATGGTTGGCATCAGAGCATAAACGCCGTGCCAACCCCGAGCGCGAAGCCTTCTCCCAGAAAATGGGAATGCTCAAATCGTTCCTGCCGACGTTCCTCTTCCTCGTGCTCCTGATGACAGCTTTCATGTCCTTCTCGCACGGCACGCAGGATGTGTACCCTACTTTCCTCGAAGTGCAAATGAAGCTGTCCCCGCAACTCGTCGGCACGATCGGCGTCATCTACGGCATCGCCCAGATCGCCGGCGGATTCGTCTTCGGCACCCTCTCTGAGCGCTGGGGTCGCAAACGCGCCATCATTGCCGCCGCGCTCCTATCCCTCCTTGCCATTCCCGCCTGGGCTTACGGACACTCTGCCGTCACTCTTGCCATGGGAGCCGTCATCATGCAGTTCATGGTGCAGGGCGCCTGGGGGGTCGTCCCCGCCTACCTAGCTGAACTGACACCCGCACCGGTCCGCGCAACCGCTCCAGGGCTCGCCTACCAGCTCGGCGGCCTTGTCACCTCGTGGAACGCAAAAGCGCAAGCCCTCGCTGCAGAAAAATGGGGCAGCTACCCCCACGTCCTCGCCATCACCGTAGTCATCGTCGCCCTTTCCCTGGCACTCCTCGCCTCGCTTGGCCACGAAGTCAAAGGCAAAGACATGGCCGCCGATTGAAGCAGGGGCCCCAAGCGCTTTCTTCAGGGATCCCCAAAGAGCGCTTGTTGCTCTTTGGGGCAGAGCCCGGGGGGTCGTCAGCGAAGAATCTGCTTTTCCTCAGCTCAGAGGCTACCGCCTATACCTCGCCACCAGCTCGCCGTGCCCCACCACATGCCCCTGCATCGCCGCTTCAACATGATTACGTGGCGCACCCGCCGGCACATCGATCATGCTGTCCAGCGCATACAGCGTGAAAACGTAGCGGTGCGCCGTTCCCGCCGGGGGACACGGGCCTCCATAGCCCACCTTACCGAAATCAGTCTTGCCCTGCCGGCCGCCATGGGCAAGCTGGCCTTGTTTCGGAACACCCTCAGGCAACCCGTTGATGTTTGCAGGGAGGTTGTACAGAACCCAGTGCGTGAACGTACCTCCCGGAGCATCCGGATCGGTAACCGTAAGGGCCAAACTCTTCGCGCTCGCAGGCGGAGTTGTCCACGACAACGCAGGAGACTTGTCTTCTTCGTCGCACGTGAACTCCTTAGGAACATTCCCATTCGGGAGGCTTGAGCTCGAAAGTGTAAGGATTGTACCTGACACCTCAACGACGGCCTCATTGTGATGGCGGCAGCTCGCAAGGAATGGAGCAGCGAGCAGGAGGGTAAGCAGGAGCAGAATTCGCCACAGGATACCGGTGTAGATGTGACTGTATCTGAAGGGGAGAATCGGTTCGTAGAAGTGCATTGAAGCCAACCCTCGTTCCGCATTTGGGGCGGATGCGCAAAGCCCGACACAAGTATAGACCTGTTCCGAGCCGCAGAGTCTCTCCGAGCCGCGGCCCCGAGGCACAGAGCTTGCCGAATGAGATGCCTCTGAGGAAATTCGTCGTGCCGTAACATGGGTTGATGCACAATCAACAGCAGGAAGGACGATTTTGCCCCGTATTCACTTTCAGCAGCAGCTCGCCGAGCTGAAGGACAAGCTTCTGGCAATGGCCGCTCTCTCCCAGCAGGCTGTCGAGTCTGCGGTCGACGCGTACATCCAGAGGGACCAAAGTCTGTGTCTCTACGTGAAGCAGAACGAGACCGCGATCAATACGGCGCAGCGCGAACTGGATGAGATGGCGTACGAACTGCTTGCCAAGGAGCAGCCGATGGCGATTGACCTGCGGTTCATTCTGGCCGTCATCAAGATCAATGGCGATCTGGAGCGCATCGGAGACCAGTCTCTTGGTATCTCGCGCCGCACCCGCGACATCATGAAAACCGAGAACGTCGAGTTGCCGGTGGACTACTCGGCGATGGGCGAATGCGCGGGGCGGATGATCCGGACTGCCATTCTTTCGCTCCTCGAGGGCGATGCCCGCATTGCGGATTCTGTGCGCGAGATGGACGATGAGATCGACCGGATGAACCGGGCTGCACAGACGGACCTGCTGAAGCTTATCCAGGACAAGCCGCAATACACGCAGCAAGCCATGAACGGCATGATGGTCTCGCGCAGCCTGGAACGGATCGCCGATCATGCGGCGAACATCGCTACCGATGTGATTTTCTGGATCCGCGGCGCCGACGTGCGACACCAGCTCAGCCTCTCGATGGATTGAACCTGGGGTATCCATTCGCGGTAAGAGCGCCGGAATCGTTCAATCTCGACAGCTTCCTACTTTCACCCCCCCCGGGGAGGAACCTGTATTTTCAATAGTTTACGGACAATGCTGTCCGTAAATATATGTTGATAAAGCACTTACATGGTAAATAGAAGTAGATAAACGATTTAATCATGTGAGAGCCGCAAGTAGTGAGCAGAGAACCCCTGAGTGGAGACCAAAGAGCAGAGCCAGGCAGAAAATAGGGAATCTAAATTTTTTTGCCCGCCTGCACGTTGAGGGATCGGGCAAGTTGTCGATCACATCAATTGTGCGCCGTTGTGTGGAATAGGCTGCAATTCCTGCCTCGATGACGGGCCTGAGCTGAAGGGAGTTAATGAGGAAGTTGCGAAGCGGGGCTTGACGAGGGTGTGAGGTGAAACGGGCCGGACGGTTTCGGGGAACTCTGAAGGTCCGAGGAAAACAAATATACTCGTTTTCATTGCTGTGAATGATCTGAACACTCAACCGGAAATATTCCCCCGCAGATTTTCGCGTTGGTCTGCATTCAGGCTGATTCTGGCGAGCATTCTACTGCTGCCGGCGATCTGGGGCAGCTGGCGGACGATGGATGGTCTGGAGAAGCGGCGCGAGCTGCGGACTGACCTTGCTGAGATCGAGCACGTTCGCTACGGAATCTTGAGCGCGGATCAGTGGCGCTCCATCATTGGCCCGATTCTGAACGCGCAAGTGGACAAGCTCGATCTGAAAGGCCAAACCAAGAACCTGCGACCGATGGTCGAGCATTCGCTGAACTCGCTGCTCGATAACATCAAGCAGCAGATGAGCGCTCCGAAGCCTGCGGGCTCCAAGGCAATGACGGCGCCTCCGATGATCGTGAACATGATCATCAACTCGCTGCGTCCGCATGTGCCGGAGTACACGAATGTGGTGTTGGCTGAATTAGGGAAGCCGCAGAACCAGAAGGCGTTCAAGGAATCGGTGCGCGGCGTACTGACAGATGCGGTCAAGAACACATTTGGTTCGGTGGACATGACCACCTATTCGGCGATCTTGAATCGCTATGGCTGCGCCTCCGGCCCGGGATGCGAGCAGAGCTTGCGAAGCCGGATTCAGCAAGCGGACAGACAGCTCAACCGGGACTATCTTGTCGTGCTCGCGTCCGCCGCGATGGGTTTTCTTCTGCTCGCAGCAGGGCGGCATGCGCTTACGCGGGCTTCTGTTGTCGTGCTGATGTTGTTCTGCATCGTGATGCTGGTAGGTGGCGTGTTGAGTCCTATGCTTGAGGTTGAGGTGCGTATCACGCGTCTCGATGCAACGTTGCTGGGCTCGCCGATTCAATTCAATGAGCAATCAATGTATTACCGCAGCAAGACCGTCCTGGAAGTGTCGCGGAGCTTGATCGAGATGCATCGGCCGGCGATGTCGCTGGTGGCCGTGCTGGTGATTCTTTTCAGCGTGGTCTTTCCAACGCTGAAGATGCTGGCGCTCAGCTTCTCGCTATTTCGGCCATCGTTGCTGCGGACGAGTCGGATCATGAGGCTGCTGGCATTTGACCTGTCGAAGTGGTCGATGGCGGACGTGATGGTGTTGGCAATTTTTATGTCGTTTATTGCTTTCAACGGCGTGATTGAGAGCGGTTTGGGAGGCATACGGACGGAACCTGCGATTCAGCAGTTGGTTCTACCGACAAACAGTTCGCAGATTCTCCCCGGCTACTATCTGTTTATAGGATTTTGTGTAGGCAGCATTTACCTATCGAAGAAGCTGGAACGCGGGATCGCTTCCGACAACGTATCGTCCTCAATTTAATGAAGTTGGCCGGTGAATCAGGGATTTCCTTAGAGCCGGCTGGCACTCCCGTGGAATCGTTACCACAAAGTTGGTATAGCCGACCAATGTGGCGGCTGGCATTATTGGAATTGTTCAGTCACTAATTCGCCGGTTCAAGGACTTTCAATGGGTTATCAATACCGTCCGCTTCTCGAGGTTTTTCGAGAAGCACTCAAAACCCTGCAGACCGAGCCTGGGCCAATGATTCCCGCCAAGGCGGAACTGATGGAATATCTGCGCCAGCGGATCGAACAGCACGAAGGGCTGAACCGGTCGATGGCAAGATAGTTCGGCATCAAAACGACCCGCACCGTTTTCCCCTCCCACACACGATCATTTTGAGTTCCACATGCCTGCGATCAGGCTGTTCGAGTTCCGACTCCGGCGAAAAATTCGCCAAAGCAGAAGCTCACCGGATTTGAGTGCACGAGGATTCTCTGCCAATTCAGTTCTTCGACGAATTCTTGGATCGTGAAGCGATTCGCGGTCGGGGTGGTCGAAAAAGGTTCGATATAGCCAGCGATCGAGCGCCTGCTTTGACACTTCTTCGAAGAGGAAGAGACCTCCTGGCTTGAGAACGCGCCGTACTTCGCGAATTGCAACCTGCCATCCTTGGCCGCAGCCGATTTCGAGAACATTCTTGCCGTCGAAACGATGGGACATGCGCCGGAGCAGCGGGATCTCATAGTGTCGCTGGATCGTGCGCCGGATGGGATTGTTGAGGAGCATTTTTTCAGCGCGATTCAGAATCATGAGAGCGCTCCAGTGTGGCGCGGTGAATGCTGATAGGGAGCACGAAGAGATGATTGCACGGCTATCATTCCAGGAGGCTGCGCGGGGTTTGTAGTGGTTGGAACTTAGTGGCCCATGTGACGGCGCAGGTCTTCAGGGTGATTGCAATTGGCGAGAGCTGTTTCGGCTGTGATTCGTCCTAGACGCACGAGCTCGGCGAGAGACTGCTCGATCGTTAGCATTCCTTCGGAGCGTCCGGTTTCGATGACGGCGCGGAGTTGGTGATCGTCGCCACGACGAATCAGATTGCGAATACCACTCGTTGCGATGAGGATCTCCACGGCAGGATAGCGATCGATTCCATTTGCCGCGGGCAACAGCCGCTGATGAATGACGGCAAGCAATGCCAGCGATAATTGGCGACGCACCTGGGCCTGGAAGTTAGACGGGAAGATATCGAGGATGCGGCCAATCGTTTGCGCGGCATCATTAGTGTGCATCGAGGTGAGGACGAGATGGCCGGTTTCAGCCGCAGTCATGGCAGCGGCCATCGTCTCCCCATCGCGGACCTCGCCGATGAGGATCACGTCGGGATCTTGACGAAGCACGGAGCGGACTGCCTCGGCGAAGCTGTTCGTGTCCATGCCGAGCTCGATCTGCTCGACGAGCGACTGGCGATTGGGGTGCTCGAACTCGACAGGGTCTTCGATGGTGATGATGTGGTCCTGACGGCTCGAGTTGATCTGGTTGACAAGAGCGGCCATGGTTGAGGATTTTCCGCAGCCGGTTGCTCCGGTGAGCAGGATGAGGCCTTGGCGGCGTTCGGCGAGTGTGGCGATCTGCTCAGGGAGGTTGAGCGATTTGAACGTGGGAATTTCGGCGGGTAGAAGCCGGATAGCGGCGGCGAGAGTGCCACGCTGAAAGTGGAGGTTGGCGCGGATGCGGCCCACGCCTTCGTTGACGAGGCAGAGATCAAGACATTTAAGCGCCTGGAGTTGCTGTTTCTGGACGGGAGTGAGCAGCGGGAGCAGAATGTCCTGGATCTCGGACTCGGAAAGCCTGGGGCTAGCATCAGAGCGAAGGGCGCCGTTGACACGCAAAGTTGCGGGTGAGCCAGCGACCAGAATGATGTCGGAGGCATTCGATTGCATGGCGACGGAGAGAAGCGCGTCCAGCGAATGGTGAGGTGAGTCGGTCATTGGTGGGAGTTCATCAGATTTGAGGATTGTAGTGCTTATCAGGCAATGCGGATAGGAATCAGTGGTGGTTCTAAGGCAATCAGATTGGTATTTGAAATAGACGTAGATTGAGATGCGGGCGCTCGAACCGAAGAAACGCTGAAACGAACGCCAGGATTAGATCGAACGGGCCCGGGCGAGTTCGATGATTTTGTCAATCATGTCGGTATAAGAGTAGCCCGCTTTTTTGGCTGCCATCGAGAATTCAGCGGCGCTGGAGAGCCATGGGTTCGGGTTCGCCTCGATGACGTAGACTTCGCCTTTTTTATTCAGTCGCATGTCGATACGGCCATAGTCGCGGAGCTTGAGGGCGCGGTAGGCGGCGAGTGCTGTGTCCTGGAGTTTTTTGGTGATGTCTTCGTCAAGGTCTTCGACGGGCGCGGATTTGGTGACTTTGTAGGCTTCGGTGTCGTGATCGAACTTGACGTCCTGCCCTGCGATCCGGGGAGTTCCCTTGGGCAGCCTGGAGAGATCTAGTTCGACAAGAGGGAGAACTTCGGCATTGTCGTTGCCGAGGACGGATGCATAGATTTCGCGGCCCTCGATGTACTCCTCAATAAGCGCGGGGCTATCGAACTCTTCGTGGATGTAGTGAATCCGCTCCATCAGCTCTTTTACGCTTTCGACGACGGAGCCGTTGTCGATGCCGATGGAGCCGTCTTCAGAAACAGGCTTGACGATGAGCGGAAATTCGATGTCGTGCGAGTGGTCGGTGCGGCCTTTGTAAGATGTTGCGAAATCTGGTGTTTTGATTTTGTGGAAATCGAAAATCTTTTTGGCGATGGACTTGTCCTGGGCGAGAAGAAGCGCCTGCGGGCCGCCGCCGGTGTAGGGAATGTGAAGAAGTTCGAGGTAGGCGGCGATGTTCTTATCCATCTTGTCGTCGCCGGCATAGGACTCGGTCAGATTGACGATGAGGTCGGTGCCGCACTTTGCAAGCGCGAGCAGCGATTGATTTTTGCCGTCGAGGACGTAATAGGAGGGTTCGTGTCCGAGTTTGGTGAGCGCTTCGAAGATTTCTTCCCGGTCGTGCATCGGGTCTTTCTTCTTCTTGGGGCGCTTGCCGTTTTTACTGCGCGGCGCCTTCACCGGCTCTGGCTGCGGCTCAGGCGGGCCCTCTTCCCATACGTCATGCAAGATCGTGACTTTCAGGTTTGCCATGTTGCCTCAACATCCTTCTCGTTCATCTGAAGCCGTGAATCACGGCTGGATGAATTTGCCTCGAGTGATGTAGTTCATCGCGAGGGCGGTTATGTACGCACTGATTTCAGTCAAATAGTCTCTCTCACATTTTATGTCGGCGGAGAGCCCAAGTTCACTTACTTTCGATTCGATGGTTTCGACCAACTTCTTCACAAGAGGACGCTGCACGCCGGTCCAGTAGTTCACTTTGTCAATGAGTGTCTTGCGATTTTCGCGGAGGAGATCGACGGCGGGGCGGACATTGTTTCTACGGCGACGCGAAATGTTGAAGATATCGCGCAAGTCGGTATCGAGCGGAAGCTCGCCAGGACTGAGTTGCTGATCGAGCGCTCGCTGGTAGAACTCACCGACCGTGACGGACATTTCGTCGACAGTGATGTCGGTGTCTCCGTGCGCAACGACGGGATCGCTGTCGCGGAGCTTGCGGCCGATGCGGTCCATGTAGAGGAGCTTCTTCATCGCTCCCCAGCCTTTGTAGCGCTGGCGCCAGTTGGAGCGCGGAGTGAGCCAGACGGCGAATGTTTCCGCGAAGTCTTCGTCGGGATGTTTTTGCGCGTACCAGCCTTCCATGTGGCGGACGAACTGCCGCGAGAAGGGAACTGGCTTGTAGTTGTCGCGATAAGGACGCCGGAAGGGACCGAAGCAGGTGCGCCATTCTTCTGTCTTGTAAAGCGCGTAGGCGTAGTTGAAGGCGTGGCCGGCTTCATGACGGAGATACATCATGATCTGGCGGACGTCTTCGATGTCGTTCATCGCGGACTCGAGACGCTGGAGTTTTGGATCGGCGAGATAAAAAGGGATGCCGATAACAGGCTCCATGTTCGGGCAGCCCCATTCGTCGGTAAGGTAGCACTTGGGACGGAATTTCTTAAGCCCCTTGGCCTCAAGCTCCTGATAGAGCTGCTGGACGAAGCGCTCGAGGGGAGAGCCTTCGAGCTTCAACCCCAACTGCTGGATGGGTTTGGAGAGGATCTCCTGGACCTCAAGCGGAGCTTTTTCGAAATTGGCCACGGATGGTCAGAAGCGTAGCACAGCGAGCCGACAGTTCGGGCAGCCGAGAGTCACGTTCTGGGTACCGGCGGAAGTTGGTCGGCGCTATTCCTTCATCTTCGGACTGGCAGTGATCGGGTGATCTGCATAGTGCAGCAGGCAGGCGACGGCGCAACTGGTCAGGCGGGTTTCGGCTGAGTCGGCGCGACTGGTGAGGATTACGGGGACGCGCGCGCCGAGGACGATTCCTGCGAGCTGAGCGCCGCCGAGATATTCGAGCTGCTTGGCAAGCATGTTGCCGCTTTCGAGATCGGGAACGACGAGGATGTCGGCCTGACCGGTAACGGGCGATTCGAGATGCTTGATGCTTGCGGCTTTGGCGCTCACTGCGGTGTCGAAGGCGAGAGGGCCGTCGAGGATTCCGCCAGTGATCTGACCGCGATCGGCCATTTTGCAGAGCGCTGCGGCTTCCATGGTGGAAGGGATTTTGGGGTTCACGGTTTCCACTGCGGAGAGAAGCGCGACTTTGGGCTCGGGAATTCCGAGGGCGTGCGCGAGGTCGATGGCGTTCTGCACGATGTGGATCTTGTCTTCAAATTCGGGCCTGATGTTGACAGCGGCATCCGTGATGAGCAGGGTGCGTGCGTATGCGGGCGTGTCCATAACGAAGACGTGGGATATGCGGCGCGAGGTGCGCAGGCCGGTTTCGCGCTGCATGGCTGCTTTCATTAGCTCGTCCGTGTGGAGGCTGCCCTTCATCATTGCCTGGGCGTTTCCGCTGCGACACATTTCGACGCCGAGGACGGCGGCTTTGAATTCGGTTTCGGCGTGGAGGATCTCATAGGGAGTGATGTCGACGCTGAGTTTGGAGGCGAGGGCTCGAATAGCTTGTTCGTCGCCGATGAGTGTGGGCTTGATGAGATCGGCGGCTGCGGCTTCGATTGCGCCGTTGAGCGCTACTTCAGAGAGGGGCCAGATGACGGCGGTGGTGATTGCCGGGAGCGATTGGCAACGACAAATAAATTTATGGAAGACGTGGTAGTCGGCGGGATGGCCGACGAGGGGATCGACAGCGACTGCTTCGGCGAGAGGGGCTAGATCACTCATGGTTTCGTTTCCGGGGCTGGAATTGAGCCCTGATGACATTGTCACGCAGTGGACTCGTAGCGGGGGAGAGGCGGATCTCAATGTCGTCGGAAAGAGTACCTCTTCCCCCGACAGCTCCAATTATTTTCAGTGAGTTACGCCGAATCGATCTGAAGACTTCGTTGCGCGGGGCCCTGGGATTCTTCCAGCGCACGAAGATCATCCACAAACCGGTCGAAGCATGCGGAATCACGAAACTGATTGCCAAAGCTCTGATCCGTTTCTCAACGATGGCTTTCTCTAATCCTCTGAAGTCAGCCAGGGCTTGCTCTTGCAGTGGATTTACTCGACGAGTATCGCTTGGAACCGAACCATAAGCAAAGGTTCGAATAGCGATGATTGGGACAACTTCTCTCCTGTTGACATTCTGTATGAGTAGTCTTTAAGTTATATAGACATTCGATAGGGATCGGAGCGCATGGGGCAAAATCAGACGAACTTGTTGCAGGGAACGTTGGATTTATTAATTCTGAAAGCCGTTGGCGATGGAGAGATGCATGGTCTGGGCATCTCGCGCAGGATCGAGCAGATCACGGCGGGAACTTTTCTGGTGAAACCGGGATCGCTGTTTCCGGCGCTGCACCGGATGGAGGAGGCCGGATGGCTGAGTTCGTTCTGGGGCGAATCGGAAAACAACCGGCGTGCTAAGTATTACCGCCGCACGAAGGCAGGAGAACGCCAGGTGGGCATCGAGACCAAGCAGTGGACCACGATCGCCGAAGCGATGGCAAGTGCATTGAAGGCGTAAGGAGGCGGCGATGAGAGCAGTCTTGCGGATGATGGCTGCGGTTCGGAATTTCTTCCACGCGCGGAAAGTGGAGAGCGATCTTGACGCGGAGATTCGTGCGTATGTGGATACCGTCACCGACGAGCGGATCGCTGGGGGAATGACGCCGGAGTCGGCGCGCAGGACGGCGCTGGCCGACTTTGGCTGCACCGAACCTGTGAAGCAGGCTGTCCGCGATCGCCGGGCGGGCACGGGAATTGAAACGGTTTGGCAGGATGTACGGTTTGCCGCTCGCATTCTGCGCAAGTCGCCTGGATTCACGATGGTGGTTGTGTTGACACTGGCCCTGGGAATCGGCGCCAACACTGCGATTTTCACTCTGGTGAATGCAGTTTTGCTGCAGACGATCCCGGTGGCGCACCCGGAAGAACTGGTGGTTCTGCGGTGGTCGGCGCACAAAGAGCCGGAAAGCACGGGGATGAGCAGCTTCGGCGATTGCACGATGCGCAGCAACGCGGGGAATGAAAGCGCCTGCTCGATGCCGTACCCTGTGTATCGCGCACTGGCAGAGCGGCAGGATCTTTTTTCGGATGTAACGGCGTTTGCGGGGACGGCCGATCTTAATCTTGCCGGTAACGGCCAGGCGAGCATCGCTACCGGAGAACTTGTTTCAGGAACGTATTTCGATACGTTGGGCGTCCCGGCTGCGTTGGGGCGCACCTTGGGTGTAGCGGATGAGCAGACGGGCGCAACGGCCGTGGCCGTGTTGGACTATGGCTACTGGCAGCGAGCCTTCGGCGGCGCGGCGGGCGTGCTTGGCAGGGCGGTCCGGCTGAATAATGTTGCATTCACGATTGTGGGAGTGGCCGACCGTGGATTCACGCGGCTGACACCCGGCAAGTCAACGGACGTGTATGTGCCGGTGACGCAGGCGAAGGCGCTGGGGCTGAGGTGGGGTGCACCCGACGATCCGGGATCGTGGTGGGTAACTGTAGTCGCGCGGCTGAAAAGCGGCATGAAGAAGACCGAGGCGGAGGCGGCTGCGAATCTCGCCTTTCGCAACATCACGATGCACGGCGACAAGCCGGCATGGAAGGCGGCTGACGATCCGGGCCTGGTGCTGGTTCCGGTGCAGGATGGGTTGTCGGGATTTCGGCGCGGGCTGGGCGAGCCATTGCGCCTTCTGATGGCGGCGGTGGGAATTGTCCTGCTGATTACATGCGCCAACGTTGCCGGACTGCTGCTGGCGCGATCGACATCGCGGGAGAGGGAACTGGCGGTGCGTCTCGCGCTGGGCGCAAGCCGGCGGCGAGTGATGCAGCAGGTGCTGACCGAAAGCATCCTGCTGTCGTTGGCGGGCGCCACGCTGGGCACACTGTTGGCGTATACGGGCGCGAGCGCGTTGGCAGCGTTTGTGTCTACGAACTGGTATGGGCCACCTCTTCATATCGATGTGTTGCCGGATCTTCGGGTCCTTTTGTTCACGGTGAGTGTAGCGCTGGCGACGGGAATTGGGTTCGGGCTGGCTCCGGCGGTTCGCGGATCGCGTACGCGGTCGGCTGCGGAGATGAGTCGAGGGACTACGGAGTCCGCCCCACTGAACACCGGTGCTGGACGGCGACGACCGGGTTTGGGAAGCACGTTGGTGGTATTACAGGTGGCGCTCTCCATCGTCATGCTGACGGGCGCGGGATTGTTGTTGCGCACGCTTGGCAAACTGCGCAGCGTAGACGCCGGCTTCGACACTCACAATGTTCTTCTGTTCTGGATAAACCCGGAACTGGCAGGCTATGACAAAACTCACGTTCAGGGTCTCTACGACATTCTCCAACAACGGCTATCATCGCTGCCGGGGGTGATGGCGGTGAGCTATTCGTCTTCGGCGTTGCTTGACGGCAGTCTTTGGACCGAGGGCGTGAAGGTCGAGGGGCAGACCAGCAAACGCACCGTGGACTCGCAGATGCTGCGGGTAGGCCCACGCTACTTTGAGACAATGCGGCTGCCGCTGCTGAGGGGGCGTTCTTTGGGCGATGCGGATATGCGGGGAGGGCCGCCAGCCGGGGTGGTCAATGAAGCTTTCGTGCGGAAGTTCCTCGAGGGTAGGGACCCGATCGGATTGCATTTCGGATCGGATAGCAAGGATGCGCCGCAGTGGATCATTGTGGGCGTGGCTCAGAATGCGAAGTACAACTCGCTTGAGGATGAGGATGCGCCCACGGCATATGTTCCGCTCAATGCGGGTGGCGCAACATTTGAGCTGCGGACGGTTTTTGAGCCTGCAGGTCTCATCGCGGCAGTGCGGAAGACAGTGCAGGATGTAGATGAAAATGTCCCGGTGATGCAGGTGCGAACGCAGTCCGAATCTATTGATCGGCTGCTTTTCAATCAGAGATTGATGACGCGCCTGCTTGGAGCATTTGCCGCGCTGGGCCTCGGACTGGCTTGCATTGGCCTGTACGGGTTGCTGTCGTATGAGGTAGCGCGGCGAACGCGGGAAATCGGGGTCCGCACCGCGCTTGGGGCACAGCGCAGCGATGTGCTTGCGTTGTTCCTCCGTCGCGGATTGATCGTGGTGTTGCTTGGAGCGGGAGCGGGAGTGGGCTTGGCAGCCGGGGTGACGCGGCTACTGGGGAACCTGCTCTATGGCGTGCAAGCGCTCGATCCGTTGACATTCCTGGGAGCCGCAGTTCTGTTCGCATTAGTGGGATTGCTCGCGTGTTTTCTGCCCGCGTCGCGCGCAATGCGAGTGGATCCGGCTGTGGCGCTTCGGTGCGAGTGAGACGGGTTTGGATGTCGTGTTCTGGTAGAACTCGAGTTGCGTGCCATCGAGAGGTTGGAAAGAATTGCGTTGAAGCAACCACACAGCTGGAACAGGCAGCTGAGGTTTTCTGTTGCGGTCGCGCAGGCGACCTCCGATCGAAATGACAGATCCGCTTTCAGGGCGGGCTGATGAGAGCGTGTTCTCTCAAAATCTCGCGGACTCATTCCAACTGGGCGGTGAAGTTCCAGTTTCCTTTGTAATGTTCCGCTCACTCTGAGCGGAGGGCGTTTACGGGGTTGACCTGCGATGCTCGGCGCGAGGGCAGATAGCAGGCGAGCAACGCGATTCCCAGGACGGCGGCAGTGGAGACGCAGTAAGTAAGCGGGTCCATGGGGCTGACCTTGAAAAGGATCGAGCTCATGAAGCGCATGGTTCCAAATGCGGCAGCGACTCCGAAGACGGCGCCGATTCCGGCGAGAAGAAGACCCTGGCGGACGAACATGGTGGTGAGGTGGTCGCGCTGCGCGCCGAGAGCCATGCGGATTCCGATTTCGCGAGTACGCTGGGAGACGGCGTAGGAGATGACTCCGTAGATACCGACGATACCGAGGAGAAGCGCCATGCCTCCGGCGACGCAGAGCATGATGAGTGTGAATGAAGTGCGCGCCATGGATTTGGTGTAGAGCTCGCCGACGGTTCCGGTTTCGGCAAGCGGCAGTTCGCCGTTGATGGACCAGACGGCCTGCTGAACCTGGGTGAGGAATGCGGCTGAGCCTGCACGCGGTGAGCGAATGACGAACGTGAGGCCGCGGCGGACGTCTTCTTTCTGTCCTTCGAAGCGGTCGCGCCAGATTGGCCAGTAGACAACGCTGGGAGCCTTCTTGCTTACTCCGTCGAAGTAGACGTCGCGGGAGACGCCGATGATTTCGCGCCAGTCGTCGGTGGTGCCAACGCGGATCTTTTTCCCGATAGCGTTTTCCGGTGTGCCCCAATATTCGCGCGAGAGGTTTTCAGAGATAAGGGCGACGGGACGTTTCTGGTAAGTCTCAGCCCAGGTGAGGTCGCGGCCTGCGACCAGTGATATGCCGAGGGTGGAGAAGTATCCGGGAGAGGGGAAGATAAAGCGGCGGATGGGCGGGAGCTCTCCTTGGCGGTAGGTGCGGTCCTGCGCGAAGATGGGGTCGTTGGAGTCGTGGCCGTCCATGGGGATCTCGGTGGAGAAGGCGACGGAGGAGACGTTGGGAATGGCGGCGAGTTTGTCGGCGATGGCTTGCTCGGTGCGGAGAATGCGCTCTTTTTCGGTTTCGGGGATGGTGGTTTCGGGAATGTAGATGCGGAATTTTTCGAGGGAGGTGGGATCGGTGAATCCGGGAGAGACATTGGCGAGGGCGCGGAAGGTGCGGATCATGAGGCCTGAGCAGATGAGGAGGACGAGAGCGAGGGCGACCTGGATGACGACCAGGGTCTTGCGGGCGCGCTGACGTTCGCGGGATTGAGTGCCGGAGCGTCCACCTTCACGAAGGCCGGTGTACATCGAGATGCCGGAGTACTTGAGTACGGGGAGCATGCCGATGACGATGCTGACAAAGAGCGTGGCGGCGAGCGTGAAGAGGAGTACGGAAACGTTGATGCCGATTTCGTGAAGACGCGGAAGGCCCGTGGGGGCCATCGAGACGAGAAGGCGGAGTGCTCCGAAGGCGAGAGCGAGGCCGATGACGCCGCCAGTGACTCCGAGGACGAGGCTTTCAATGAGCAGGCCAGCGGTGATGTTGGCGCGGCCTGCTCCGAGGGCGGAGCGAACGGCGAGTTCCTGGCGGCGGCCTTCAACCCGGACGAGAAGCAGGTTGGCGACGTTGGCGCAGGCGACGAGAAGGACGACGATGATGGATCCCATCAGGACCCAGAGGACGTTGCCGATATCGCCGATGACGTCGTGCTTGAGGGTGTGGAGATTCGAACGGATCTTGGCGCTTTCGAAGATGCCCGGAGGGAAGCCATCGGGCGCGGGGAAGCTGTGGATGGCGATGGGGAGGAGGCGATCGATGTCGGCGTTGGCCTGGTTGAGGGTGACGCCGGGTTTCATGCGGGCGATTCCGCGGAAGCTGAAGTTGCCGAGCTTGGTCTTGCTGCGGTCGATCTGCATGGGGAGGAAGATGGCGGCGTCGTAGTCATCGAGAAAAGTGAAGTTGCGCGGGAGCACGCCGATGATTTCGCGGGCTGTGCCATCGACGGTAAGCGAGCGGCCGATGACGGATTGGTCGCCGCCGAATTTGCGCTGCCAATAGCCGTAAGAGAGGACGATTGTTTTGGGTGCGCTGGGCGAGTCGTCCTGGCGGGTGAAGATGCGGCCGAGGGTGGGCTGAACGCCGAGCATGGGAAAGACGCCATCGGTGACGTCGAGGCCGTTGATGTGTTCGGGCTGGCCGACCCCGGTGATGGAGAGGGAGTCGCCGTTGTACATGCCGACGTCCTGCAGGGTCTTGCTCTGCTCGCGGTCAGTGAAGTAGAGGAAGGGCGCCATGTTGAGCTCGTCGAAGCCGATGCCGGTGGCGCTATGCCATATGCCGATGAGCTGGTCGGGGTGGGGATAGCTGAGCGGCTTGAGCAGGACGCCATCCACGACGCCGAAGACAACGGCGTTGGCGCCGATGCCGACGGAAAGGGTGATCAGGATAATCGAGGTGAAAAGCGGGGCGCGAAGAAGGCGGCGAAAAACCTGCTTGAGCTGATCTTTGAAGAAGGTCATGCGGGTGTCCTGATCCTCGGAATAGCATTGGCCAGTGTGAGTACGGATCCAGCCTTGGATTGGACTACGCAGGGATGACGGTTTGAGTTCGCAAAAAGTGACGAATGGTGAAGAAGACCTGCTTCGGGCCCGGATTCCCGAGCTTTATCGATTTTGTTGGATAAAGAGAGTCAGAGTAGCGGTGAGGCGAATGTGAAATGACGGTGATTTGATTGGTACTCAACCGGTTGTCCTATTGACATTGTGGTCCGGAAAAATCAAGATGGACAGTCGGCAAATGGTATCGTTCCCAGCCAGCTGTATTGCCGCGTTCGTCCGTATCACCAAAAGAGTAAGACAGACCGATCCGCGAGGAGAAAAGGATATGTTCATCCTACGCAGGCTGCTGTTCGTATTTTTGGTAGGCCTCGTACTACAAGCCTCTCTGGCTAGCGCCCAATCTGATAACGCATCGATTACCGGAACAATCAGCGATTCAACCGGAGCGGTTGTTCCTCACGCTACCGTAACCATCACGAATGAAGCCACCGGGCAATCGCGCACGGTGACGTCGAACGACACGGGATTCTACGCATCGACGAACCTGCCGCCGGGCGATTACACCGTCAGCGCAACAGCACAAGGATTCCAAAGCTTTACGCAAACTCACAATCATCTGCAACCGAGCATTCCGATGAGAGTGGACGCTGCTTTGAGCGTGGGAGCTTCTGCAACGACGGTGAACGTTGTAGCGGATGCGAACGTGATTCAGACGCAGACTGCGGCCGTGGGTCAGCTTGTGACACAGGAGCAGGTGAAGAACATTCAGCTCAACGGGCGCAATCCCATGTACCTGGCTCAATTGGAACCTGGAGTGCGCAGGGGCTCGTCGATCTCGAACTTCAATTTCGGTCTGGATAACGGTATTAATATCAATGGGTCGAGCAATCGCGAAAACGGAATGACGTTTGATGGCGCACCCATGGTGCGCAGCCGCGGTAACGGGACGAGTATCGGCGTTGCGGATACAGATTCCACGTCAGAGATGCAGGTTCTGACTGCGGCGTACCCGGCCGAGTATGGGCGCGCGTCCGGTGGGATCATCCGCATTGTTCCGAAAAGCGGCGGCAGCAACTTTCATGGCGCCGTGTTTGAGTATCTGCGAAACTCGTTTTTCAACGCGAACACGTGGGCCCGCAAATCGACAACGGATCCGAATATCTACGGGCATCCACCCGCGTTCCGTTTCAACCAGTTCGGCTGGAACTTGAACGGGCCGGTTTGGATTCCGGGCCTAGGGTTCAACAGCCAACGTAGAAGGCTGTTCTTTCTTGCTGGACAGGAGTTCATTCGTTATCGCCATGTCGATACGGCACAGAGGAAAGTTCCTTCCATGCTGATGCGGACCGGCGACTTCAGTGAGTTGCTCGATCCGGCAAGCCTTTACAACTACTACGGAAAAGCGGTTCAGATCTACAGTCCGATAACGGGGCTGCCCTATGCCGGGAACATTATTACCAGCGGAGATCTGAGCGCCAATGGACTGGGACTGCTGAATGCCTATCCCGCTCCCAACGCGGCGAATCCGACGTATGACTGGGTGGACGCGGCAATCTATCCGGAAAACCAGAGAAAAGACACGTTGGTGGTGGACTTCGTTCCTTCGGACAATCATCACCTGCGCTTTTCGTTGCTGAACTACAACTACAACAGCGTCTCCCCGCACTATGGGAATTTCAACCGAACGCCGCAGGTGTGGGACCGGCCGAACCAGGTGGGGGTAGTCCATTACACGTGGACCGTCAGTCCGACGTTGGTGAACGAGGCCTATGTATCGGCCAGCGCGGACCACGTGCGGATTGGCATTGACACGAGCAGCGGATTGTTTGATCGGACCAAGTACGGCATCAACTATCCATTCCTGTTCGCGCAGAGCGACAAGGAAATTCCCAACAAGATTCCTACAATCCAAATCGCCAACTTCGATACGCTCGACGGCGGTCCTTACCCATCGCACTCAGGCGGCGTCGTATGGGATTTCGCGGACAGCATCACGAAGATTTTGGGCAAACATACGTTGAAGGCCGGCGTTCTTTTCGAACGTGAGAGCCAGAATGACTTCGACCAGATCAACGTAAGCTCGACGACGCCAGGCGCCACGAACAACCAGAATGGTTTTTTCACGTTCACAGACACGCGTGGCGGGAACCCGAGCTCGAAAGCGGCAGTCGCCAACGCGGCATTAGGTATGTTCGATACGTATGGTGAGATCGGTGTTCGTTCGTACACCATTTTCCTGAGCAATATGTACGAGTACTTCATTCAGGACACCTGGCACGTGAAACCGAATCTTGTCATCGAGTACGGAATCCGCCACAGCATCATGGAACCGTATTACGCGAAGTGGGGGAATCTGTCGGTGTTTTCTCCAGCGACATACGACCCAACGACAGCGCCCGTCGTCGATCCGACGACAGGTTTCGTCACTGGAACCAATCTGACCGACGGTATCGTGATTCCAGGGACACACTTCCCGAGCAGTGCCAAGGGGCATGTTCCGGATGACATCCTGAACGGCCAGTATGACGGCCTGTTCCATGGATTCGACAAGGGATACAACCCGACAGTCTGGACGAACATTCAGCCGCGCCTTGGCATTACATTCGCGGTCGATTCGAAGACGGTTGTTCGAGCCGGGGCGGGGCGGTATTTCGATCGCCTTGGTGTGAGCGACAACGTACACCTCGGTGGAAATCCGCCATTCCAGCCATCAGCGACTGTCAGCTATGGTGGCGTTGATACTCCTGGCGGTTCAGGTGCAAACAACTATCCGATCAATATGACGTCGTATGCGTACCATTTCCCCTCGCCAGAGGCATGGTCGTGGACGCTGACGACGGAGCACGAGTTCCCAGGGGTGGGTGTAGCCACACTGGGCTACGTGGGGAGACGCGGACTGCACACTCAGCACCTGGAAAACATCAACCAGTTACAGCCGGGGACGCGGCAAGCGAATCCGACCATCGCGAAGCCGGATGCATTACGGCCGTTCCAGGGCTTTTCTGTCATCCAGCAGGAGACCAATGCCGGCAGATCCACTTATCACGGATTGCAGGCGAACCTGAAACATCGCGTCAATCGAGGCATGACTTTCGGTATTGCATACACATGGTCAAAGAGTCTGGACACGGGTTCAGATTCGGGCACCAATATCCCCAATCACTACGATCCGCACGAATTCTACGGCCCGAGCGACTATGACACGCGGCATATGCTGGTGATCAACTACGTGTGGGATATGGCGTTCGCGGATCATGCGTCGAACTGGGCGGCACGCAATGTGTTCGGCAGATGGCAACTGTCTGGAACAACACAATTCCAGAGCGGCTATCCGTTGAACGTCTCCACGGGTGATGACTTCGCGGGTGTGGGGCCGGGGTCAGGCAACCAGCTGTGGAACCGGACTGGTCCGGTAACGCTGCTGAAGCAGGCCTCGCCGAACAACACGAAGAACGCCTACTGGTTCAACACCAGCGTGTTCCAGAAGCCGGCGGCCGGGACGTTTGCGCCGGAAGGAATGCGCAACCAGGTATACGGTCCCGGATTCCAAAGCTGGAATATCGCGATGCAGAAGGCGTTTCCAATCGTGACCGAGTCGAGCCGCCTGATCTTCAAAGCGGAAGCGTTCAATTTCATTAACCATCCAAACCTGGATAACCCAAACACGAATCCGACCAGCAGCACCTTCGGCAAGGTGACGGGTAAAGGCGCGACGTACGCATCGGATCGACAGATGCAGTTCAGCCTTCGTTACGAGTTCTGAGCCGGTTACACTTAGCCCTGCAACCGCTGCTTACGACAGGCAGCTGTTGCAGGGTTTTCATTTTCACCGCGGCCGAAGAGCGTCTGGAGATCGGCGGCGGCATCAAGTTTGTTGCTGAGTGCGGGTGGAAACGAAAATGTCGAACAATGAGATTGCCGCAGCCTGGGTAAGGGCAAGGCAGCGGTTGAGAGAAATTGAAGCAGAACTAATGGGCCTTGAATTTCAGTTGAGGAGGACGGGTGAGTCACTCAAGGCTGCAGGCCAGGTCTTTCTTAAAACACCTGATGCAGCGTGGAAGCTGGACACTCGACTCTTATCCGATGCTGTGCTCAGAGCAGAAGAAGATGCGAAGCGATACAAGCAACTGCTTGCTGAGCGTGTGGAGAAGCAAGCGGAGATTGGAAAGCTGAATCTCTCCGCGTAGAGCCCAGGCGACTCGGCGAGTGAACCTCGGAATCCGTCCGATCCCCCCTGGCAAGCGCGGTGCGCACCCAAGGCACTTGCCATTGGCGGGGAACCGAATTGGCGGCGGCTATTTGATGCCGATGACCATCGAGTCGGGGCCGACGAGGTGTTCAACCCGGGTCTCGGGAAAGCCGGCTTCTTTCATCCAGCCCATGCAATCCGCGCCGGTGTAGTCGAAGCCGCCGTGGGTCTCGATGAGCATGTTCAGGCTCATGAGCAGGCCGAAGACGTTCTTGGAGCGGTCGTCGTCGATGATGCTGTCGTAGGCGATGAATGCTCCGCCTCGGGGAAGTGCTTCGTAGGCCTTGCGGACGAGCATCTTCTTCTCTTCGAGATTCCAGTCGTGAAGGATATGACCCATCGTGATGACGTCGACTTGCGGCAGAGGATCGGTGAAGAAGCTACCGGCCCGGAAGGTGAGTCGTGAAGTGAGGCCGTGATCTTCGACGTTTTCTTCGAATATGGGAGCGACTTCGGGGAGGTCGAAACCGATGCCGGTAATGTGGGGATTCTTGAGCGCGATCTGGACGATGAGATCGCCTTGCGCGGTGCCGCAGTCAGCGGCGGTTTCGTATTTGTTCCAGGGAAATTTTGCAGCGATGGCGATGTTGGCCCCGCGGCTTACGCCTGTCATCCCGCGAAGGAAGACTTTCAGGCGCTCGGGATCGGCATAGAGCACGCTGAACATGTCGGGCTCGCCATGCGCAACTTCGTTCTGCGGCTTGCCGGTGCGGAGGCCAGCGGTGAGGTTGTTCCAGTGACCGAAGAGGCGGCGATTGGCCATCTCGAGGATGCCACCGACATAGGAAGGTTTGTGCCTGTCAAGGAAGACGTCGGTTGAGGGAGTATTGCGGTAGGTTCCGTTTTCGCGCTGGAGAAAGCCCAGAGCGACGAGGGCGTCAAAGAAATCGCGAGCAGAGCGGGGATGAAGGCCGAGACGGCCGGTGAGTACCTGAAGGGCTTCGGGACCTTTGGCAAGTTCCGAGAAGACTTCCATCTCGACAGCGCTGAGGAGTGTTTTGGAGGCCCAGAAAGCGAGGCCGGTTTGCAGGATGTGATCGGGCGTGACGGCGGGCGAAGTGATCTCAGGTGCGACAGCAGACGTGGTCATGTTTGTACCTTTCACTCGTAGGTGATGTGGGCCTTTGGCTGACCGGCCGGGGAAGTGCAGACGGCAGGGGAACCAACGCACCCGCTGAAGAAGAGCGATTACCCGATTGCGTTGGGCTCTGGAGCGATACGAGTGTATATGAGAGAAAGTTCAGCAGAGAACGATTAAAAGAGGGTAAGCGCCGAGCCTTTCAGCAGAGGGGCAAAGCTGGTATGCTGCCTGCGCAGAGAAAAGCGATTTACAAGAAGGGTGCAAGACGATGTGGTTTCTTGGCATGGATGTGGGTACGGGCGGAACGCGGGCGGTGGTTGTTGATGCAAATGGAAAGCTGATCAGTGGTGCTTCAAGCGAGCACGCGCCGTTTCGCACACCGCATCCAGGCTGGGCCGAGCAGGACCCCGAGGACTGGTGGAGGGCGGCGCAGGAGGCGATCAGGGGTGCGATCAAGGCTGCTCCGGAACCGCACGAGCCGATTGCGGGCATCGGACTCACGGGGCAGATGCACGGCGCGGTGATGCTGGATGAAAATGGCGCAGTGCTGCGACCGGCGCTGATCTGGTGCGACGTGCGGACACAGCCGGAGTGCGACTGGCTGACCGAAAAGATCGGGTATGAAAAGCTGATCGAGCTGACGTGCAATCCGGCGCTGCCGAATTTCACCCTGACGAAGCTGCTGTGGGTGAAGACGCATGAGCCGGAGACTTTCAAGAAGATCCGGCACATCATGTGCCCGAAAGATTATGTGCGGTACAGGCTGACAGGCGAATTTGCGATTGACGTGCAGGAGGCAAGCGGCACGCTGCTTCTGGACGTGACGCACAGGCGTTGGTCGAAGGAGGTGGCGGAGGCGGCGGGGATTCCGGAGAGCTGGCTGCCGAAGCTGTATGAGTCGCCGGAAGTGTGCGCGCGAATCAGCGAGAGTGCGGCCGGACTGACAGGATTGAAGGCAGGAACTTCGGTGGTGGCTGGCGCGGGCGATCAAGGCGCAGGCGCAGTCGGTATGGGGATTCTGCAGCCGGGGTCGGTATCGGCGACGATTGGGACTTCAGGTGTGGTGTTTGCGGCGACGGCGCAGCCGACAAAGGACCCGAAGGGGCGGATGCACACGTTCTGCCACGCGGTGCCAGGTGTGTGGCACGTCATGGGCGTGACGCAGGGCGCGGGCTTGAGCCTGAATTGGCTGAAGAATACATTCTTCGCCGGGCAGAACTACGATGCCATGACGGCTGCTGCGGCGAAGGTTCCAGCGGGAAGCGAGGGCCTGATGTGGGCTCCTTATCAGATGGGTGAGCGGACGCCGCATCTTGATCCTTATGTTCGGGCGGCATTTGCGGGGATCTCGACGATCCACACGGCGGCGCACTTTACGCGTGCGGTGCTGGAGGGCGTGGCGTACTCGCTGAAGGACTCGTTCACGCTGTTTACGGAATTGGGAATTCCGCTGAGCGATGTGCGGCTGGGCGGCGGTGGGGCGCGCGGCGCGTTGTGGCGCAAGATTCAGGCCGGTGTGTATGGCATGACAGTGGAGTGCCTGGTCGCTGAAGAAGGCGGCGCGTTCGGTTGCGCTTTGATGGCGGGAGTGGGAACGGGGCACTGGGCGAATCTGGATGCGGCTTGCGAGCAGGCTATCCAGGTGGCGGAGCGGATTGCGCCGGATGCGGCAGACAAGGCGGCGTATGAGGCGGGGTATGCGCAGTGGAGGAAATTGTATCCGGCGCTAAGGAGCTTGAGGTAAGCTGCTGAGACTGGCCGGTCTGCAGGCTCAAGCCCGTAAGCCAGCGGCTGGCGCTTGACGGTGAGCCGTCGACTGCCGTGATAGTCGGTAGGACCGGGCACAGGGGCTCCTGGCGTAGCTTCTGCATCACCTGACTGCCCAAAAGCTCGTCTTATGCCAAGGGTCACCTGATGCGATCTGGCTGGATCAGAGTTTGCATGTTGCTTTTGCTACTCGGCCTCTCGGCAGGCGACGACCCTTCCCGTGTTTCGGCTCAAAGCCGCCAATCAAGCCAGCCTGTTCAGCTAATACCTCGCACCAAAGAGCAGCGCGAACAGATCTACAAAGCCGAGCATCGAATATCGGTTGTCGCTCAAGTGACAGACTCAAAGGGCACGCCAATCACGGGGCTGATCTCCGATGACTTCAAATTGCTTGACAACCAGAGACCCCAGAAAATCTCGGAGTTTCGTGAACTGGGCGAGAACTCTTTTGCCGCCAGTGCGCGTGTTGTTGTTGTTCTTGATGGAATCAACGATGGCGGATCGGCGATCGGACCTTTAAGAAAGGATCTGGATAGGTTTCTATCGCAAGGTAGCAACTCCTTAAGAGTCCCGCTGTCGCTGGCATTCGTAGGCGATGTGCCGAAATTACTGTTTCTGGATTCGGTACCAAGAATGTCGGCAGGCGCCGCTGTAATCGAGACGCAACCTACCACGGATCGAGCCAGTGTTCGCTCATCACTTAAGCTTCTTGCACGTCATTCTCACCAGATCGATTGTCTGACTGCTGATGATGGTGCTTCTCAGAGCTATTGCCAGGCTGAGCACACTGCTGGATCCCTCACGGCTCTGATGAAGATCCTCGAGAAACGGCGAAATAATCGCGCACCAACCTTTCTGATTTGGGTTGGCAGGGGCTGGCCACTCGTGTCCGAACGGAGAGGGTACTATCGCGATTGGCTCGTGCAACTCAATGCCGATCTCCGGCTCGCTCATGTGATCCTTTGTGCTGTCTCCAGAGACGGCTTCGTGATTTCGAAGAGATTTCCCGAGCCCTTACCCGGTCCGGGAACGCCGGATGAAGATGCGGAAATGCAGATGACGGTGCAAGCCCTAGCCATATCTAGCGGCGGCCTGTCCGAAGGCAAGGTCAAGAACCTCGCAACTGTCATCTCAAAAGTCGAGGAGGAGGAGGCAAGAGGCTTTTACTGCTTGTCGTTCGATTCAGCCCCATCCGCAAAAGTCGATGAATATCGTCCCATTCAGCTGGAAGTTAAGCGACCAAACGCGATGGTTCGCACTTCCGCCGGCTACTATGCGCAACCTTAGAAGATTCGCACTGAAGCGTGTTTGCGAGTGAGCCGCGAGTCTAATTCGCGGATGTAGGAGGCTACTTTCGAATTTCCGAGTTGATGGTCGTCGTTCGGTAGTCAGGCGTGAAAATTCGACCGGCCCTCCGGAGCGCGGATTGGCTGTTTGGCGCCGACCCCGCGTTGCACCCGGGGCTATTCTGGCTCGTCCCGCCGGGGCGATTCCAATCGCTTTGATCATGCCTGTATCATTGGGCATCCGATGAGTGTGCATGGGGTGCTCTCATGCGGTTTGGGAGAAGCCTATGATGTCCGCTGCTACGAGCCAGTCGATTGCGCCGGAAGAGTCTGTCACACGAGTGAGAGAAGCAGGCATCGTTTCGGCGCCGCCGCCGCGCAATATTGCTGTGGATGCGTACCGCGGGCTGGTAATGGTGCTGATGATGGGCGAGGTCATGCGCTGGGCAGATACGGCGAAGGCCTTTCCGGGAAGCACGTTCTGGCGGATCCTTGCTTACAACCAGACGCACGTCGAGTGGGCGGGAATGAGCCTGCACGACACGATCCAGCCAGGGTTCACGTTTCTGGCCGGTGCTGCGCTGCCGTATTCGATCAGGAGCCGTCAGCGGAAGGGCGAGAGTTTTGCGCACATGCTTTTCCATACGATGTGGCGAAGCGTGCTGCTGATTGCGCTGGGAGTTTTTCTACGCTCGACGGACAGCCCTATCACCTATTACACGTTTGAAGACACGCTGAGCCAGATCGGGTTGGGATACACGTTTGCATTTCTGATCGCGTTCTTGAAGCCGCGCTGGCAATGGATCTGGCTGGGTGTGATTCTGTTTGGGTACTGGCTTGCGTGGGCGTTGTATCCCGCGCCGGGGGCGAACTACAACTGGGCGGCGGTAGGGGTATCGCCGGAGTTCGTGCAGAAGTACCTCTATCACGGCTTCGCTGCGCACTGGAATAAGAACAGCAATTTTGGAAATGCATTCGATGTATGGTTTCTGAATCTGTTTCCCCGGACGAGCAGGTTTGCGTATAACGGCGGCGGGTACCTGACGCTGAGTTTTATTCCGACGTTGGGGACGATGCTTCTCGGGTTGATCGCAGGGCGCTGGTTCCATGAGAATGCGCCGAAGGTTCCGCTTCGCAAATTTGCGATTGCGGCGGTGGCACTGATGGGCGTGGGGCTGCTGCTGCACTTTACGGGGATTTGTCCGATTGTGAAGCGGATCTGGACGCCGGCGTGGACACTGTGGAGCGGAGGCGTGTGCTTTGCGTTTCTGGCGGCGTTCTCGTGGGTGATCGATGTGCGCGGGTACAGGAAGATCGCGTTCCCGCTGGTTGTCGTCGGAATGAATTCGATTGCGGCGTATTTGATGGCGCATCTGTGGGAGGAGTTCATTCTGAGCAGCTTCAAGATTCACCTCGGAATGCGATTCCTGGATGTCTTTGGAGCGGGGTTGGAGCCGTTCTTCCTGGGTGTGCTGACGATGGGGGCGTACTGGGTGATGTTGTGGTGGATGTACAAGAGAAGAATCTTCATCCGGATTTGATCGTGGAGCCGTTGGTTTGATCGGCGTCAGTTCGAGCAGAGAATCCCAGGCCTGAAGGCCACTTTCTACGCGCGACAATCTTTCGGGGGCCTGAAGGCCCCTGCTCCCTCCGTGTCTTCACCTTCATCTTGTCAGGTTGCCAATCTCAGAAGGTGAGCGCTTTGCGGTTGTGCGAGCTGCGGGCAGGATTTAGTCTGACGGGGCTGGGATTCAAACGTTTTTATCGGGGGTTCTGATGCGGTTTGGAGTTTTGACTGCGGGTTGCGTTCTTGCATTGGTGGTGGTTGGGGCTTCGGCGCAGAGTGCGCCGAGTTGTGCGGATTTGAAGCTGGTGCCGGCGCCGCGCGAGTGCAAGGCGGTGAAGTCTGTTGCGATCGGGACTGGTGGTGTGCGCGTGATTTCGGGCAGCAACAGTGAGGATGAATTCGCGCGGAGGAATCTGGAGGATTCGCTGAAGGATCGCGGCATCGCAAGCGGGAAGCCGGCTGGGGCGGTTGTACGGTTTGAGCGATTGACCCAGGAGCGGGCAAAAGAAGCTTTCGAGAATCCCGATGAGGCGTACCAGATCGAACCGGTAGGCGCACATGAAATGGTTGTTCGAGCCGGGACCGCTGCGGGCATTTTCTATGGTGCGCAGACAGTGAAGCAGTTGATTCGTGGGTCGGGGAAGGATGCGGTGTTGCTCGTGCCAACCATTCGGGATTGGCCGGCAATGGCGCATCGCGGGCTGAGCGACGACTGGTCGCGCGGGCCGATGCCCAACATGGATTTTTTGAAGCGCGAGATTCGGACGCTGGCGGCATATAAGTACAACATCTTCTCGCCGTACTTCGAGCATACGTTCGCCTATGCGAGCACGCCGGTCGCGGCGTTCCCGGGCGGGGCGATGACTCCGGAGGAGGGGAAGGAGCTGGTCGAGTACGCGGCGAAGTATCACATTACCATCATTCCGGAGCAGGAGGCGTTCGGGCATCTGCATCATGTGTTGAAGTTCGAAGAGTACTCGAAACTGGGCGAGACGCCGCATGGGGCCGTGCTGGCGCCGGGGGATGCGGGGAGTCTCCCGCAGATCAGAGATTGGTTCACCGAACTGGCAAAGGTGTTTCCGGGGCCGTATGCGCATATCGGCGCGGATGAGACCGATCAGCTTGGGCTGGGACGGACACACGATGAAGTAGCGCAGCAGGGACTGGGGAAGGTGTATCTCGATTTCCTGGGGAAGATTCATGAAGAACTTGCACCGCTCCACAAGCGACTGCTGTTCTGGGGCGACATTGCGGAGAACTCGCCGGATCTGGTGGGCACGTTGCCGAAAGACATGATTGCCGTTTCGTGGCACTACGACGCGAAGCCGGATTTCACGAAGAACCTGGAGCCGTTTTTGAAGTCAGGCCTGGAGACGTGGGTGGCGCCGGGAGTGAATAACTGGAACCGCGTATACCCCGACAACAACGAAGCGCTGGGGAACATCAAGAACTTCGTGCGCGACGGGCAGAAGCTGGGCGCGAAAGGGATGCTGAATACCGACTGGAACGACGACGGGGAAGGCATCTACGACGAGAACTGGTTTGGATTACTGTTTGGCGCGGCGGCGGCATGGCAACCGGGCGAGAGCTCCGCTGAGACCTTCACTGCATCGTTCGGGCAGGCGTTTCATGGTGACGAGACGGGCAAGATCAGCCAGGCGCAGCAGGAGATGATGGCTGCGCATGCGGTGTTGCGGAAGGCCGGTCTGGAGGACGCGGAGGACAGATACTTCTGGGCCGATCCGTATTCGCCGGAGGGCAAGGAGATTTCGGAAAAGCTGTTGCCGGTCGTTTCAGAGGTGAGGTTGCATGCCGAGAATGCAATCACATTGCTTGCGCAGGCCCGCGCAGCGGGAAAACTGGAGAACCCTGAGGCGCTGGATGCGCTCGAGCTGGGAGCGCGGCGAGTTGACTTTATCGGCCTGAAATTTCAGTTTGCGCAGGAATGCGCGGACCTCTACGCGAAGGCGCAGTCGGCTGCGGCCACGGGCGACAAGAATCGCTGGGATGAAGTGGGCGAGGCCATGTATACGATTGGATCAAACAATGGACGGTTTGAAGATATCCGCGATGGTTACGCACAACTGGGGCAGCTCTACAAAGAGGCATGGCTCCGAGATAACCGGACGTATTGGTTGAGCGTAAACATGGCTCGGTACGACCGCGCAGCGCAGCTGTGGGTGGGTCGGAGCATGGCCTGGCAGAATGTGATTCATAACTGGTGGACGACGCATACGCTGCCGCCGGCGGAGCAGGTGGGATTGCCTGAGGGGAGTTCGTCGTTGGCCAAGTAAATTTGATTGTCCGTTCCAAAGACGATGGACCGGAGCATTTCGTCACAATCCTATTTTAAAAATAGTCTTTCCGGAATATGATCCGCACATGGTCCCGAAATCGGAGTATCGCGATCTCTTTCCAGGGGCGCTGGAATTGATGATCCTGCAGACCCTGAACCGGAGTGCGATGCATGGATACGCGCTGGCGCAGCATATCAAAGCAGTTTCAGACGATCTGCTTCAGATTGAGGAAGGTTCGCTGTATCCAGCATTGCAGCGCATGCTGAAGGCGGGTTGGCTGAAGTCGGAGATGGGAACGTCTGCGAGGAACAGGCCTGTACGCGTTTACAAAGTGACCCCGGCGGGGCGCAAGCGACTGGAAGAGGAGCGATCGAGCTTCGAGAAGATGTTCGCGGGGATTTATCGCGTGCTATCGGTTGCTCAGTCGTAGGAGATACGTCAGATGCGCTGGCCAAGACTGCTGTTCCCGCGGCGTGGTCGATACGATGAGTTGTCGGAATCGATACGGGAGCATCTCGACGAAAGAGTTGCCGATCTGATGGATGGCGGCATGACGCGAGAGCAGGCGGAGAGGGCCGCACGCATGGAGTTCGGCAATGCTGCTGCAATTGAACAGCGCAGCAGGGAGGTGTGGCAGTGGGCGCGCCTGGAGTCGATACTCGCCGACCTGCTATTCGCTTTGAGACAACTCCGGAAGGCTCCGGCATTCACGCTCACTGCAACGGCTGTACTTGCGCTTGGAATAGGCGCCAGCGTGAGCATCTTCATGTTTGTGAATGCGGCCCTGTTGAAGCCGTTGCCCTACCGCGACGCGAATCGGCTTGTCGCCGTGTTTGAGAAGACGGCGTCGTGTCCTGAGTGCAGCTTGTCCTATCCGGATTATCAGGATTGGAAGCGCGGCAACTCGGTTTTCCAGTCTTTTGAGATATGGCAGGCAGATGCCTACCTTCTGCGGAGTTCTGCGGGTGTCGAGTCGCTGCGTGTTGGACGGGTCTCCGGCGGATTCTTTGAAACTCTGGGTGTGAGGCCGTTGCTGGGACG
>DATNFD010000100.1:0-18235 GCA_035606555.1 Occallatibacter sp.
CCGCAGATATCCGGGAAACATCAGAAGAAGCTAAGCGATCGTCTCCCAAATGTTCTCCCGGTGTTGTCTCTAGTTTGTAATCTTTAAGACTGATCGGTGCATCGAGAAACGATGTCTGGTTATCGCCCGCGCTTGAAGATGGTTTTAAGTTCTTCGGGGGCGACGACTTCGAGCTGAGCGAAGGTGCAGGTTCCCGGCTTGCGGTCGGTTCGCCAGCGGCGGAAGTGGGCCATGTGGCGGAAGCGTCCGCTCTGCATGTGCTCGTAGGCGACTTCCGCGACGAGTTCAGGGCGAAGCGGTTCCCATTCGAGGTTCTTGCCGCGGCTCCAACGGCTCTTGCCGCCGGGCATGCGGTGTTCTCCAGATGAGGAGGCTTCTTCGGGGCTCTCCCAGTCTTTCCATGGATGATTGCGCAGCGCGTCTTTGCGGTAGGGTGTGAGGAATTGGAGCAGTTCGCGGCGCATTGGGGCGGTGAAGCTTGCGCAAACGCCAACGTGCTGGAGAATCTTCGCGTCGTCGTAAAGGCCGAGGAGAAGAGAACCGATCGCCTTGCCTGCTGCCTCTTTGTACCAGCGGAAGCCAGCGACGACGCAGTCGCAGTCGCGCTCATGCTTGATCTTGAGCATGACGCGCTTGTCGGGCTGATATGCGAGGTTGAGGGGCTTGGCAACGACCCCGTCAAGACCGGCGCCCTCGAAGCGTTTGAACCAGTTCGAGGCGAGGCTGCGATCGGTGGTTGCGGGTGTGATGTGGATAGGAGGCTTCGCGGATTTCAGGAGTGTTTCGAGTTCAGCGCGGCGCTTGCTGAAGGGAGAGGTGCGCAGGTCGTGCTGACCCTTGCAGAGCACGTCAAAGAATACACATGAGGCGGGAGTCTGCGCGGCGAGTAGCTTCACGCGTGAGGCCGCAGGATGAATGCGAAGTTGCAGAGCATCGAAATCGAGATGGGCGCCGTTCGCGATGACGAGTTCGCCATCGAGGACGCATTTGTCGGGAAGCTGCTCGCGAAGCGGATCGAGCATCTCGGGGAAGTAGCGGTTGAGGGATTTTTCGTCGCGGCTCTGAAGAAGAACTTCATCGCCATCGCGGAAAACGAGTACGCGAAAGCCATCCCACTTGGGCTCGTAGATCCAGTTGCCTTCTGTCGGGATCTGCTCAACGCGCTTGGCGAGCATGGGAAGGATCGGCGGATTGACGGCGAGATTCATTGGCAGGTGCTCATGATGCGACCTGAAGGAGTGGATGCGATGAAGTTAGCGTACTGTTGTCCATTTATGGAAGGAGTGTTGGATAGAATCGCGGAAGTATGAGAAACGACTCAAAAATTGCAGCACTGAATGAGCGGCACGGATTGACGGGAATCGCGCGTATCGAGGCAGGGAACGGCGGATTGCCTAAAGTGCGGATCGAGACGAAGTCGGCGAGCGCCGATGTGTATCTGTATGGGGCACAAGTGACGTCGTGGGTGCCTGCGGGGTTTGACGAGGTTCTATTTCTGAGCGAGAAGTCGCATTGGCAGGAAGGAAAGCCGATTCGCGGCGGGATTCCAGTGTGTTTTCCGTGGTTTCGCGGGAAGCCGGACGACAAACAGGCCCCGACGCATGGCTTCGTGAGGACGAAGGAATGGACATTGAATGCGATCCGGCGCGAGGAGAATGACGCTGTGACTGTGATTCTCTCTACAGAAAGCGATGCGGAGAGCCGACGCTGGTGGCCATATCGGTTTCGCCTGGAGTACGCAATAACGGTTTGGAAAACACTCACGCTTGAGTTGAAGATGCAAAACACTGGGGATGGGGAACTGCAGTTTCAGGAGGCATTGCATACGTATTTCAGAGTTGGGGACGTTCAGAGGGTGACGGTGAAGGGGCTGGACGGCGTCCGATATCTCGACAATCGGGATGGAAACCGAGAGAAACTGCAGGATGGGGGACTGATCTTGACCAAACAGACCGACAATGCCTACCTGGACGCAACCGGCGCGGTCGAGATTGTGGATCCGGTGCTTGGTCGCAGACTCGTGACCGAGAAACAAAAGTCGGTCTCGACCATCGTCTGGAATCCGTGGAGCAATGGGGCTGCTGCGCTGGCGGATTTTGGGGACGAGGAGTGGCAAGGCATGCTGTGCGCTGAAGGAGGCAATGTGCTCGGTCAACCTGTCCACCTGGACACAGGTCGATCGCACACGATGTCCGTTTCCTTGACAGCGTCGCGGCTGTAGCAAGATGCGCGTGCCTGATCCGTGAGGGATCAGATTTCCGGATTGGAAACTGCGGGGCAGGTTGCGCCTAAGCGCTTGAAAAGCTTACTGTTTTGTGAGACTTAGATCGTTAAGTGTTACCAAAGTTTCATTGACTCATTATCGTGCTTACCCTACTGTAAGGACTCCATGGGGTTCGATGCTAGGAACCTTTGGAAGAAAGCCGGCCACGTCCCGTCCGCCTTGTTTTTCTCGTCTCCGGCTCGCCATCGGCGTCTCCGAGACAGTGAGGTTTTTGAGGATCCGGCGCCACAGCCGGACCTCTTTCGTTCAGTCTACCCGAGATCCTCAGACTGAGACGATCCCAGCGGACATTTACAAGCGAAGCTCGTGTCACTAGCCGTGGTGATTTCACCGATGACACGAACGGCGGTTGTTTGCAGCGAGTTTCCCCTCGGGTGCCTTGTGAGACCAACTCTTCTTGTTCTGGGCGTTTTTCGTTCTGCTGAAACGCGATCCCTCTTCGGCAGCGTTCTCAGCGGCGCCGGCCACAAGCTGGTGCAGACCGCGAGCTACGAACAGGCGCGGATACTTCTGAATAATGGTGTTGAACCTGATTTCGTCGTTTTTGAGGCGGCGAATTCGGGGAGTTCTTACGATCTGCGCGAGATGGTTCGGGCGGCTTCGCCGGTGCCTGTCTGCCTGCTCTGCGGACCGGGCGAGCAGAGGCTTAGAGATGCGGCGAAACAACTCGGGGTCACCCGCATCCTGAGTCGCCCATTAGTCGGAGGCGAACTAGCGGAGTTGCTGGCGGGGGTTTGCGGAGTGCCAGATAAAAAGGAGCCCGCGGCGAGTTCTTCATTGTTTGGCGAGCTGAAAGATTCGACGGCGCTGCCGGGCAAAGCGATCATCGAAGAGCTTGAAGACGGGAGATATTTCCTCGCGGCTTCGCCCTCTATGCTGAAGATTCATCGGCAGGTGCATCTTCTTGCCGAGGTGGATGCCCCGGTTTTGATTCTGGGCGAGAGCGGAACGGGCAAGGAGGTCATCGCGCACCTCATCCACAAGCATTCGCGTCGTTCGCATCATCGATTTGTAAACGTCAATTGCGCGGCGCTGCCTGCAGATTTGCTGGAGAGCGAACTGTTCGGATACCAGCAGGGCGCGTTCACGGGCGCTATCAAGGACAAACCCGGAAAATTTGAGCTTGCCAATCGCGGCACTCTGTTGCTGGACGAGATTGGAGAGATGAGCGCACAGATGCAGGCAAAGCTGCTGCACGTGCTGCAGGATGGACAGTTCAATCGGCTGGGGGCGCGCGAGACGAGCAGAGTGGATGTGCGCGTTCTGGCGGCGACGAACGTGGCAATTGAAACGGCGCTGGTGGGCAAGACATTCAGGGAGGATCTCTACTATAGGCTGAATGTTTTCACAATCAATGTGCCGCCTTTGCGTGCGCGGCGGGAAGAGATTCCGTACCTGATCGAGGAGATCGTAAAGCGGTCCCCCGAGGAGTTGCGGACCGGCAGTGATGTGACCTTCTCGTCGCGTTTGATGGATGCTGTTTTGCTCTATTCCTGGCGCGGGAATGTTCGTGAGTTGCGCAATTTTGTGACGCGCACGATGACGATGCGTGATGCCGGCACCGCGATTGACGAGTTGGAGCAAAAGATTGCTGCCGGGCACGGATCAGAGCAGGAAGAGGAAGCCGTACCGTTCCTTCCGGAGAGCGCCGGCATGCGTTCTGTGGTGCGGGAGATGAAGGATCGTGCCGAGGTCCAGATGATTAGGGAAGCGCTGGCGGCCAGCGGCTGGAACCGACGTCATGCTGCCCGAGCCCTAAACATCAGTTATCGCGGCCTCCTTTATAAGATCCAGCAGCACGGATTGTCGCCGAGGTCATCGACGACGAGCCGTCCCTCGTTGTGACCGTACGATTCTGAGGCGGGGAACACCCGGGCGGAAGAGGCCGCTGAGCCTATCGCGTTGAGGACGCAACTGCCGTCGGCCGCGTTCGCATCGTGAATCCTGCGAAGACGCAAGAGTTTGCATACTATTTTGGTAAGTGTGTGCAAATCTTTGCATACTTCCATTGCTCCAGATCGCTTCTGGCAAAAGCAACGTTAATTTCGGCCAAAATCGATCCTAAAGCAGAGATTTGTTTTCCTTGTTTTCATCATGTTTGGTCATGCTGTTGCTATTGGGTTGGCAGGATCCAGCCAGCATGGTCGTAGAAGCCACCCAATCAGCCAAGTTACCGCCTGCAGATTCCATCTTCGGGAGCACTCCGGCCATGCGCGACGTTCGGTTCAGGGTCGAACAGGCGCAGGCCGAAGGTTCTCCGCTGTTCATTGAAGGTGAAAACGGTACTGGAAAAGAAGTCGTAGCGCGTCATTTCCATGTGCACTCCCGGAGAGCCGAAGGTGCGTTTGTGCGGGTGAACTGCGGAGCAATACCGGCGCGGCTCCTGGAAGAAGAGATGTTCGGGAGCGTAGATGCGAGCGGGAAGCGGCAGGACAGATCGCATGCTACCTCAATGGGGATGGCAGCGGGCGGCACGTTGTTCCTGGATGAGATTGCAGATTTGGATTTAAGGCTACAGCGGAGACTCGTAGATGTGCTCCAGACCTCCAGTCCTGGGATAGAGGGCACGGGACACGCGCGCGTTGTGTGTGCCTCGCGGCTGGAATTGGACAAAGCGCTGGGAAGCGGCCGAATTTTGGGGAGTTTGGCGCGGGCGTTTGGTGATCGTGTAAGGCTGTTGCCGCTGAGGGAGCGCAAGGAAGACATTCCGAAGCTCTGCGCGTACCTGGTTGATAAATTCGCGCGGAGTTTCGGACGGCCCGCGCCATCGTTGAGTCCGTACGTGCTGGAGGCGTTTCAGCAATGGAGTTGGCCGGGGAACATTCGGGAACTGGAGAACTGGGTAGCGCGAATCGTGATCTTCGGAACGGAAGAGGCGATTGGCATGGAGTTCATGAGTCAACTCGACGTCACTCCGAAAGAGAGGCGGCATCGCGCAGTTTACGGGAATAGCGATCGGCAAAGGCGCTCTAGTAGGAGGATTTAGAGGTCGATGTGGATCGACGGCGACAGTTAACCCGGAAGTAACCAGAAGCAGTTCCCACGCGGGCAATACATTCCGCAGAAGGGATGAAACGATATCAGACGTGTAATCACAATTTTAGGAAGAACCCCGGTAAGCGAGGGATGGTTACTGCGGGTAATTTGCATAGGTTACCTGAGCGGTAATGGTGCGACCCTAATAGGGCATTGTGGAAGGTAGCAGGGTCACCGACTATTGAGCAGGATTCCTCGCCTGATCTGAGTTCGACGCAAGAGTGAGGATTCTTGGGATTGGTATTCGGGTAAAAAAAACATTGAGCATGTAGCTCACAGGGCGAAGCTATGTCCGGCATGGAAAAGACAGGGAGCGTAAGCTATTGATCTTTAAGACCATAGATGGGCAGGTGGAGAGCTCAGCCTGGTGTGCGGTGTATACGAGACATCAGCACGAAAAGACCGTCAGCGAGATGCTCGAGTCGAAGGGATTTGAGGTTTTTCTCCCGCTGTACGACTCAACGCGCAAGTGGAAGGACCGGCGCAAGGTTCTTTCGCTGCCACTTTTCCCGTGTTACGTATTTGTGCGCGGAGCGATCGAACGGCGACTGCCCGTGCTCACCACCCCCGGGGTGCACATGATCATCAGCCGCGGCGAGCGGGTCGCGACGGTGCCCGACGCGGAGATCGATGCGATCCGGCGGACGGTTCAAGGGCATTTTAGGGTTGAGCCGCACCCTTTCCTACGTTGCGGTGAGCGCGTGCGGGTGGTCCGAGGGTCGCTCGAGGGTGTTGAAGGAGTTCTGACGCGGAAAAAGAACTTGTATAGGCTGGTTCTTTCCGTAGAGATGCTGGCGCAGTCGGTAGCAGTTGAAATAGATGCGCTGGATGTTGTTCCGGTAGTTGAGCGAAACGTGGTCGCCTTGGGAATGGGCGGGGAGCAACCACTGGAGAGCCCGCATTGCGTCTCATTGGCGGGCGATTGAGAAGTGCAAATGCTTTCAGTTTTTCGGTGAGTTTAGGGGCTCGAAGTCGTACACGAAAGCGCCAGGCCGCAGGAACGCGATTGAGGGCGCGAAGAAGATCGACAGGAGTAGCAATGAAGCTGAATACCCTGCAAGCGTTGGTTCTAGGAATCCTTGTTGTGTTCACAGGTTCCCAAGCGGTCCAAGCCCAGTCAGCGCCAAGTGAAAACAGCGAAGCGAACTCGACTCCGCAATCTGGCTCAATGGCGAGCGACAAGCCCCATGATGAGAAGTTCGTAATCGGCAATGACGATGTGTTGGCAATCAGCGTCTGGAATGAGCCAAATCTTACGAAGTCAGTCCCAGTCCGCTCCGATGGGAAGATTTCACTTCCGCTGGCGGGCGAGATGCAGGCAGCCGGGAAGACGCCGATGCAGTTGGAGCGAGATATCAGCGATAAGCTGAAGAACTTCATTACGGCGCCCGAAGTAACGGTGATTGTGCAGCAGGTTCTCAGCAGGAAATTCAATATTTTGGGACAGGTGGGAAAGCCGGGTGCGTATCCTTTGACTGCTGCAACCACGATTGTGGATGCAATTGCGACGGCGGGCGGCCTTCGCGATTTTGCGAAGAAGACGGGCATCTATGTTCTGCGCAAAAGCTCCGGTGGTCAGCAGGAGCGGTTGAAGTTTAACTACAAGGACTTCCTGAAGGGCAAAAACACCAGCCAGAACATCAAAGTCGAACCGAACGACACAATCATCGTTCCGTAATGGTGAGAGTCATGTTGAAGTTTATTGCCTGTCTTTGTCTGGCCGTTGCAGCGTCAACGCCGCTGTGGTCGCAGGTTGAACCTAGCGCCTCGGGTGGTGGATTCGACCTGGACGACGAGCACATGATGACGCCGCCTCCGGTGAGCCGGGACGCGTATCCGGTGATGGTGGGTTCGGAAGAGCGATCGAATTTCCTGTCGGGCGGCCTGGTGTTTACCGCGGCGTATTCAGACAATCTGATGCTCGTGAACAATAGCGGGCCCATCTCGGACGAGACTTATACGTTTCTTCCTACTATTGGTCTGGAGCGCCGGACACCGAAGCAGGGGGAGTCGCTGCACTATAGTTCGGGATTTGCGCTCTATCAGAACACGAGCAAACTCAATTCGGTGAGCCAGGATGGATCAGCCGGCTATCGCTTCCATCTGAGTCCGTACGCGGTGATTTCGATAAACGATACTTTCCAGCAAAACTACAACCTGTATAACCAGGGTAATCCTTTTGCTGGCGGTGGAGTTTCTGGCTCGCCAAGTTCGCCGAACGCGCTGATTGCGCCATTTGCGAACCAGCTGGGCAATTCGACAAACGCGGGAATTGACTACCAGTACGGACGAAACGCGATGATCGGCGGCAGTGCTGCATATTCTTTTATGCAGTACTCGAACCTTTCCGATGTTCCCGGCTTGAATAACCAGGACACGACGGATGGAAACGCGTTCTTCGCGCGAAGAATTGCGAGATCGCAATACGTGGGTCTTACCTACCAGTTCTCGAAATTCATCACTCACCCGATCGACACATATACAGTTTCCAATACGGTGTTCGGTTTCTACACTCACTACTTCACGAACCGGTTTTCGTTATCCATTCTTGGGGGGCCGGAACACTACACCACCTGGACCCAGACAGTTGCCAAGCAAGGGGCGTGGACGCCGGCGATTCAAGGAAGCATAGGCTGGCAAAGGCAGCACACCAATCTTTCAGCAAGCCTGTCGCATGTGGTCACGGGAGCTGGAGGGTTGATCGGCACGTATCATTCGAACGTTGGCAGTCTCAATGGCCAAATAGCTCTGTCCCAGACGTGGGGCGCCGAGGCGCATGTGGATTACATGCAGTTCAAGAACGTTCATCCGAACGCGTCTCAGTTCTCCGCTTATGCAGGTGGGCACACGGTAACTGGCGGAACGAGCGTGCAGCACAGGATTACGGAAAAAATCTATATGGAAGCCGGCTATCAACATTTCCATCAGAGCTACGGGAACATTGCGGTGGCGTCGTCATTTCTCGGATCGAACCGAGCATATGGCTCCATCTCTTATCAATTCAGCCGGCCCTTAGGACGATAAGCATGCCTGAACTACTCGAAGACCAGGAACAAGCACAACCCGATTTCGATCGATACGTCGACCTGATTCGCCGTCGGCACATTTACTTCCTTGTGCCGCTGTTTCTCGGTTGGCTGGTTGTGTGGGGAGTCAGCTGGATTCTGCCGGCGATGTACAAATCGAGCACACTGATTCTTGTAGAAGAGCCCACGATGCCGTCAACCTACGTGGCTCCAAACGTCAGCCAGAATCTGCAGGACCGGCTACAGAGCATCTCGCAGCAGATCCTGAGCAGAACGCGCTTACTTTCGATCATCGATAAGCTTGGGCTTTATCCAGACCAGAAGTCGCCGGATGACAAAGTGGACGCGATGCGCAAAGACATCACCGTCGACCTGGTACGCGACAACCGGAATCAGGAGATCACAGCGTTTCGCGTAAATTTCTCGGCGCGCGATCCCCGTATGGCTCAGAAGGTAAGTTATGAGCTGACACAATTATTCATTTCTGAGAGCAATAAAGTGCGGCAGCAGCAATCTGAAGGAACGACGAACTTCCTTGCCGATCAGCTTGAGGAGGCCCGCGTAGCACTCGCCGCTCAGGAGGCTAAGGTCAAGCAATTTGAAGCGATCCATGAGGGAGCTTTGCCAAGCCAGCAGACGAGCAATCTTCAAATCCTGGCCGGCCTGCAAGGCCAGTTACAGAGTCAGCAGGACTCGCTCAATACGGCCAAGCAACAGCGCGTCTATTTCCAAACGCTCATTGAGCAATACAAGAACCTTCATGCGTCGGGGCGTTCGGTCGACGGTGGCCCATCGGAGGTCAGCGCGATCGATGGCGAACTGGCGAAATTGAGGTCGCAGCTCACGGACTTAAAGGCGCGTTATACCGATTCCTATCCCGACGTGCAGAAGTTGAAGGCGCAGATTGCAGACACCGAACGGCAGCGACAGGTGCTGCTGGCTGCTCCGAAAACCGGGGGCAAGCAGGGTGTGGATGTGGAATCGACTCCACTGCTGCAACTGCAAAGCCAGCTGCAGGCGAACCAGCTGGAGATCGCCAGCCGGGAGAGAGCCATCAGCGGTCTAGAGACGCGAATCAACGAGTATCAGGGACGTCTGAACTCGGAACCTGCAACAGAACAGCAGCTGGCCGAGCTCACGCGCGGATATGAGCAGTCGAAGGCAAACTACGATGACCTGTTCAAAAAGAAGAACGCATCAGCCATGGCAACGAGCATGGAGCAGTTGCAACAGGGAGAACGGTTCACGATGCTCGATCCGCCAAGCCTTCCTGTAAAGCCGGACTTTCCGAACCGTCTGAAGTTCTGCGGCCTCGGAGTTTTGGCAGGTATGGCGCTGGGCGCCTTGGTCGTGTTTCTCTCTGAGTTTCTCGATGATCGCATGCACGGGGAGAAAGACATCAAGGCTCTTCTGGGAATCAACGTACTGGCGGAAATTCCGGAGGTACAGAGTCCGTCGGATGAAAAGAAGCACAAGAGGCGCAATGTGCTCGGTTGGGCGTTAACGGCGGTTGTGTGCATTTGCATCGGCCTTGGATCCGCGTTCAGCTTCCTGCGAGGATAGTTCGAGAATCTTCATGTACAAAAGCTTTTACAATTTGACCCGCAGCCCGTTCGACCTCACCCCGGATCCGACATGCTTCGTGCCGACAGTACGGCACAACGAGGCCTTGGCTGCGCTCTACTACGGCATTCGGCGCCACAAGGGTGTTGTCGTCGTGACGGGAGAGGTAGGAACAGGCAAGACGCTTATGCTGCGATGCCTGTTGCAGCTCTTCAAGGAAAGCAGCGAGATTTCGTATGCCTACCTGTTTAACTGCCGGTTGTCGGCCCACGAATTCCTGCACTATGCAGCAGCGGATTTTGGGTTGAAGGCCGACGAACACCAAAGCAAGAGCACATTATTGCTGGATCTGAGCAAATATGTGACTTCGCGCGGACTACAGGGCTTGACCACGGTACTGGTTATCGACGAGGCGCACAACCTCTCGATGGAACTGCTCGAAGAAATCCGGCTGCTTTCGAACCTGGAGACCAACGACGACAAGCTTCTTCAGATCGTGCTTGTCGGCCAGCCCGAGTTGGACCTGAAGCTGGATTCGTTCGAACTTAGGCCGTTAAAACAAAGAATTGCACTCCGGGCGCACCTCACCCCGCTCGACGAGCAGGATACAGACCGGTACATCCAGGAGCGGTTAACGATCGCGGGAGGGAATGCGCGGACCGAGCCGCTGTTCGCACCCGACGCAGTGAAGGCAATCCACCAGTACTCAAGGGGCTTTCCGCGACTCATCAATACAATCTGCGAGAACGCGTTGATCACCGGGTATGCCCGGCAGCTGAAGACGATCGACCAGGAAGTGATTCTAGGGGTAGCGCGAGACTTCCATCTCAATACAAACGGCTCCAAGCTTGCCAAGAACGGTCTTGGCGACGGCGACCAGGATCTGGAACGGGCAAAGAATTTCTTCCTGGATCTCTATGCGGCAACCCAGAGGGGCGGAGGAACCACTTCGGAAATGAATATGCCTATTACGGTTAAAGCGGGGGAACATGAGCCAAATCTTTGATGCGTTACAGCGTTCCGAGGCGGAGCGCGGCGGGCAAGACGCCCTTGCGGAATTGCGCGCTACGGAGATGCTGAGGCGCGCTGAGCGCGACGCATCGACAGGCCGGACGTCCTCAAGCCAGCCTGACGGATGGACGACTCCCCTCGCACAGGAGAGTTCGATTGGAGTTGCGGATCCACTCGCAGATACCAGCGCCGCGCCTCACCCTGTAGCAACCGTTCTGAAGACGACGATAACGGCTTTGCCGCCGGCGGACCGGGTCGAAGGTCCCGCACAGTGTGAGGTATTGAGCATCGCTCCGGCGGAAGAGAGCCACCTCGTTTCTTTGCCGGACGCAGAGAGTCATGCCGGAGAAGCATTCCATCTTCTCGGCGTGCGTTTGCGCCACATGCGCCGGCAGCGCCCCTTGAAAAAGGTGTTGGTTACGAGCTCGATTCCGCAGGAAGGGAAGAGCATGGTGGCGGCAAACCTGGCCTGCACCCTCGCTCTTCGTACGCAACAAAAGGTTCTGCTGCTTGAAGGTGACGTTCGGCGGCCCACGCAATCGAAGATCTTCGGGATTCCAAGCAAGCCGGGCATCTGCGAATGGCTGAGCGGTGAGAGACCCCTGGTGAAAAGCATGTACCGGCTCGAGGGTCCTGGAATTTGGATTCTGCCGGCAGGCAATGCCACGGGAAATTCACTGGAACTGCTGCAGTCCGGCCGGGCGATCCCGATGATGGAACAGCTTACGGACTGGTTCGACTGGGTCGTGATTGACTCGCCACCGATCCTCCCACTCGCCGACACGAGTATCTGGACAAACATGGCGGATGGGATTCTACTTGTGACCCGGCAAGGGACGACACGGAAGCAGCAGCTTAAGCGCGGACTGGAAGCTTTGGCCAATCAGAAGGTGATTGGAGCAGTTTTGAACAGCGCGAAGGCGGTTGCCCATGCAGATTATTACTATCGCCCCGAAAATCGGTTACCAAACGACGATGCGGAAGCCTGATCTCTTTCACTAAGCTGTGAAAGCTTGATTCTGACGAAGCGTTGCAGGTTCTGTAGTTCTGGAAGAAAATTCCGATGCGCTCCGGTGCTTCCTTTGCAACGGATGGTATGAAAAGTAAGCAAATTATCTGCTGTAACTGGAAGATGGACGTACGCCTTGGGAGGACTAGTGAACACGGGAAGACAAGGTCGGCCAGTCAGTCTAAATGATCCCCTCAGCGAACCGGCAGTAGAGCGCAGGGCCCTTGACGAGGAGAGTTTCAGGCGGGTGATCGCGATTGAGCGAAAGCGGACAGAGCGCTCGAAGGCTCCATTTGTCCTGATGCTCGTTGAGGTTGCCAATCAGAGTAGCGCAAAATCCGCGCCGGCTCTGGAAACGGTGATGGCAGCATTGCTGGCATCGAGCCGCGATACCGATGTGGTGGGGTGGTACAAGGGGGCGTCGACGATTGGAGCGGTGTTTACCGGACTTGTTTCGGGAGAAAAAAGCGCCATTCTGATGACGATTCTGACCCGGGCCACAAGTACGCTTCGGGAAGAATTGAGTTTCGAGCAATTCAACCTCATCAGTATTTCTTTGCACTACTATCCCGATGACTGGGATGAAAACGGGCCGGGGCGGCCGAGCAATCCCGCGCTTTATCCGGATCTCTCGAAGCAGGCCAGCAACAAGCAACCGATGCTTGTACTGAAACGGACCATCGACATCGTGGGAAGCCTGATTCTCATCGCCGTGTTCTTCCCATTCTGTGTTCTGATTGCGCTTGTAATCAAGCTTACGTCGAAGGGACCGATTTTATTTCGACAGATGCGGGTGGGACAGCACGGACGGCAGTTTGAGTTTTTGAAGTTCCGTTCGATGTATGCGCAGAATGATGCTCGGGTTCACCAGGAGTATGTGACGAAACTGATCAGAAAGGGAGCTCCGGCCGAGGAAACCCAGGGGAATGTGTACAAACTGACGGGTGACAAACGAATTACACCGGTGGGCCGTTTTCTGAGGAAGACCAGTTTGGACGAGTTGCCCCAGTTCATCAATGTTCTGCTCGGCGACATGTCCCTTGTTGGCCCGCGGCCTCCGATTCCTTATGAACTGGCTGCTTACCAAACATGGCATCGGCGCAGACTGTTGGAAGTGAAGCCGGGCATTACCGGACTCTGGCAGGTTACAGGCAGAAGTACAGTCGACTTCGATGCGATGGTGCGGCTTGATCTGAAGTACGCGACATCGTGGAGTCCGTTGCTCGATTTGAAGATTCTCCTGCGGACACCTCTCGCAGTGATCCGCGGATCCGGCGCGTACTAAACAGTCCTTTCTATTCACAGTCAATTTCTTTCGTTTAGCTGGCAGAGATCATCACTGATCCCGGTCTGGAAACCTGCGCACGTCATCCCCCAACCAGTCAGCGATTCTGCGGAAAGTCGGCGAATCATGAAGTTTGGCGTCATTGGTTACGGCTACTGGGGCCCGAACATTGTGAGAAACCTCATGAATCTCGAGGGATCTCAGGTTCTGGCTATTGCGGAGATAAGCCCCCAGGCTCGTCTTCGAGCCCAAAAGGCACATCCCGGAGTGAAGGTAGTTTCGAGTGCAAGCGAGGTGACGACGTCACCCGAGATCGACGCAGTTGCCGTCGTTTCACCGGTGTGGACGCATTACGAACTGGCCAAGGCTGCACTGGAAAACGGAAAGCATGTCTTCGTTGAGAAACCGTTCACGAGCACATCGGCCCAGGGTGAAGAATTGATCAACCTCGCCGCCCAGAAAAACCTGACGATCATGGTTGACCATACGTTCCTGTTTACGGGAGCTGTAAGGAAGATCAAGCAACTGGTTGATGACGGCGCTCTGGGAAGCCTGTACTACTACGATTCGACGCGGGTCAATCTTGGATTGTTCCAGCACGATTGTAATGTGCTGTGGGATCTGGCTCCGCACGATCTGTCGATCATGGATTACCTGCTGAAGGGCGATCCGCAGGCCATCGTGGCTACGGGGCAAGGTCATTTGAATGGCCATGAAGATGTTGCATTCATGACTCTCTACTTCCCCGAAAAGGTAATCGCCCACATCAATGTGAACTGGCTCTCGCCCGTCAAGGTAAGGACAACCCTGATCGGCGGCGAGAAGCGGATGCTGGTGTGGAACGACCTTGAAGCCGATGAGAAGTTGAAGATTTACGACAAGGGCGTGCAGATAGGCAGCCGAGAAGGCGTTTACGAACTGCTCGTGAGCTATCGATCTGGAGATATGTGGTCTCCGCAGTTGGAACAGGGAGAAGCACTGCGGCAAGAGATGACGTATTTCGTCGATTGCGTCGCCAACGGACAGAGACCTTTCAATGACGGGTGTGCCGGGCTGCGGGTGGTCCGCATGCTGGAGACTGCGAACGAGTCGCTGAAGAAGCGGGGGGCGCTGGTCTACCTGTGAACACCTTCAACAGCATTGCGGATGACGTTAAGCTGGGGGCGAACGTTCGCCTGGCAAAATTCATCAATCTTTACGGATGCGAGATCGGGGACGAGAGCAAGATTGGCGCCTTCGTGGAGATACAGAAGAACGCCAAGGTGGGCAAGCGTTGCAAGATTTCAAGCCACTCGTTCATCTGTGAAGGAGTCGAGATCGAGGACAATGTTTTCATCGGTCACGGCGTTATGTTTACCAACGATATTTACCCGCGCGCAACCACTTCCGATGGCGGGCTGCAGACCGAGGCGGACTGGAAGGTCGAGAAGACGATAGTAAAACGCGGTGCTTCGATCGGCACGGGCGCGACGATTCTTCCCAATCTATCCATCGGAGAAAACGCGATCGTTGGAGCGGGGAGTGTCATTACACGCGATGTTCCCCCCGGTGCAGTCGTTGCCGGCAATCCGGCGCGAGTATTGCGCTACCTGGATGCGGCGAAGAAAGACGAAGTCAGCACTGCAGATCTCTGAAGAGATCGGCTGCAGCAAAACAGTTAGCCGGATCCGCATTCTGAATCAACGGAGTTTCAAAGCCGTTAGCTGCACGTCTCATCAATCATGAGTCAGGAGAGAGTATGAATACTGACGTATCAATTCCGTTCCTCGACCTTGTAACTCCGCATGTTGAACTCGAAGAGGAACTCACGGCCTTATTCCGCCGTGTGCTGCATTCGGCCGGATTCATTGGTGGTCCGATGGTCGAGAATTTCGAGACTGCGTTTGCGGAGTTCTGCGATACGCGTCACTCCATTGCGGTCAATAGCGGAACTGATGCGTTGCGCTTTGCGATCATCGCAAGTGGAGTGCAGGCAGGCGACGTTGTGCTTACGGTTCCGAATACATTCATTGCCACCACTGAGGCGATCTCGCAGGCCCGCGCGATTCCAGAGTTCGTTGACGTGGATGAGCAGACCTACAACATGTCCGTCGTCATGCTGAGACGATATCTCGAGAAGAAATGCGTTCGCGACAGGTCGGGGCAGCTTGTGAGCCTGAGGAGCGGAAGGCCAGTAACGGCCGTCGTTCCGGTACATCTGTACGGGCAGATGGCGGATATGGATGGGATCCTCGAACTCGCGGATGAATACAACTTGATCGTGATCGAGGATGCGTGCCAGGCGCATGGGGCAGAGTACTTCTCTAAGAAGCAGAACCGTTGGATGAAAGCGGGCTCGATTGGGCGTGCTGCCGCGTTCAGCTTCTATCCAGGAAAGAATCTGGGAGCATGTGGCGAAGCCGGTGCGATCACCACGAACGATACGGGCATGGCCGAAAAGATGAAGATGCTTCGCGATCACGGCCAGAGCCGGAAGTACCATCACGATATCGAGGGATATAACGGGAGGCTAGATGCGCTGCAGGCAGGGATTCTGCATGTGAAGCTCGGGCACCTGAAAGTGTGGAATGAACAGCGCCACGCAAAGGCCGTTGAGTACAACCGGCTCCTGTCAGGCTGCGATGCCATCAGTCTGCCATGGGAACCGTCTTGGTCTCGCGGCGTGTACCACCTGTATGTGATTCGGACCAGCGACCGCGAAGGCATGATGAAGCATTTGAAGGAAGCGGGAATCGGATCGGCAATTCACTATCCGGTGCCACTACACCTGCAGCGCGCCTACATGTCGCTCAACTACGGGGCAGGCGATTTTCCTGTGACCGAGAGTGCAGCGGCGGAAATCGTCTCACTGCCAATGTATCCGCAGTTGAAGCTTGCGCAGCAGGAGAAAGTGGCTGCGGAAGTAGTCGGATTTGCAACGAAGACGCGCACAGCGGCTGACTCGGCGATTCCGACTCTTGTTTCCACGGGGCCGATCGCGTAAGCCACAAAGCAGCAGACTGCAAACGCTTCATGGTTTCGCAGGCGAGGCACCCTCATGAACGCCACCATACGCAAGATTTTGACAACCAATAATGTTTCGAGGCGCATCTATTGCGCGGCGCGGGAGGCCTATCATATCCGCCGTGTCTATCGTGGCGCGCGTCGATACTTCGTGAATGCTCATCAGTTCAATGAGGCCCTGCACGCAAAAAGTGTGACATCGTCCGTGGACTTGCGCACGATCGACGGACTCACGATCACGATCCGGCAGAACTATGGCGATGCGATGACAATCGCCGAAATCTTTCTCGATGATTGCTATATACGGGATCTGTCTGTCCCGCCGAACCCGGTGGTCATCGATGTGGGCGGTTTCATTGGTGACTTTGCTCTGTATGCCGTAAAGCGACTCAACGCGAAAAAGGTAATCGTCTGCGAACCTTCGCCGCGAAACTGGGAACTGCTTCTTAGGAATATCGATAACAATGGCTACACAGGACGCATCCTGCCCCTTAACAAGGCCGTCACGGACGGAGCAGATCTAATGATGAACATCGACGCTCCGGATGAAGCTCAGTGTATGGTCTCAGGGTACCTTCATACCGATCAGCCTCTGCGCTCCATTCCCGGAATCTCGTTAAGTCAGATTATGCGAGACTATGATTTGGAGAGAGTCGATCTTTTGAAGATAGACTGCGAAGGTGGAGAGTACGCCATCCTGGATAGCACCGCGTCTGATGTGTACGCTCGAATTCGGAATATCGTTTTTGAGTATCACGATGTTGAAGATGGTTGGACGAAACTGGAAAAAGCGAAGCAGCGGTTGCAACGCGAAGGCTATACTCTTCGCTCCGGCCGTGGTCTCATTTCCGCATCCCGCGATTGAGAAAATGGTATCGCAGGAAGACAAGACATTCATTGAGCAGCATCGATTGACGCCTGCCATGCATTGAGGTTCAGGCCTTTGCGGCGGCAGAAGATTTCCTCGGGAGAATAGATTCACAATGGGATCAGAGATTCAATACCCCAGCATGGCTCTGACGCCTCATTCCGTGGAAGTCAGAACCAAAGGCCGCTGGGTAAAGATCCCGGCCATCCAGGTGAACAACGATACCTTGATCGCCACCGGGAAACGCCTGCGTATTGCGAAGATTCGCGGTGAGGAGATGAGGGAGAGGGCGATTGACGCTCCCGAACTCTACGTGGAAGCCCTGAAGAAAAGCAGGAGCACATTGAAAGCGGACATCTTCACGTTCGCTCAAAAATTGCCGGCAACGGATCAGCTCTTCCAATATCGAATGGAGCGGGAAAGTATTGCCGCCATATCGCTGGTTTCTTTCCAGCAGTGGTGGGAAGGGCTGCCCCAGGAGAGTCGCAAAAACACGAGGCGCTCTCAGAAGCGTGGCGTCACGCTAGCGATCCGCCGCCTCGATCCGGATGTTGTCGAGGGGATCCGGGGAGTTAATGATGATTCACCCACGCGCCAGGGCGCAAAGAACGCATATTATGGGCTCACCTCCGAGGAGACGGTCAAACGGTACGGAGAATTCGAGGGAAGATGCGACTTCATCTGCGCATATTCCGGAGAAGAGATGATCGGCTTTCTGCACCTCGTGTATCGGGAGAAGGTCGCAGCAATCTTGAATCTGACGGTGAAGCCCAGCCAATTGGACAAGAGGCCCGCAAATGCGCTTGTCACAAAGGCGGTGGAGACCTGCCACTCGCGAGGGATTTCGCATATCACGTACGGCAACTATAACTACGGAAACAAGAGAGACAGCCCTCTAAGAGAGTTCAAGGTCCGTAACGGATTCCAAGAAATTCTCGTTCCGCGATATTATGTGCCGCTCACGTTATGGGGAAGAATCTGCATGGGGATGAATCTTCATCGAGGCTTGATCGGGATTCTTCCTGCCCCAATGATTGCGGTGGGACTTCGTGCAAGGGCAGTATGGTATAAAAAGTTTCGCACGCCGGTGTAGCTCAATGCCAGAGCGGCCGAATTGTAATCGGCAGATGGAGCGTTGAAACCCTCCCGC
>DATNFD010000101.1:0-8926 GCA_035606555.1 Occallatibacter sp.
GAGATTGAAGAGGCCGAAACAGCGGGGCTGCCGGATTTCACCTCGCAGGCGGATGTGGATGCATTCATCGGCAAGCTGGAGACAGAGATGCGGGATGCGGCGCGGAAGTTCGAGTTCGAGAAGGCGGCGAAGCTGCGCGACAGCATCAAGGAGCTGCGGGAGAAGGAGTTTCTGTTTGGGTGAAGGCAGCGGTCAGTGGTCCGTGGCCAGTGATCACTGATCAACACGTTGGGACATCACCGCTCACTTTCTCTCCACATCGGATGTTCGAAGCTCAGGTAGAAGAAGACGCCTTTGTCGCCGGAGCTGGGACCTACACCGGCAACATAGGCGATGCCGGGGACGATCTGCAGGCCGCTTTTGAAATTGAAGGCGCCGCGTGCACCGGGAGCGAGCCAGAGAGTGTTCTGGACGTCTGTTCCCTGCGGACGACTTACGAGGTGCGACGAGGTCCACGAGGTTTCGAACATGCCGTTCAAGCGCGGGTGTGCAAGCCAGATGAGACTGCCGGCGGCGTTGTAGCCGTAGGATGCAGCGGTATCTTGCGAGGCATCGCGTGCGCGAGGAACCCAGGTGCCGCCCAGGTCGTAGTGGGTGACGAAGTGTCGGTCAAGGACGAAGCTGGCGGGCACGACCGCTTGCACGCCTGCGCCACCGTAGCCGGAGGCGTTTTTCACCGAACCGCTGGGCACAATGAGAGTGGCGCGGGGCGAGATTGCGAGTCGAGCATCGCCGTCACCAAGGAGCTGATAACGGTAGTTGAGCAGCAGATCTCCGAATGAGCGGTTGAGAGTGCGATCGGTCTTTGCCTCCACAACCGTGTAGCTGAGCTGGTGCCGCCAGTGATCGGGGAGGGGCCACTCCTGCGTGAAGCTGTAGGCCCAGGTTTTGGCGTTCCAAAGGTGGGTGAACGTCTGGATGTGCTGCACAACGCCGGGCTCCTGGTTATAGGCCTCCTCGGCAAGAAAGCTGTTGTCCTGGATGGGATGTTCGTCCTGGGAGGCGGAAGCAGGGGTTTGCTGGGCGAAAGCGCGACCGAACAGCGCGAAGAATAAGGCCGGAAGAAGAATTGCGAGTCTCATAGGCGTGCACGATTTCTCTATAAAGCATCGGCGTTCCCGATGGGTACATGAACGGGATGGCCGGGAGCGCGGATCTGATTGGCGACCAATTAAGTCCGAGTTCTACAATTAACCTTATCTCCAGAGAAGTTGCTGGAAAAGTGACACAGATCACGTCAAAAGACGAAGTAAAAAGCGGTGCGGGAATCTACGAGAGGGATGCAGACACGCAAAATTCGAGATCACTGAGTGTTTTCTTTATTCATTGTGCATCCTCTTCTGTCGAATCCAGGCAAACAATGGGGGCGCCGCCTTTTTCGCAAGCTACTCGTCTGAATTTGCGGGAGTCGCCATGATGGGGAGTTCTTGCGTCTTGCCCTGTGATCATGTCCACCGCTGGTGTGAGGCAAATCACATTGAAGCGGCCTAGAATGATTGAGAATAAGGTCGTTGCAGCGGTTTCCTCCTGGTTTGGCCGCTCTGGATTCCCCTGAGGCATACGTGCTGAGTGCGAGAATCAGAGTGGAGATCCACCCCAGCGACCAACGCGGCTGGGCCCCCGGGGTCACAGACCAGACATCGCAACGAACGTTTTTCGAGTAAGGAAGTTGGAGAAAACACCTCCATGGCAACTTTCGGAAGTCTTGCACTCCTCATCGCATTAGCGCTGGCAGCCTACAACCTGTTTGCAGGTGGAGTAGCTTTGCGCCTGATCGCGACGGGTCAGCCGGCTCCTATTTCGCCTGAGCGCCTGGCCGACACCGCACGCCGCGCGGGCATCGCGGTGTTCATCGCAGTCACCGGCGCAGCTTTCGCGCTGGTGTACTCGGTGTTCAACAACGACTTCTCCATTACCTACATCATGGAGCACTCGAACCGCGCTCTCCCAGCAGCCTACAAATTTGCGGCCCTATGGAGCGGTCAGGAAGGTTCGCTGCTTCTCTGGTGCTGGCTGCTTGCGACGTTCGGCTTTGTCCTCCGGCTTCGGCACAAGACTGATGTGAAGCTTTACGCGTATGCCGGAACAATTCTGGCAGCCGTGCAGGTCTTTTTCCTGGCAGTTGTCAATTTTGCAGCGCCGCCTTTCTCGTTGCTTCGTGGCGCCATCCCAGCAGACGGTAACGGTCTCAATCCTCTGCTGCAATATCCCGAGATGGTGATCCACCCGCCGCTGCTTTACCTCGGCTATGTAGGATTTTCGGTTCCTTTTGCCTTCGGACTTGGCGCGCTGATGATGCGCTATCCCGGCGAGAAGTGGATCAAGATCACACGCGTATGGACGCTCGTGACCTGGCTTTTCCTCACCTGCGGAATCTTCCTCGGTATGCACTGGGCGTACGCGGTTCTCGGCTGGGGCGGCTACTGGGGATGGGATCCGGTTGAGAACGCCAGCTTCATGCCTTGGCTCACGGGAACGGCCTTCCTGCACTCCGTGATGATGCAGGAAAAAAAGGGAATGATGAAGAGCTGGAACGTCTGGCTCATCTTTTCCACTTTTTTGCTCACGCTGCTGGGAACGCTGCTGACTCGTGCCGGCCTGGTCAGTTCTGTGCACGCGTTCGCGCAGTCTTCGATTGGCAACTGGTTCATAACATTCATGGGCATCGTGCTGGCGGTCTGCATCTTCACTTTCATTCTGCAGCGCGATCACCTTCGCTCAGACCATCAGCTTGAATCGCTTGTGAGCCGCGAGTCGAGCTTCCTGTTCAACAATCTCGTACTGCTCACCGCATGCTTTGTGATTCTTTGGGGAACGCTCTTCCCGATCCTCAGCGAGTACGTGCAAGGCAGCAAGGTAACGGTGGGCGCGCCGTTTTATAACCGTGTTGCGGTTCCGATCGGATTGTTCCTGCTCTTTCTCACCGGCGTGGGCCCCTTGCTTCCGTGGCGCTCCACTTCGCTGCGGGCAGTCAAGCGCAACTTTATCGTTCCGACGATTGCGCTTTGGGTGATGGTAGCGGTCTGCTTCATCTTTGGTCCGCGTCCGTTGAGCATCTGGTTCAGCGATGCCGGATACTTCTACTCGCTGGTTGCGTTTGCACTGTCGGCGAGCGTCTTCGCCGCCATCAGCTCCGAGTTTCTCCGCGGCGCAGGCGTGATCGCCAGGCAAACCGGTAAGAACCTGGCATCGTCAATGTACCTGCTCATGCGACGCAACACGCGCCGATACGGCGGATACCTGATTCACATCGGCGTGGTCATTGTTGTTGTCGGACTCGCCGGAGCGGCGTTCAACAAGAACACGGAGAAGGAACTCGCGCTGCACGACTCGATGAGCGTCGGCCCATACACGCTGGAGTGTGTCGGCTTCACGCAAGATTCCAACGCCAACTACAACTCGGACTACGCGCTCCTCGACGTGTACAAGGACGGTAAGAAACAGTTCCAGATGGCGCCCGAGAAGCGCGTCTATCTGGCGAGCCAGCAGCCGCAGACGATGGTCGCCGTTCACTCCGTTCTGAGCTGGGATCTTTACGTTGTTTTCGAGGGCACAAACCCCGACACCGGCCAGCCGATCATCAAGGCGTTTCTTAATCCGCTGGTCAGCTGGATCTGGGCCGGCGTAGTCCTCATTGTGTTCGGGACATTTATCGCACTCGTTCCGAGCCTAACCCCGGCAACAGCTTCGCCAAAGGTTCCAGCAACGGTGTCGGTTCAAGCCGAACCTGTCTTGAAGGGCGGCGACTGAGATGAAAGTGATGCTTCAAAATCGCAAGTGGGTTAAGGGCGCGCAAGCCGCGGTGTTGGCTGTTGCAGTCTGTTTCTCCATCGGTGCGACCGATGCAACCGCGCGGTACGACAAGTTGAATCACCAGCTCATGTGCAGTTGCGGCTGCGGACAGGTGCTGGGCGAATGCAACCACGTAGGATGCCCCGATTCGCCCGTTCAACTGGCTGAACTAAAAACGGCCATGACAACGAGCATGAATGACAAGCAGATCCTCGACAGCTTTGCCGCGAAGTATGGCGCGACTGTACTCGCTGCACCGACCACGACAGGTTTCAATCTCGTTGCATGGATCGCTCCATTCGCGGTTTTCCTTGCCGCTCTGCTCGGAACCATCCTGCTCGTACGGCACTGGTCAGTGGGCAGAAAGCAAGGCCCTGAAGCCGCAAACACGCCTGAGATGGACGCACTCCGTGAACGTATTCGCCGTGAAACCGGCAGCGAAGGGAGTTACTAGTCATGACAGAGACACTGGGTTTGGCGCTTGGCTGCCTCATGGCGATCGGCCTCTTTCTGTACACCTTCTGGCCCGAGAATGCCTTCGCCAGTCAGCGTCAAAAGACGCGGCTCGACTACCTGCTGGAACGTAAAGAACAGCTCTATGACAACCTGCGCGACCTTAACTTCGAGTACCGCGCCGGAAAATATCCTGAAGAGGATTTTGTCGCTCAGCGAGGCCAACTTGAAAACGAAACTGCGCAATTACTCGCCGAAATCGATTATCTGCAGCAGCAGGCGTGAGAAGAACAGGGATTGGGGACCAGGGACCAAAGATTAGGGCACTAATAAGACAGAGACCGGGAATTACGGGAGCAGGTTAGTGAAAGTTGGGTTCGAACAGAAAATGAAATTGACGCGAATTTTTGCAGTTATCTCTTTTTTAGTTTTTGCCGGTTCATTGGCGCAGGCGGTTCAGCTTTCCGGCACGGTAACCAATAAGACCACGGGCAAGCCTGCAAGCGGTGATGCGGTTGTCCTGGTTGAACCGATGACCGGCATGACGGAAGTTGCCCATGCCACCGTCGACGCAAGCGGTCACTACTCCATCAACCGTCCCAGCAATGCTCCCTCGCTGGTTAAGGTCATCCACCAGGGCGCAGAGTACTTCGCGGATGCGCCGCAATCGGGCACTGTGCCGGAGATCTCCGTCTACGATGTCGCCGCCAAGGTCGATGGCGTATTCATCGAGGCGGATGTGATGGAACTGGAAAGCAACAACGGCCAGCTCCACGTTCTCGAGCGCTACTTTGTGCACAACACCAGCATGCCGCCGCGCACGCAATGGAGCGCGAAGAGCTTCGAAGTTGTCCTGCCGGAAGAGGCTGTCATCGAGCTTGCACAGGGACAGCGGCCCAAAGCAGGTGCACTGCCCACGACGCTGAAACTTCTACCCAATGGACCCAAAGGCCATTACGCTTTCAACTTCCCCATTCAGCCGGATGAAGGCGACAAGGATACGCAGTTCAACATCAGCTATACGCTGCCTTACAGCAGCGGCAGCTTCACCTTCCATCCGCAGGTATCCCTGAGTGCTCAGAACATTGGCGTGCTCCTGCCGAAGAGCATGACCTTCACTGCCGGATCGGGTTCAACCTTCACCCCGCTGAACCAGGATCCCAACATCCAGACCTTTGTCGCGAAGAATGCTGTGCCCGGAAAAGCCCTTGAGTTCACTGTCTCAGGCAACGGCTCCATGCCCCGTGAGGATCAGGGTACAGGCGGCCCACAGGCAGGGACACAGCCTGGAGGCCAACCCGGCGGCGGCATCGGTGAGCCCATCAACACACCCGATCCACTCAGCAAATACAAGTGGTGGATTCTTGGCGGACTCGCGCTGGTCTTTGCGGCGGCAGCAGCGTTCCTGCTTCGGAAGCCGACCGGCACACCTGGTGTTCCCCTTGCGACAACCGCTGGAGCCCACCCATCCCTTACTCCGTTTGCACCGACCTCCCATGCAACACCCGCGAGCAGAAACGGCGCTCTTCTTGCAGCGCTCAAGGAAGAGCTCTTTTCGCTCGAAAGCGATAAGCTCACCGGCGCGGTCACTCCTGCTGAGTATGCCGAAACCAAGGCTGCCCTGGAGACGGTGCTAAAGCGAGCGTTGAAGAAGAACTCGTAAGCACGCAACATTAGCGCTCGGACATGCCGCCTGTCCGGGCGCTTTATTGTGGGAGCACTCTCCGAGACCAAAGCCCTCTCCCTGTTCCTTGGTCCCAACTCTCTCTTCCCTGCTCCCTCCCTGTATTCTTCCCCCATGAAGACGTTGCTACGCACGCTGCTTTATCTCGCACTCATCGTATGGCTCGGCGCGGAAATATTTTTTCCAGTCGTTGCCGCCATCACGTTCGGCACATTGCAGGGGTCCACCCACATTGCCGGCACGATTGTCGGCGAATTGCTGCGCATCCTTCACGGTATGGGCATCGTCAGCGGCCTTGTACTGCTTGCGCTGTTGGCGCTTGCGCCGGCATGGCACATCTATAAATCGAAGACGGTTATAGCGCCCATGATCCTGGTCGTGCTGATGCTGGCCTGCACGGCTTACTCGCAATACGGAATCATTCCAGCGATGGAGCGCGATCGGGTAGCGGCAGGTGGGGAAATCGACACCAGCGACATTGGTAATGCGAACACGATCAACTTCAACAAGCTTCACAATCGCAGCGAGCGCATTGAGGGAGCGATTCTGCTGATGGGGATCGCGACGGTGGCGCTGGTGGCGTGGGCGGAGTCGGCGCGCGACAAGGCCTGATGTCTCGGAAGCGGAGAATCTCATTGCGCGCAATCCATGGAGCGGGCTCAAAAGTCGCCGCAGCCTCTCCAATCATCTCGACGCTTCGGCTCGTGAAACAGCGCGCTTGAAAAGGCTCCCGCGGAAGTCTCTGCAGTTGCGAAGTGCCGGCTGCTCGATCTCCTGACTGCCTGCTCTTGTATCATCGAAGAGGCCCTTCAGCGCGCAAGTATCGTGCAGGGGCATACCTGGAAATACATGAAAACTGGGATTATCGGTCTGCCCCAGGTGGGCAAGACATCGCTCTTCAAGATCCTCACCAAGGCAAAACTCGAGGATAAAGGCTACTCGAATCCGCGCGAAGCGCACATCGGCGTCGCCAAGGTTCCTGACGAACGGCTCGATAAACTTTCGGCTCTTTACAGCCCGAAAAAGACCACCCACGCAACCGTGGAGTACGTGGACGTTGCAGCCATCGGGCAGGAAGCACTCAAAGAGACGGCGTTCCTCACGAGTCTTCGCAACGTGGATGCGCTGATTCACGTTCTGCGCGCATTCGAAGACGACTCGATCCCGCATGTCGGCCCGATTGATCCTCTGCGCGATGTGAAGAACGTCGAGTTCGACCTCATGATCAGCGACCTCACCCAGGTGGAAAAGCGTCTCGAGCGCGTTGAGAAGGACTTAAAGAAGATGCGCTCACCCGAGCTGGAGCGCGAGCACGCACTGCTGCTTCGATCAAAAGAAGCGCTGGAAAAAGAACAGCCCCTCCGGGAACTGGAGATGACGCCGGAAGAGAAGAAACTAATCAAGGGATTCATGTTTCTTTCGCAAAAGCCTGTTTTATATGCGGTTAATATTGGCGAGAGCGGCTCGCTTGGCGACGACCTCGCCTCTGCTGTTGAGCGCTTCAAACTCACAGAAATCGCCCAGAGGCCGAATGCCGGGGCCACTGCAATCTGCGGAAAAGTAGAAGCGGAACTGGCCGAGATGGACGAAGCGGAGGCAGCGGATTTCCTCTCGAGCTACGGGCTGCAGGAGAGCGGGCTGGTTCGTCTGATTCGCAAGAGTTATGAGTTGCTGGGACTGATCAGTTTCTTCACCGCCGGGGAAGATGAATGCCGGGCATGGACCGTGCCCGCAGGATCGAAAGCTCCGCAGGCTGCAGGAGCCATCCACTCGGATCTCGAACATCATTTCATCCGCGCTGAGACGATTCGCTGGGACAACCTGCTTTCCGCAGGCAGCGAAGCGGCCGCGCGCGCACAGGGAACTTTACGCCTTGAGGGGAAGGAATACGTCGTGCAGGATGGCGACGTCGTGCACATCCGCCACAGCGGGTAAGGAAAGTAAGAATGCTCAAACTCTCGGTGGCGCTGGGCATACTCGCCGCTCTGGCGGATGTAGCAGGCGGATTTGTGCTCGTCCGGGCGCGCGGAATCGAGCGCTACCTGCGATACTTCGTCGCTCTCGGCGCGGGCTTTTTGATGGCCGTTGCCCTGCTCGAGATGACACCCGAGAGCGTGAAGCTGAATCCGACGATGGGTCCCGTCCTCATTATGGTGGGCTACTGTGTGGTCCACCTGCTTGAGCACACCATCAATTCCCACTTTCACTACGGAGAAGAAACCCACCACGACGAGTTTGTCTCCGCACGCACCGGCTACTCCGTGCTGGGGGGCTTGAGCGTCCATGCATTGTTCGACGGTGTGGCGATCGGCTCAGGGTTCGTGGTGAACAGCGCGCTTGGATGGCTGATCTTCCTTGCAGTCTTCCTCCACAAAGCGCCGGAAGGGTTCACCATCGCGTCTGTCATGCTGGCCAGCGGCCGCAGTCGCAGAGCTGCGTTTGCGGCGGCTGTGGCGCTTGCCGTTGCGACCATCGCAGGCGTGCTTGTGATTGAGCTGGCTCCGGCCTGGATGCCTTACGGCCTTCCGGTATCCGCGGGCGTCGCGCTCTATGTCGGAGCCAGCGACCTCGTTCCCGAGGTGAACCGCGAACCCGGAATTCGGATGGCGTTGGTTTTCTTTCTGGGAGTGGGAGCATTCCTGGCGCTGAGGATGACGCTGCCGGCTCTCTGAGAGAGCCAACGCAGTGGCTGCTATTCGAATGAACTCACGGGCACGGCGCGATTCCGGCCGAAACGGATCCCGTAGAGCCGCTTGAGAAGCTTGCCGTAATCGACGGCCACCTTCATGTTCGCCTTGCTGGCTCCGCGGAAACGCTGGCCAAAGGCGAATGGCACTTCGTGCACCGATTTCAGGCGGGCCCGCACAAGCACCTCGAGCAGGAGTTTGAACCCCTCTTCTTGAAAATCGATTCCGCTCAGGCAGTCGCGGCGCACGAAGAAAAATCCTGACATCGGATCATGAGCCCTGATCCCCGAGCGCTGAATGGGCCATGTCA
>DATNFD010000102.1:0-48533 GCA_035606555.1 Occallatibacter sp.
GTTCACCGCACCGCGAGCGACGAACCGCCGAAGCTGGACGTATCGCATACGCCCGTCCGTTACACATCGGCCTTACGAGGAGATTCCAGCAAAGCTGATTCGCAGCGGACCCTTCCTGGAGGTTCCTACTTCACCGAATCAGCTTCGCTGGAATCCGCTGCCCATCCCCGAAGAGAAGACCGACTTCGTTGACGGAATCGTAACCATCGGCGGGAACGGCGATCCGGCGATGCAGACCGGCGTCGCGCTCCACATCTACGCGTGCAATACCTCGATGGAAGACCGCTTCTTCTACACGGCAGACGGAGAGCTGCTGATCGTTCCACAAATGGGATCAGTTCGCTTCCACACTGAATTCGGCATTCTTGCGGTTGCTCCCGGCGAAATCTGCGTCATCCCGCGAGGGGTCAAGTTCCGCGTCGTGCTCGTTGAGAATCAGGCACGCGGATACATCTGCGAGAACTATGGCCTTCCGTTTCGCCTTCCCGAACTTGGCGCGATAGGAGCCAATGGCCTGGCCAATCCGCGCGATTTCAAAGCACCGGTCGCAGCCTTCGAGGATCGGGACGGAGAGTTTCACATCACGGCAAAATTCCTCGGACGCCTGTGGTCGGCGTTCATCGATCACTCGCCTCTCGATGTCGTCGCATGGCATGGTAACTATACGCCGTACAAATACGATCTGGCGCTCTTCAACTGCATCAACACCGTTTCCTTCGATCATCCCGACCCGTCGATCTACACCGTATTGAGTGCGCCTTCAATCACCCCCGGAACGGCCAACTGCGACTTCGCCATCTTTCCGCCGCGCTGGATGGTTGCGGAGCACACATTCCGTCCGCCCTGGTTCCATCGCAACCTGATGAATGAGTTCATGGGTTTGGTCTTCGGCGCTTACGACGCCAAAGCAGAAGGCTTCGTCCCGGGCGGAGCCAGCCTCCATAACTGCATGGCTGGTCACGGTCCAGACGCCGAAACATTCGAGCGCGCCTCCAATGCTGAACTCAAGCCCCAATACCTCGCCAATACGCTTGCCTTCATGTTCGAGACGCAACTCGTAGTACGCCCCACGGAATTCGCGATGAAAACACGCATCCTGCAGCATGAATATTTTGAGTGCTGGCAGGGACTGAAGAAGAACTTCAAGCAAGGCTCGTCCAAGGCCTGACCAGGAATGACTGCCATTCAGACGCTGCTCGCGGGCTTGTTCGACTATGCAGGCCTGTATCCGCCTGCGAGCCTGAGCCTGCGCTCTGCAGCAAACAACTATCTCGACTACGCACGCGGCAATCACGCGCAAGCTCTCGGCCGATTCATCATCAATGCCGATCGGGTTGAGGAACTCCGTTCGGTGGCCGGTCAGTCACTCAGCCAGCTCAAGCTGAGCGTGATCATTTCAGATATCGCCGATCTGGATCGTATTGCTGATGAGATCCGGAACGGAATGCCGATCGAGACACTTGAAATCAAAAGTGGAGATTCGCAAGTAATGAAGGAAATGTCCGCACGCGTGCCGCACGACGTCCATCTTTACATCGAGATGCCACCTGGCCCAAACAACTCGGCACTACTACAGGCGATAGCGGATCTGCACATGCGCGCAAAGATTAGGATGGGGGGCGTCGTTGCTGAAGCATTTCCTCCCTCTCCGAATGTTGCTCGAGCGATGGCAAAGCTGGCGAAGCTTCGGCTACCCTTTAAAGCGACTGCCGGGTTGCACCATCCCATCCGCTCCTGCCGGCCCTTCACCTACGAACCGCACAGTCCCAAAGGAACCATGCACGGTTTCATCAACCTCCTCTGCGCTGCGTCAGTGTTGTACTTCGGAGGTCAGACCAACGATGCCGAAATGGTTTTGCTCGAAGAAGACGCCTCGGCCTGGCAAATCGGGAAACATGAACTGCGATGGCGCCGCCTGGAATGGACACGAGATCAGCTCGCAACCATCCGCCGTGAATTCCTCACCAGCATCGGCAGCTGTTCCTTCGTAGAGCCAATCCACGATCTGGAGGTACTCGGATGGCTTTGACAAGTTGGGTGGAAAGCGCAAACTTGGCGGATTGCGATTTCCCGCTGGAGAATCTTCCCTACGGCGTTTTTCGCCGCGCCGGCACAACCACCATTGGCGTCGCGATTGGCGACATGATCCTTGATCTTCGTGGATGCGCTCAGAGCGGGCTTCTTTCCGAACTTCCACCGGACATCGCGGCGGCATGTTCTGCCGAAAATCTGAACATGCTGATGTCTCTCGGTTCGCGTTCGGGGTCCGCGCTCCGCCGCCGGATCACGGCGCTGCTTCAGGCAGAGACTACAGATGCGCAGACACAAGCTCAAGTCAGACCTCATCTAACCCCAATGCGTGAAGTCGAAATGCAGCTCCCCGCACACATCGGCGACTACACCGACTTCTATGCCTCTCTTCACCACGCCACGCGTGTCGGTAAGCTCTTCCGGCCAGACAATCCCCTGCTGCCCAACTATAAATATGTCCCCATCGGTTACCACGGACGCGCTTCATCCATCGTGGTAAGCGGAACCGAAATCCGGCGGCCGAGTGGCCAGACAAAGCTCACGAGCAGTCAGGAGCCATCCTTCGGGCCCTCGCGATCTCTTGACTACGAGCTCGAGATGGGGGCCTTCGTCGGCCCGGGAAATGCGCTCGGAAAGTCCATTGCAATCCGCGAGGCTGAAGAGCATATCTTCGGCCTGTGCCTCGTGAACGACTGGTCTGCGCGTGATATTCAATCGTGGGAGTACCAGCCGCTCGGCCCTTTCCTCGCCAAGAGCTTTGCCACAACCATTTCCCCTTGGATCGTGACTCTCGAAGCGCTCGCTCCCTATCGCGGCCCAATGGCAGAGCGTTCAAAAGAAGATCCAGCCCCGCTTCCCTATCTCGCTTCGGACAAAAATGCGCGCCCCGGATTCGATATCACGGTCGAAGTCTTCCTTCAGTCAGAGCAGATGCGCACTCAACGCATTCCTCCGGTGCGCCTGAGCCGGGGCAATCTTCGCGATCTCTACTGGAGCATCGCGCAACTGCTCACCCATCACGCCAGCAATGGATGCAATCTTCGCCCCGGCGATCTCCTTGCCACCGGCACCATCTCCGGCCCTCGGCAAAGCTCGGAAGGCTGCTTGCTCGAAATGAAACACCAAACCGAGCCACTGACTCTGCCTACGGGCGAGACGCGCACCTTCCTCGAGGACGGCGATGAAGTCATCCTGCGTGCTTACTGCCAGCGCGAAGGCCTGCCCCGAATCGGCTTCGGCGAATGCGCAGGCCGCATCTTGCCCGCCAGTCGATGAATCGCGATCTCACGAAACGCCATCGATGATGGTCTCTCAGGTGCTCTCGCCGGGCAGAGTATGTAAAACTTTAAGGAGCGACTTACCAGCTATCCGCTGCTTCACTTGCATTCACGCAGCTGAACCGAAGACAGTCGTCCAACCCACGGGCCTGTAGCTCAACGGTTAGAGCAGGGGACTCATAATCCCTTGGTTGGGGGTTCGAATCCCTCCGGGCCCACCAAGTGGCATCTGGCAAAACAGAAGTCTCTCACTGAGCGCTGCGAGCGTTCTTAACGAAGGCCCCCACCTTCCCCGGATCCTTGCAGCGGAGCCTGATCTCGACGCCGGATGCAACATCAACTCCCCAAGGGCGAAGCTTCGTGATCGCTTCGCTGACATTTGAAGGGTTCAGCCCGCCGGCCGCAATCATCTTCTTGCCTCTGCTTCGGAACAGCGACGCCGCTGCATCCCAGTCGAACGGAATGCCTGTTCCACCCACCGCGGCGGGGGTTCGCGAGTCAACCAGAATGGCGTCAACCGCCTCATTGGCGGCCAAAATCGCAGCTTTCTCAGTGGCGTCCTCCGTATAATGCAGCACATGCAGGATCCGAAGTGAGCCTCCAAAGCGCTCGCGCAGCATCGCCGGCAGCTCCTCGCCTCCATCGAAGTGAAGCTGAACTCCGGTAAGTCCACAGGCGGTCACCGCACTCTCGATCGTCCCAAACGTCGCATCGACAAAGACACCGATCCGCTCGATGGTGGAAGGAAGATGAGCCGCAATCCCCGCGACCTGTTCTGCATTCACCTGCCTCGGGCTGCGAGCGAAGACGAACCCGACCGCATCGGCGCCTGCATCCACGGCGAGCTTCGCGTCAGCAAGCGAGGTGTTCGCGCAAATCTTGACCCAGAGGCTCATCCGCTGACCTTGCTTCCGGCAAGCAGCTCTGCGAGCGCATCCCCGGGATCAGGCTGGCGCATCAGGCTCTCGCCGATCAGAAATGCATCGAATCCCGCAGCGCGCAACCGCGCAATGTCTTCAGAAGTTGCAATGCCGCTCTCAGCAACGCGCACCGTTTGCGTGGGAATGCGATCCGCCATCTCCAGCGAAGTTTCCATGCGGACTTCAAAGGTCTTGAGATCGCGATTGTTCACTCCGATGGCATCTGCACCATTGGCACCGAGCGCATCGAGCACCCTGTCGAGTTCGCAATTGGTATGCACTTCCACCAGGACATCGAGCTCAAGGCTATGCGCCAAATCGGAAAAGCGCTTAAGCTCTCTGGATGTGAGTGCTGCTGCAATCAGCAGGATCGCATCCGCACAGTGCGCACGAGCTTCGATGAACTGGTAATCATCGACCATGAAGTCTTTGCGAAGGCAGGGAAGGCTGACTGCCGCCGAGGCAATTTCGAGGTTCTTCAAGCTGCCCTGAAAATGCGGCTCCTCGGTCAGGACGGAGAGTGCTGCCGCGCCACCTGCCTCATATCGAGAAGCAAGCCACTTCACGTCGAAGTTCCCGCGAATAAGTCCTTTGGAGGGGGAGGACTTTTTAATCTCTGCAATAACAGCAGCTTCGGATTCTGCTCGTCTGCGTAGCGCTGCCGCCCACCTGCGGGGATGGTGGAGTGCGGCCCTGCGCTCCAGGTCGGAAACGAGGACTCCTCCTTTCGCGGCGGCGACCGTCGCACGCGTAGTGGCGATAATGTTGTCGAGCCGCGTTGCCATGCGCTGACTTGAGTATACGGACTCCACGTGAATTCCCCGGAGTGCGCCGGAGGAGGCCATCGTGCCTGATGTATGGCAGGCTATGTCTGCGGATGCTCGATACCTGTTCTTTGAATGTTTTCAGGACGTTGAGAAGCGCACGGCCCGACCGGAGTCCCGAACGGGGTGTTGAGGCACGATCGGAGGCATTGTCAAGAGTGGCGATTTAACTCAAGGGGGCGCCCCTCACGGCAACGCCCCTGGGAACACGGAATCATCGACAACACTCGCTTCAACCCGTGCACCCAAGGTACTTAGATGCAGGAACGGCGTACCCCCGAGAAACTCGATCCAAAGTCCAACCCGCTCCTTTTCGCCGAGGTGCTGTGCTGCTAAACTAGACTCTGGCCTACGAAGGCGCGTAGCTCAGTTGGTTAGAGCGCTTCCTTGACACGGAAGAGGTCGTTGGTTCGAATCCAATCGTGCCTACCATTATTTTCAATGGTTTACATCCCCGAAGGCTATTCCGCTTCAACTCAAAGCTACTGAACTATCCTGGTGTCCGTTTTGAAAATTGCATCGAGCATCAGATTCCGCGCGGCCAGAAGTTCTTCGTTCTTTGTGCCAAACGTGGTTAGCTGTCACCCAGTGAAATCATGAGAACAGTGATGTCATCTTCCTGACCGAAAGCTCTTGCCGTCTCGGCGATCTCGGTCGACGCGAGCTGGGTGAGGTGACTGAGACGATCAAAGCCATAGAGTTCACCGGACTTCGAGCGAGCCTCCGGAACACCATCTGAGAGCAGCACGATGTGATCCTTTGGATTCAAAATGCCAGAAACGATCTCGTAAGACTGGTTTTCGGCTATGCCGAGTGGAAGCGATGGCGGTGAGGTAACCTCGCGTCCGGAAACGTAGGGCGCGATATGGCCGGCGTTCGCCAAACTGAATGTACCGTCCAGTGCGATCCGGATACAGCAGGCGGTCGTGAACCCGAGCTGCCCCTGCGCGATAAGAACGTTGTTAAGGCCCGCGAGGATTTCCGCCGGATCATTCGAAGTCTCACGCCGAATGGCCCCCAGGATCATCGCAACTCGCATCGCCGCGGTCAGCCCTTTCCCCGAGACATCGCCGACAATCGCAGTAAGTGAACCATCCGGCGTCGGAGAAACAAAAAAGAAATCACCGCCAACTTCGCTCGCGGGAAGATAAACCGAATCGACTTTGAAGCCGGGGGTGGGCCGCGACGCGCTGGCCAGCAGCAGTTGCTGCACCGTGCTGGCGGCCTGCAACTCTGCAGCGTATGCCGCACGTTCACGTGCTGTTTCGACCATGTCCGCACAGAGGAATGAGTTTTCGATTGAGGCAGCGGTCTGCAAGGCGATAGTGTTGAGCAATTTGAGGTCGGCCGCGGAATACGGCGCATCTTCCGCGGAGTTACCGAGCATGATCACCCCCACAGTTCTCTGGCCGGCGCGCAGGGGCGCACAGATCACAGCTTTCAATAGCTGTCCGGAGTTGGGAACACGCTCATCGGCTATGCAGTCATTCACAATCTCCGCTGTGCCACGTTCAAGGATGGACGCAGCAAGTCGCGATGCTGAACCCAACATATTCATCTCAGTCGAGCCCGTGCCAGTTCGCTCGCCGAACGTTGCCGCCGCCGAAAGCGGACTGTCGGCCCTCTCCTTCAGCAGGATGCTTCCGTGCGTCGCTGTGATAAGCCGCTTCGCTTGTTCGAGCGCGGACTGAGCTACAGCCGTTACGTTCAAGAGCGGAGCCAGTTGCTCTGAGAGCTCTTCAATCAAATGGATTTCGCGATATAGATGGAGAACTTCAGAAGCGAGCGCCCGACTCTCGAACTCGCGGGCTGCCAGATGCGTCAGCAGCAAAGCTACGGCTGACGCCTGCGGTCCGGATCCAACCACATAGCCCAGGATCGCGTTCTCGTGCTGGATGGCAATGCGCTCGCCTTCGTTCCCATCGCCCAGCAAAGTCCTGCCCGCAGCGTCCATGACGCATATACCGGGAGCCAGGTTCTCCCGAATGGCGCTGAGCACCGGCATGCCTCCGGATCGCGGACTGAGGAGAGATTTGAGGGTCGGAGCTGCCATCTGGTTCAACTAACCCGGCAAACCAAGAACGGATCTTGCCTTTGCAATAAGCGCATCCGGGTCAAAGGGCTTCGTCATATACATGTCGGCTCCGACTTCTTGCCCTCGTTGTCGATCGAATTCCTGACCTTTTGCAGTCAACAAAACCACATGGATATTCTTCAGGCCCAACTCATTCTTCACCGCATTACAGACATCAAAGCCGTTCTTTTTCGGCATCATGACGTCGAGAAAAACGAGGTTCGGTTCTTCCTTGCAGATGGTTGCAAGCGCCTCTTCACCATTGGTAGCAGTGATGAGGTCCACACCCTCATCTTCCAACTCCTCGAGGGTTTGCTGAATCAGCATTCGCAGGTGAGGCTCGTCGTCAACGATCAGAATCTTCATAGGGGTCTCATTGATAAATCAGGAACAGAACATTCTCCATTCCCTTCTCGAAACGCAAGGCGCGCACAGCTTCGTCACTGGACAAAAGTGAATTGAGAATGATGATATCGGGCTTCGAATGCACAGCTCTCGACACGAGGTCAGATCCGTTCGCTTCTACCACCTGATAGCCGCGCGCTTCCAGCACATCCGTTATGGTGCGAGCTGTCGATACATCCTCGTCAACTACCATCACCTTCTTCTTCGATTTTCCCTGGTCAAGCAGCGCATCGACTTCATGGAACAGTGAGGCGGTGTCAATAGGTTTGGTCAGATAGCGATCTACGCCGAGCCGGAATCCACGCTCCTTATCCTCGAGGATCGAAAGGATGATGATCGGGATGTCCATTGTGACCGGATCATTCTTCAGGACCGCCGCTACATCAAATCCGTTCATCTCCGGCATCATTACATCGAGGATGACGAGCCCCGGCGTCTCCTCACGGATGAGCGCCAGGGCTTTGCGCCCATCTTCCGCAAGGCGAACCCGATACCCAGCTTCGGTCAACTCTTGCTGCAGGAGGGACCGAATGTTCGAATCGTCATCGACAACCAGCACCGATTTGTCATGCGGTTCATGGGTGGCAACTCGTTCACGCAGCTGGCGAACCAGAGCCTCTATGTCAACCTTGCGCCTGCGCTGTGGCATTTCGGCGGCCGCATTTACTTCAGCGGTCGGTAGCGTGAAGGAGAATGTGCTGCCCTTGCCGGGTTCGCTCTCGACCCAGATATGTCCGCCATGGTACTCGATGATCTCTTTGCAGATCGGGAGACCAAGCCCAGTACCCTTGGGCTTATCAGTTAGAGTGTCGCCAACCTGCTTGAACTTTTCAAAGACCTTTGGCTGATCCGCAGCAGCAATGCCGATTCCCGAATCGATCACGCTGATCACTAGCTCTTCGCCATCGCGACGTGCCAGGCATGAGATTGATCCTGCGTCTGTAAACTTCACAGCGTTCGAGATAAGGTTGATCACGACCTGAATCAGCCGGTCCCGATCGCCAGTGACTGCGGGCAAATCGGGATCGATCGAACGGAGCAGCTGCAGTTTCTTCGTTTCAAAGAGCGAGGCTGTCGCCGAGGTGGCGCGGTCGATCACGTCACCCATTGATACGCTGGTCATGTTCCAGGTGAATTTCCCAGCTTCGATCTTGGCTAGATCGAGCACATCATCGATGAGCTTGGTCAGGCGTTCGCCTTCGCTCACGACGACGCTGAGATTCTCGATGACTTGTGTCTTGGCTTGCGCAACTTTGCGGTCGTCCTCTGGGATCATCGGGAAGAGGCGTTCTTCGAGGCGGCGGCGAATGATCTTCGCGAAACCAAGCACCGATGTCAACGGGGTACGAAGTTCGTGGCTCACCGTCGAGAGAAACGAGCTTTTTGCTGCATCGGCCTCTTCTGCCGCAGCCCTGGCGTGAGAAGCCTCCTCAAAGAGCTTCGCGTTGTACAGAGATACGCCCACGGATGAGGCAATCGTCGAAAGCAGCCTCCGATCGCCTTCAGAGAAGCGACCCTCCTGGTCAGTGGACTGTACGCTGATGACGCCAACTACTTCACCGCCCGAGGGGATCGGAACGCCTAGATACGAAGCGCTTGGCCGTCCGGCCTGTGTGATTCCAAGCTTGCTGCGCGCTCCCGCCATGTCTTCATTGATGAGCAGCGGCTGGCCACTGCGGATGATCTGCGATGTCAGGCCGACTCCGTACGGGCGGGATTGCGCCTCCTCACCATATGTGTATGGAAAGTGCAGCATCATGCTTGCACGATCGAGAAGGGCCACATACACAATCGGTGCGTGGAAGAGTTCACGCACCTGGTCACCAACCAACTGGATTAAGCGATCCTTATCGAGTTGCGTCGCAAGCGCCTGGCTGATGTTGTTGATGGTGCTCAATTCCGCAACGCGCTCACTTACTTCATGCTCCCTCTCGTTGATTAGCAAGTAAGCATTCGCGTTATCGAGTGCGATGGTCGTGTACGCGGCCAGGTTCTCAAGCAGAGTTAAATGCTGCTCAGTGTAGGCATTCTTCTTGAAGCTCTGAATGCTGAGCACGCCAAGCACCCGCTCCTGCGCGATCAGAGGCAGATAGATCATGGACGCCGGCGGTTGCGCCTCGGTGCCATCAGCGAGAGCACTGCCCGTATGTCGGTATTTAGCAATGTATTTGGAAGTTTCCGCTACGTCGTTGAGCAGAATCGCCTCGCGATGATCGATACACCAAACAGCCAGCTGGTTCTTGTCATCAGTGCTGCGGGTGTATGGTGCATAACGCTTCCCGTTTTCGATTGCGAGGCTGTACTCAATGACATGCCTTTCGGGCCGGTAGAGACCGACGCCGAAAATACTTGCGTCAGCTATCTGGTTTACGCGTTCGTAAAGCTTGAACAGAATGGTTTCAAGATCAAGTGAGGCGGTAATCTCCTTGCCGATCTCGCTCAATAACTCGATGCTGTCTTTCTGAGCGGAGATCTCAGCTGCCTGCGCACGGATCTCTTGAGTGCGCTCGTTCACTGTAGCTTCAAGTACTCGCTTCTGCTCCTCGAGCGCCTCCGTCTTGCGCCGAGCCTTGGCACGCTCGTATTGAGTGATGAAGCGCCAGCCGGCCAGAACAAGAAATACGAACAGGAGGAAGTAGAGTACATTCGCCATCGTGGTCCGATACCACGGCGGTAGAATGATGAACCTATACAATCCCACGCCCGTTCGGCCATCGACCGCACGCGCCTTCACGCGGAACGTGTAGCTGCCGGGTCCAAGTCCGCTGTAGTTCGCCTCTTTTTGCCTATCCCATCCAGACCACTCTTTATCGGCGCCCTCAAGCAGGTATTGGTAGGTGATGTCGGGAGCGTCCGCATACGAGGCCGCTGCAAACTGGAACCGAACGGCACTTGTATGTGGAGGAAGCTGCAACTCCTTGCTTCCCGGAGCGGGCGTGCCACCGAAGACCACATGGTTCGCGGTGCTCACCTGACGTATAAGTGTGGGAAGGTCCTGCGACACGCTTGATCGAACGTGCGGGTTTAGGCGAACGACCGACTCCCCTACCGCCCAAACCGAGCCATCTGGATCGGAAAAGGCCGGCAAGACTTTGAACGACGTCAGAGCGCGATAGCTGTCCTCATCGATACGCCACGAACCATCTGGCTGGGTATAGACGCGACCGATACGGCGCCCCTCCGTCGAGGGCATGGCAGTCCACACACTTCCGTCATCGGTCTCAAACAAAGCCGGGCTCGCATCCTGCGCATCGACAGGTAGCGCAAGACGGTTGTCGACGACAAACTTGTGGGTGCTCCGATCCCATCTGTATATATTCTGATTTCGATCGACACCGACCCAAACGTTTCCCAAGGCCCAGGCCACCCCGTTCACGCCTGCCGGAAGTCCTGCATCACGGCCAATGGATTCCGCCTTCGAATCCCTTATACCGGTTTCCGCTACGGTAATCCGCAAGACTCGCCCATTTGCCCCACCTGCCCAGACAGTCCCGTCCGCATCTTCGGCAAGCGTGCGCGATTCATAAACAATTCCTGGAAGTCTGCCCTCATCAATCCACTTCTGCCCATCCCATCGCATTGAGCCAACGTTGTCGCCATGACCAATGAAAACTCGGTCTGGATTCTTTCTGGATTGATACACGGAATAGCATTGTTCGGTTGGCCCGAAAGTGCCCGGCATCGCCGGCACCAGCGCGGTACTTGTCACCCGCATAACCCCATCGCTGGTCGCGGCGAGAAGCTGGTCGGCTTTATGTGACGGATCATGGAAGGGCTTGAGCTGAAACGCTTGCGCGGGTCCTGGAAGAGGAATAAAGACCGGACGATTGGTATGGGGATCAGACGCCAGCCTCTGCACCGGCGTGCCACTGGTGTCCAACGAAATATAAACCGAGCCCTTGTACCGGATTGTGTCCTGCACCGCCGAGCGGGAAAAGATCGAGATCGGCGAATTCACCTCGATTCGAGTCACACCCGACGTCGTGCCCACCCACACCGCGCCATCGCGATCCTGGAAAGCACTCAAGGCGTTGGAATCGAGGAGACCGTCCTCTACATTCAACATCTGGATCAGCTTGCCGTCATGCCCCACGATGAGTGCCCCACCATTCAAGGTGGTGATGCACATGCTGCCGTCGCGCAGTTGAGTCGACGTGTAGAGCTTATGCTGCTTCAGATAATCGTCGATCTGCGTCGGAAACGGCGTGACGTTCTTGCCATCATAGAGAGTCAGCAAGCCCTCTCTCTGACTCACGATCATGTGCGTGTCATCGTACGGATACAGGAATAACTTCACTGCATCCTTGTAGCCGTCTCCGCCCGGAGCTGGCCGCAGATCGTCACCGACAATTTCCTGTAGACCCAGTCCATTTTGAGCGGTGTAGATATGGCCGCGAACCGCTGAAAGCGCCTGGAACCGACCATAGGCCCCTTGAGACCAGGTATGTATGTTCCTCCCGTCCCAGCGGAAAAGCTTTTCGTAGGACCGGAAGAAGATTCCTTGCGGTGTCACAAGCGTTTGCCAGACATCAGTAAACTGGCGGTCCTGCTCAGGCACCTTATCAAGAATTGGTACGTAGTGCTCTACTCCGTTCGCGTCTGGTTCAACAAAACCAAAGGTTCCATTGCCTCCTATCCAAGCCTTGCCGGACTTGTCGAACGCGATAGACCGAATTGTGTCGCTCCCAGTGGGGATTTTGCGCCAGGTCACCCCGTCGTATTCAATGAGGTCGCCCCCGGACACTCCGACATACATCACACCGCGGCTGTCCTGGTTGATCGCCCAGATCTGACCGAATGAGTTGATCTCTTTGAAACTGTGACCCTGTGCCAGTGGCAGACCAACCTCGGCGCTCGGCGGTAGGGCTGGTTTTGCCGGCACAAGCGGATTCGCCTGTGCCCAAACCAGAGGCCATAGAGCCACGGCGAGAATCGGCGACAGCACGGACGGTCTGCTTACGGCAGAGTATTGTCCCAAATCGGTGACCTATCTTGTTGCGTCTGCGCTAGTACAAGCCGCTCTGCGGATGCCGTTTTATTAGGGGGAACTGGAGGCTGAGCTTACCACGCGCATTTGACAGGCGCAAGACTTCAACTTGCGTGAAGTCATTGAAATATGGCATTCAGGCACTCATTTTGATAGCACGTCTGGTGCGATCTGGGCCTGGATTGTCGAGCGGGAGAGCGCGGTCTGGAGAGATGATCACTCTCACAGGGCGTGACAGAGAGTGGATGATAAGTTACCAGAAATCATCATGGCTGGGCCGCATACATCCATATATCGTCGGCGGCCACCGTCCTCTCTACCCGCCACCACACCGCCGCCGCCCGCCCTGAAACACCGGTCCTTCAGATCCGCATCGGCATCAGCACGTACCGCGACCTGTACTCTGCATCTGGGTCTTCCGGCCGGATTTGCCCGGCCGATTGTGAATCCTTGAACTCCAGCCGAACCTCGCCCTCATTCCCCAGTGCCTTCAGGAAATCAATGATGTAGCTCGAATTGAATCCAACCGTGATCGGATCGCCCGAATACGGCGTATCAATCGTATCTTCAGATTCACCGCTCTCCGTGGACTGCGAACTGATCTTCAACTCATTCGATTCCAGCCTCAGCCGGATCGCCCCTGACCGCTCATCGGCAAATTGAGCCACGCGCTGAATCGCGCTCGACAACTCGCTCGACCGCACCACCGCGAATCTCGCGTTATCCCGCGGCATGACCGCTTCGTAGTTGGGGAACTGTCCTGAAAGCCTGCGCGTGCTCAGCGTTCTGTGCCCAATCCTGAAGAACAGGGTATGCTCGTCGTCTGCAAACTCCACCTTCTCAAGGTCGGTGTTGGCCAGCAATCCTTGCAACTCCTGCAGAGCCTTTCGCGGAATCAGCACCCGCTTCTCCCCGCTGATTCCTTCCATTGCCTCTCCCGGCTTCTCGACAAACGACAAGCGGTGACCATCCGTCGCCACCATCGCAATCGACTCCGCTTTTAGCACCAGCAGAGCGCCGTTTAGTGTGTAGCGTGACTCCTCGTTCGAAATGGCGAAGATCGTCCGCGCGATCAGCGTGCGCAACGCAACAACGGAGATGCTCGTCGCCGATATCGCTGGAAACTCCGGCACCTGAGGATAATTCGCCCGTGCCATGCCCACCATCTTCGTGTTCGAGCGGCCGCTGCGGATCTGGACCCAGTGGTTCTCCAACAGCTTGATCGAAATGTCTCCGTCAGGCAGCAGCTTGATGTAGTCGTAGAGCTTCCTCGCCGGAATCGTGCACGACCCAGGCTTCTTCACCTTTACTGCCGCGCTGGTGCGAATCGCCTGATCAAGATCGGTCGCCGTAATGTTCAGCCGGTCACCCTCTGCCTCGATCAGAAAATTGGAAAGGATCGGAATCGTTGTCTTGCGTTCCACTACGCTTTGCGTCGCAGTGAGTTCCTTCACCAGTTCCTGGCGGCTTACGGTAATCTCCATCGCTGCCCCCTGTGCTGCCGGCTTCTCAACTTCCGTTTCCACGATCGGCATCGTCTCCGCTCCACTCCAGCCCGCCGTCGCCCCCCGCGGATCGGCTGACCTGGCCCCCAATTTGCGTCCAAGCCGCAGCGCCGCTTGGCCCAAGGCTACACCACACACGCTTACGCGTGAAACGGCTGCTGTTTCTTGCATTTGATTTTATGCATCTTGTCGAACACTTGGCGCGTGGAAAACCGGGCGACTTCTCTGGAATCCCCGTCCGCTATTCAACCGACACTGGACACATGATAAGCAACTGATCCCGCCACCGGCCCTTTGCGCACTCTCCTTCCAACCGCTCAATCGGCGGCAAGGATCTCCACCTCCGCCAACGTTAGGGAAAATTCACATCCGATTCGTGGACACTCACACTCGCCGTCCGGGCAAGGACCTCCCCAGAGCGCTACGGCTATAAGGAGGTTTTCATAGATTCAATAACAAGTAATCCCGTAGTCTCCGTCGTTCAGTGCGGAAAAGTGGAAAGTATGACCAACTTCTTTCTATAGGCGCGTTTCCGTGCTGCCCGGATTTCTAAAACCCGCCTGTGGGTTTCAGGGGAAATGGAAAAGTGCTAAGAGATCTCCTTTCATCGCCCCGCTTTTCCCACTGGTCCCACACCCCTGTTCAAAGTCCCTGTGAATTGTCGATGCGTTCTGTGTAATCCGCGTCCCCGGGCGCATCAACATTGCACTTTAGCGCGTCCTGTCATCCACACCAACCGGCTCTTCCACACCATTCACAGCAGTCAAAAGAGTTATGGAAATTCAGGGTCAAAATCGGCCTCAAAGCAGGTGTCGGATTCTCACTTCCACCCCTCGCGTGAGACGATGACCACCTGCCTCGCCCCGTGGAGTGTTCCCATGCAGAAACTTCTACTGTTCAGTTTGCTCCTCTCTGCTCCAATTGCCTGTCCATCCCAAGGGGCCCCTCCTGGACCTGCGTTCGTCGTCGCTACCGTCAAACCTGTGGAATCGGGACCGAAAGCTTCCCGATTCATTCTTATGCAGGGACCGCACCGCTTCATCGAGAAGGACTACACGCTCAAATTGCTGATTGCCGCGGCCTACAATCTGAATCTTAGAGCTGTGACGCGTGGCCCGTCGTGGATAGAAACGACTCATTACGACATCACAGCACTCACTCCTGGCGTGGAACAGCCCAGCCGCGATGAACAAATGGCGATGTTGCGCTCTCTGCTGGCCGAGAGATTCAGGCTTAGCTTTCACCGCGAATCAAAGGTGTTCTCAATTTACGTGCTTGAGCAAGGCAAAGGCGGCTCCACGCTGAAGCCAAGCACGGCTGCTGCAACAGATCAGCCTCAGCTGGTCAGCACGGTTTATCCAGAACGCATTCTCCTCCCCGCGCGAAATGCCACCATGGCGGGCTTCGCGTCGGTCCTGCAGAAAGCCATCGTGGATCGACCCGTAGTCGACCGGACCGCGCTCACTGGTAGGTACGATTTCGATCTCGAATGGGCTCCTGACGAGTCCCAATTCGGCGGTGCAGTTTCTCCATCAACAGACGCCGCCGTTCCGCCCCTCTTCACCGCCCTTCAGCAGCAACTCGGGCTCCGTCTCGTTGCTACGCACGGCCCAATTGAGACCATCGTTGTTGATCATGCAGAGCGCCCATCAGCGAACTGATCGCCGGTCTATATAGCGCTGATACGTGTCGCCCCTGATCCCTGACCCTTGATCCTGATACCGCAGCTTCACGCGCCTTCTATACTGAACATCGGTATGTCGTACCAGTCCGCCATCGATCATCTCGCCGCAATGGCGCCAGAACTGGCCACGCAAACCGGCCAACCCCGGCGAAAGTTCTCGCTGGAGGAGGTCGGTACGCTTCTTGCCGCGCTGGGCAATCCGCACCGCACCTTCCCTTCCGTTTTGATCGCTGGAACCAATGGCAAAGGCTCTACCGCCTCTACCCTCGCCTCTATCCTCACCGCCTCCGGATTGCGCACCGGCCTCTACACCTCGCCTCACCTCAGCCGCCCCAATGAGCGCATTCGCATTAACGGAACCGAGATCTCCGACGCCGATTTCGCGCAACATTTTTTCCGCGTCCGCGCCTCCGCGCAACGGCTGGTTGAAGAGAGCAAGCTCGCCCAGGCACCCAGCTACTTCGAGATGCTCACCGCGATGGCTTTCCTGCACTTTGCCGCACCGCCAATCGAAATAGCGGTGCTCGAAGTCGGGATGGGGGGCCGCCTCGATGCCACCAACATCGTCGATCCGCTGATCTCAATCATCACCGACATCTCTCTGGATCATATGGAGTGGCTCGGATCCACGGTCGCCGAAATCGCACGGGAAAAAGCCGGAATTCTTCGCCGTGGCGGAACCCTGATTACGCTCCCGCAACATCCAGACGCCAACCAGGCCATCGGCGAAATCGCCATTTCTTTATCTGTTCTTGGTGTCAATGCGGTCCCCTTTCTGCCGGTCTCTGACACTGCTGAACGCGCTGCTCAGCTCGCGCACGAAAATGCCACGCAGTCCTCGTATAAGCTCGAGATCCTCGGCCGACAGGTCGAGATCGACTCCCCTCTCCGTGGAGCGCATCAGCATCGCAATATCGCGCTTGCCATCGCGGCTGCGGTTGAGATCGCCATCAGTCACGGTTTTCCCGTAACCGCCAACTCGATCGCTGATGGAGTTCACAATACCCGCTGGCCCGCGCGCCTGGAACGAATCACGACCCCTTCATCCAAAAGCGCTGCCTTCGCGCAGTGGCTGCTCGATGTGGCTCACAACCCCGCAGGTGCCTGGGCTTTGCGTGCCGGGCTTCGCGATCTGTTTCCCGACCAGCCAATGGGAACCCTCGTCTTCAGCTGCCTTCGCGATAAGCCCGTGCTCGAGATGGCGCAGATTCTCTTTCCCCTCTTCCAGCGAGTAATCTTCGCCCCCATTTACAGCTCCCGAGCTACTCCCATGCGCGATCTGCTTGCCGCCGCATCGTCGACCGGAACGCCTGCTTTTGCCGCAGCCTCCGTTGGTCAATCCCTCGATCTCGCTTTGGAACACGTCGAAAAAGAACCGGGCATCCCGATCGTCGTCTCCGGGTCCGTCTATCTGGTCGGAGACGTCAGGACCCGCCTCCTCGCACGCCGGGTCGAGTCCGCGCCCGCCGCTTCGCAGCCGGAGCGTGTAGGCCAGATGCCGTGATCCGTCGACGTCCTCCCGACCCCTTGCCCCGTTTTCACCGCTGGCGCACAAATATCCTCCAGGCTCCCCTTTTCTTCCTCTACACCGGAATCTGCGGCAGTTGCTCCCTCTTCGCGTCGCTTTGGGATAAGAGCGGTAGCCTCCAGCACCGGATCGCCCAGATATGGGCTTGCGGCTGTGTCCGCATTTCAGGCGGCCGCCTGAACGTGCGCGGAGCAGAAAATCTTCGCAAGCACCCCGTTGCCGTTTACGCCGCCAATCATACGTCCTATATGGACACGCCCGTCATTTTCTCAACGCTCCCCTTCCAGTTCCGCATCCTGGCCAAGAGAGAGCTCTGGACAATGCCCTTCATCGGCTGGCACCTGAATCGCTCCGGCCAGATTCCCGTCGACACGGTCAATGCCAACGCCACGGTCTCCAGCCTTGGTGCAGGCGTCAGAGCCCTGCGCTCAGGCATGCCCCTCTTCGTCTTCCCCGAGGGCTCTCGCACACCGGACGGAACCACCCAGGAATTTCTCGCCGGGGCAGCATTCCTCGCTATCCGTGCGCAAGTCCCTCTGGTTCCGATTGCGCTCAGCGGAGTTTACGACCTGCTTCCAATCCATACCCGTCACTTCTATCCCGGCGATATCACGATGAATGTCGGTGAGCCTATCTCGACTGCAGGACTTACGATCCGCCAGACCGACGAGCTTAACACCCGGCTGCGTGAAACCATTGAGCGGCTCCGGGAAGGCGCATTTTCTGAATTCACGTCCTCTGTGCTGTCAAGATCCAGCGAGCGGGAAATCAGTTAAACCGCTGATTCAAAAGACGGAACCTGGTATGAGAGCGTGCCGGCTAGATGTACTCGCACGCGCATAATCTCACTTGGGCTTCACGAGGTAAGCTTGCCGCGCCGAACGCCTCGTTGCAGTGAGCGAGATTCTAAGTGCTTTGTTTTCGGCAATTTACGTATTATCTCGTGTAGTTTCATCGACTTACGAGACTAGAGATCCGTAAGTGGTTGATTCTAATCGCCAGCAATGTGGGGGGGGAGGGTGCTCAAAATCACTCGTCCAGCCGCTGCTCAGCGTGCCTCAATCTTCCCGGCGATCCGGTTATATTCAGCCTTCGAAATGATCTTCTGCTTCACCAGCTCGTAGGAGTCGTGATAGGGCCGATGCTCAACAATTCGTTCCGCTGTTTCATCCGTGATTCCGTCGAGTGAGCTCAGGTCGTGAACCGATGCCTTGTTGATATTGATCGTGCGCTGCTGCCGGATCCCTTGCACAATCCCCTGCGTGACGGCCTTGGCGTCACGCACCGCTGTCGACGTCGCATGCGCGGTTTGTTGCCGGATAGCATCCGGACTGCGATCGTGAGTCGTACATCCTGCCGCAAATGCAGCAAACAATGCAAGCAGAGCAAAAATCCTCATGACAGTTGGATGCAGTGAGGTGCGGCAAGAACGAATGTTCCTCAGGTCACAAATCAGCGCTTCCGCTGACTAGCTGGAAGCAGTGACTGGAGGAGTGTTCAGCAAAGGCGTTGCTTCTTTGGAGCCTTCCCCTTTGACGCGACGAGATTTACACGCTGGCCTCGTCTACACTGAGAAGGCCATGAATGCTGTTGCGATTCGCGGCGACTGGGTCGGCCAGGTCATTGATGGAAGATATCCCCTTCTCGAATGGCTCGGCGGGTCTGGCACCAGCGGCACTTACCTCACTGAGCTCGACGGCTTGGGCTCGCGAAAAGCAGCCATCAAGCTCTTCCCGTCGTCACCGAGCGCAGAAGATCGCTTCGCGGGATGGGCTGCTGCTGCTCAGCTTTCCCACCCCCACCTTGCGCATATTCATCACTTCGGTCGCGCCGAGGTCGACAGCTGCCCGGTCGTATACCTGGTCACTGATCTTGCGGAAGAGCTTCTCTCGCAAATCGTGCCCGAGCGCTGTCTCTCGCCGGACGAAGCTCGCCAGATGCTGGCTCCTGTCCTCGATGTCCTCGGCTATCTTCACAACGAGGGTTATGTTCACGGCCATCTGAAACCGTCCAACATTCTCGTCGTTGAAAACGAAATCAAGCTCTCCTGCGACGGACTTATCGTAGCCGGCAAAACAGCGCCCGAGCTGATCACAAACGACATCTTCGTCGCGCCCGAAGTCGCATCAGGCCCGATTTCGCAGCGCGCCGACATCTGGTCGCTCGGCATCACCCTTGTTGAAGCTCTTACCCAGGAGTTGCCAATCTGGGATGTCGCAGGCGACGCTGAGCCCATTCTGCCCGCATCCGTTCCCGAGCCCTTCGCGGAGATCGCTCGCAAATGCCTTCAACCAGACCCTTCGCACCGCTGTTCTCTCGGCGAGATCCGCGCTTTGCTCGAAGGTAAACCAAAATTCGTCTCTGCGAGACAGACCGCACCGACTCAACCTCCGCCTCAGCTCCGCGAGCCGATCGCCGAAAAACCGCTTCCCTCGCGGATGCCCTATTTGCCTCTCATCATCGGCGTCGTCCTGCTTGTCGCCATCATCGTCGGGCTCAGGATGCATAGCAGAAATACCAAGGCAGTTCCGCCTCAAACGCAAGCAGCGAATCAGCCCGCACCAGCAGAACCGGATTCGAATGCGGAATCAGTTCAACCGGAATCCGCGACTCCAACTGCACACAGTAAACCTGATGCTGCATCACCAACACCGCCCGCAATCGGATCCGGTTCGGGAGAAGTCCTGAATCGCGATATTCCGGATGTTTCCCCCCGCGCAAGCAATACTATTCATGGCACTGTGAGTGTGGTGGTGCGCGTCAACGTCGGCTCGGATGGTTTGGTGACAAGCGCTGATTACGCGACGCGCGGTCCCAGTGCTTACTTCGCACGTATAGCAATGGACTCAGCGCGCAACTGGAAATTCAAGCCTGCTCAGGAAAGTGGCCGCGCTGCCAATTCCTGGTTATTGCACTACAAGTTCCGCCGCGATGGTACGGATGTTGTGCCGAAGCCGGTTCAATAGAGCCAGACTCATTGAATCAAGCCGCGCCAATGACAGCCGCTCCTGGAATTCAGGCACAGAAAGAAAGCGCAACCCGTAGGTTGCGCTTTGTCATTTACATCAGCACGTCTTATTTGCCGGCGAGTTGTTCCAGCAGTTCGTCAAAATCGGCGATGTCGGCGTACTCAATAATCACGCGCCCACGACCGTTCTTGTCTTCAATATGAACCTTTAATCCCAGGGCTCGCTGGAGCCGTTCCGCGACTTCCTTTACGTTGGGATCCACTTCCGGTTCCGCCTTCGGTTCCTTCTTGTTCTTCTCAGGATTGAGCATCCCTTGCACCAGAGTTTCGGTCTGGCGAACAGAAAGCGAAAGATTAGCAACACGTTGTGCCGTCTTTTCCATATCTGGATGGAACTTCAACCCCATCAATGCCTTGGCATGCCCAAAGCTCAACTGGCTGCCTTCAACGAGCTTCTGAATCCCTTCTGGCATGCTCAAAAGCCGCATGTAATTCGATACCGAGACTCGGTCTTTTCCGGTTCGAGTCGCGATCTGCTCCTGTGTCATATGGAATTCGCGCGATAGCCGTTCAAAAGCCCTCGCCTGCTCCATCGCGTTGAGATCGGCGCGCTGGAGGTTTTCAACGATTGTGATCTCCAGTGCCTGCTCATCCGAGACTTGCCGAAGAATTGCGGGAATTGTTTGCTTGCCTGCGAGTCTGGAAGCTCTCCAGCGTCGCTCGCCAGCGATGAGCTGAAAGCGCCCGTTGGCCAACGGACGCACTAGAATTGGCTGCACAACGCCGTTTGCGCTGATTGAAGCAGCCAGTTCCGAGAGTTCCGCCTCATCGACATGCGTTCGGGTCTGAAAGGGATTGCGTTCAATTTCCTCGATGGGTATTTCTCGCGGCATACCTCCCTCTGACTCAGCGGGTGCGGGCGTTGCCGCATGTACAGGAGATGGCGCTAAATTGCTCTGGACGCGGGGCAGGAGCGAATCGAGCCCTTTACCGAGGGCACGGCGCTTGTTGTCGGCAGTTGCGGTTGTCATTTTCCAATCCTCATCCGGGTGAGGTCCGGAGATAGTTCAATGCTTTTGAATTTCGCGAGGCACGCTGTGTTCACGAATAGGGCCAGAAACGGACCTCGGCTTTTGGCTTAGAATTTGCCGCGACTTTTCGTTCGATCGCCTTTGGACTTTCGATCCTGTTTCTTGCGAGGTATTCTCCCGCCAGCTCGAAGTACGCTTCCGTGCCCCGGGATCTTGAGTCATAGATCGCCACAGGCTTCCCGTGACTTGGAGCTTCGGCCAAGCGGATGTTCCTCGGGATCACCGTGATGAACAAGCGATCGCGGAAATGTTCGCGGAGGGTTTCGCGGACCTGCTGGGCGAGATTAGTGCGATCGTCATACATCGTGAGGAGAACACCCTCAATCTCGACATCGTGCTTAAATGCGGCACGGACGCGCTCCAAAGTTGAAAGCAGCTCGGTGATACCTTCAAGAGCGAAGTACTCGGCCTGCATCGGGACGATGAGAGAACTAGCAGCGACAAGCACATTGAGCGTGAGCAGATCCAGGGCGGGTGGGCAGTCCAATATCACTAGATCGTAGGTATCCTTCACGGAACTCAATGCATGCCTGAGGCGGACTGCACGGTCATCGGCGGTTGCCAATTCGATATTTGCGCCGGTAAGGTTCTTGGATCCAGGGAGGAGCGACAGATTCTCAACCGCCGTGGGCAGGATAACCTGCTGGGCTTCGGATTCGCCGACCAAGACGTCATAGATGGAATGGCGATTGTCATCGCGCCCCACACCCAAACCGGACGAGGCATTTGCTTGCGGATCGCAATCGACGAGGAGAATTTTGAGACCCTCGAGAGCCAGGCAGGCAGCAAGATTAATAGCAGTGGTGGTTTTGCCTACTCCGCCTTTTTGATTGACCACGCCGAGAATCTTTCCCATGGATTCTCAGGTTAACGGAACAGGGCTTTTCCTTGTTGCCGTTTATCTGTGGAGAAATAGGGAAGGCTGTGGAAAGCCCAACATGCTAGGGCAACGGTTCTCTTTAATTGATGACTTTAGGAGGTTTAGATCGTTGGCAATTGCTTTGCGTTTTTCCGTACAAACAGGCAACCCGGTGGAAAACTCGCCTGAGTTTGGTTTCTTTCGGCATGTTCCACGTGGAACATTGTGGAATTGGCCCCTTAAAGCGAAGCCTTCGTTCCACGTGGAACATGTGTTCCTTTGTTCGAAATTCCCCAGAGTACCAATCTTTGTGTCGATCCAGGCAGGTGAGCTTGATTCAGGGAAAACGCGCTCAATGCGGCCCTGACATTGCTTTCCAGGACCAGGGTCGTTAGTACCATTAACACACCACCCGGATGGAGCAAAGAAATCCCTGTCGCAAGAGCTTTTTCCATACGATCTACAGCGCGCAATGTCACGCAGTCAAAGCAATCCCGAATAGTTTCTGCACGGCCGGCAAATACGCGTGCGTTGAGGCTCAGCGATCTCACGACCTCATTCAGGAAAGCGGCCTTCTTATTCTGCGATTCTGCAAGTGTGACCGGAATTTCGGGTCGCCAGATAGAGATCGGAATTCCGGGGAACCCGGCTCCGCTACCCAGGTCAAGCAGGGACTCCAGCCCAGCGGGCAACAACTGGGCCGAAGCGATGCATTCAATGAAGTGTCTATTCAGTATTCCATCACGGTCACGAATAGAGGTGAGGTTGATCCGGGCATTCCACTTGAGGATCAGCTCGAGATAATCATTGAATCGGTTCCGCTGTTCCTGCGAAAGCGCTTTCAATCCTGCATCTGCCACAAGTGAGTTCAAACCGTTTGGATCTGGGTTCGACCGGATCATCTTGATTGCGCCATCCTCTCCGGAATTGGCTTCCAATTCTCGACGGCTCGAACGAAAGCCTCGAAAATGCCGGAAGAGAGCTCATTCAGGGTGAAGGTCCTTTCAGGGTGCCACTGCACGCCGAGAACGAAATGATCTGACGATGTGAGTTCAGCGGCCTCGATCACGTCATCTTCCGGGGAGACTGCCGTCACTTGAAGTCTGTCGCCGACCCTGCCGAGCGCCTGATGATGGCTGGAATTCACGGTTGCATCGAACTGACCCGTATGATTGGCGAGACTCTTTTGGAGAAGCGATCCCGGAGCGATGCGAATCGAATGAGCGTCCATGACCTCGCGGTCGGATCTGTGATTCACGCCCGAATGCAATATTGCATCAATATCCTGAATTAAAGATCCATTCAACCAAACATTGAGTGCTTGGAAGCCATGGCAGATTGCGAGAATTGGTTTGCGTAAGTTAAATGCGTCCTGCAGAAGAAGTTCGTCCACCGCAGTGCGAGCGGGATCAGCCGGGCCACATTCCGGGATGCGGCGCTGGCCGTAACATTCAGGGTCCACATCGAAACAACTCCCAGGCAGGAGCACTCCCTGAGTTCCGGTAACGAGCCTGGCTACGACGTCTGGGGCTTCGCGAAGCGAAATAATGACCGGAAAAGCCCCGAAGGCCTGGAGAGCGGCCATATAGAGCGGAAGCGTGCGCCCGTTATACTTCGCATCGCTAAACGTTGGTTCTGGGATGGCGATCTTTGTTGGCATGGACGGTTCAAGTTTATTTGCATTTAGGTGCTCTGTTCAAAGCGGATTCACTTGGCCGATTGGGATTGCAAATGGAACGTGCTGGCTTGTTCGAGAGCAACCCGTAAGCAACAAGATACAGGGCAAGCAGCAAGCGTTATTCATTAAATACAATAGAATCTATAGTTTATAGGAGAGATTCCCTTGGCTGGCAATTCTGCGGAGGAACCATTACATCATGTCGAACACATCTTTCAGCAGCGCCCTAATCACGGAAAGAGAACCGCGCTTCCACATTCTCGCATTCGAAATTTATTCGTATTACGAATACTACATAGCTTGAAGATCAATGTTTTCCCCACCAGCGAGGCGCTGAGTAGTTCGAATTCTGGGGCACATGCAGGTTTAGGGAGTTCGGATTTTCTGTGTGCCTGACTGCGATCAAATTTCCGATTCCAAGATGGATATGGATAATTCCTCGTGAGAAGTTGAGTGTCCGACCGATTTTTCCAATCCATCCTCCTCTCCTCTCAAGGTGGCGCGCCGTTAAATACCAGGCGAAATCGTTGCCGATATTCCATGCTTCGACAGCTGCGAAATTTCGCTCACCCGCGAGATGGAATTGGGTGACCCAACCCCCCTCACTGAAATAGCCTGCTTGTGTTGTATCGAAGGCCCAGTTGGCCGATCGACCGCCTGGACCTTGACCGCACATGGTCTTCACATCCTGAAGGCTCGTGATCTCCCCGGGAACATTCGTGTCGTAAGAGCCAGCGAAGGCATGACTGTTCCCACAGAGCCACTTGTGGTGAGTCATATTTCGATAAGTACCCAATGAATCGATCATTTCCCCAGCAATGAGCGTGGCAACAGACAGGTTGTTCAGAGATAACCTGAGCCTAGGTGACCGCGGCGATTCAACTTGCGGCTTGTGCTCCATTGACGCGCGAAGTGGCCGCGGCGCGTCGGCAGCTATGTGGTCCGTCTCCATTTGCTGCGCAGGTCCAGTAGGGCAGTGGACAAGGATGAGAAGGCTGAGAGTCCAAATCGGGGCTGCATTCGTCAAGCATGTGAGCGTTTCCATAGTGAAGATTCGTCGGGAGCAAAAGGGACATTGCGGCTCCGATATTCTCATCGGCGGAAATGTGCGAAACCTAAAGCGGCGGATTCCCTCTCCAGTGGCGACGTTAATGACAGTTCTCGCTTGATCAGGAAGGAACTGTCTTGGGAATGTCGAGTCATTAAGAATTCGAGTCGCAAAGACCCAAGAAGCTCGAATCAAATGCTGGGTGCATCGACTGCTTTCTGAACAGTCCGTTACTTGCCAGCTTGACCGTAGTCGGCGTGGTCTATGGTTTTCAGAGATTCCTTTTCTGTCCCTTGGAGGTCGAAGATTACCACGTCATTGGCGCCGGGATGCAGCCATGGGCCCGGTGTGTATAAGGTGAATTCGGGGCCGACGGACCAAAAGCGGCCGAGTGCTTGACCGTTAAGAATTGCGACGCCCTTGGAAAGCCCACTCGTGTCGAGAAAGGTGTCAGGGAGCAAATTGCGCGACGACCCCGAGTCCGAATTGGACAAGGGCTGAGCCGCTAACGAGTAACGGTAGAAGCACGGGCCTTTGCAAGTGCCTCTGGCGAAATGGAGTGTTGTGAGATCTGTTAACGGTAGTGAGTAGATTTGCCAATGGCTTGGCAGATGGCCGCTGATCCTCACTGAGCCGGTGATTCCTTTGCGCTCTGTGCGGATCACATTGGTGAAATTCACGCGTCCGGAGTTTTCAACGAGGATGTCCAGCGTGGCCTCGTTCAAAATGGGAGGCAAGGCAAGGCTCGATTGGCCGAGTCGACGATCAAGCGTACCAACCAGCTTGTGTTCGATATAGATCTGCGCATAGTCATGCAGTCCGTCGATGACGAGTTCGCCAGAAGCACCACTTGCGATTTGAGTGCGATACAGAATATAGCCGTACGCTTGATCTAGATCTTCCATGCTGAGCAGTTTGTCGGATTCAACCGGTGCGGGCAGGTTTTTCCATAACGAGGCGGATTCAGGACGCGATGAAATGGGATACGACTTTGACGGTGTGGGCGCCGGAATTGCCGGCAGGGTCTTTCCGGTGACATGCGAGATGGCGTCGCGGAAGGCTGTGAACTTGGGCGTCGGTTGGCCACTCTCGTTGAGCGGGGCGTCGTAGTCGTAGCTTGTCGTGTCAGGCTCGTAGTTGCTGCCGTTGCTGTTGGCGCCGTTCATGAATCCGAAGCTGGTTCCACCATGGAACATATACATGCTGACGGAGTAGCCCTGTCTCAGCATCCACTCGTATTCAGAGGCGTTCGCGGCAACAGGCGTGGTGTGGTGATGTTCGCCCCAGTGATCGAACCATCCGGCCCAGTATTCGCCAGTCATGAAAGGGCCCTCGGGACGAAGTTTCTTCAACGTGGCGAATCCCTGCTTCGCGCCGGTTCCGAAGTTGATCACGGCGGGCAGCTCCGGAAGGGAGCCATTCGGCACCTGTTCAGGGCCATCCGCGGTGTAGAGGAGCGTGTTGGGCCTAGCGAGACCTGATTTCAGCAGTGCGGTTTTGACGGCTTTCATATAGGAATGATCATCGCCGAATGAGCCGTACTCATTCTCGACTTGGATAGCGATGATAGGGCCGCCATTGGACAGAAGCAGCGGCGAGATTTCTTTGGCGAGGCGAGCGAACCACTCGTTCATGGCTGCAAGGTATTTCGGATCTGTGGAGCGAAGAGTGAGGCTGCGGTCCTTGAGCAGCCAGGAGGGGTAGCCACCGAGATCCCACTCGGCGCAGACGTAGGGACCGGGACGAAGGATGACATTCAGCCCTTCCTGCTGCGCTTCGCGGATGTAAGCATTTATGTCGTTCTGACCACTGAAATCGTAGACGCCCGGGCTTGGCTCATGAAGGTTCCAGAAGACGTATGTCGTGATGGTGTTCAGGCCCATGGCGCGAGCTTTGCGAAACCGATCTCGCCAATATGCGCGCGGTACGCGGGGGTAGTGCATCTCGCCGGAGAGAATCTGATAGGGCTTGCCATCGAACTGGAATTGACCATTGGCAACGACAAAAGTATGGTGGGCAGCTTGTTGGGCCTGAGCTGAAGCGGACGCGGAGCCGGCAAAGAGCAAGGCCATGAACAGAGCAGAGCGCATGCCGGCAATCATAACGTGCCGAATCTGCTAATGGTGGCAGAACTAATGCCGGGGAAAAGCTGCTTCTTGCTTCGGTCGCGATGACTTCATGTCCCGATTGGGCTTCAGATCAGCAGCACTGCAGCCATCGGTACAGCAAGCGTGATAGGCAAGATCTTGTATTTCGATTTACTTTCGTACCGCTAAAGTCTCATTTCCATGCGCATTTGTAGCGTGTCAGCATTGCCACACATGCAAGACTGTAATGGGCCCGATTCGAAAACGCCGGAGATCCTTGGTTTGATCGGCTTGGCATTGGCGGTATTTGGCATTTCTGAAATGCCGCTTGCTCCGCGCCTCGCGTGTCTTCTCGGTGCGTCGTTCTGCTTGCCGCTGTCGTTCCATGGGCAAGAATCATGGCCGTTGTGGGTGCGCTGGGCGCTTTCGCTCGTCGCGAATGCTTTTCTGGCCTTTGTTGCGTGGTCCGTGATTCGCGGGTATTAGCGATCGTCGCCAATCAGACGTTCAGATCGACTTGCTGCCGAGCGGCGACGAGACCATGCGGCCAGTGCATACATCGGAAGGCCAAGGGCTGCTATCACCAGCGAAAAGGCAAAGGCCGAAATGCCGGCTACGGTTTCGAATCGTGAGGCATAAACCGCATAGACAACCAGAGCGGTGGGGCTGAGCCCGAGGAGTACTACAAACCAGTCGGGTCCGGGGACGCGGAAGGGACGCGGGAGAGAAGGTTCACGCCGACGCAGAACAATGAGAGCGAGAAACTCCAACACGACCGACATGCCCCAGAGGACAAGGTCGATGGTGATGAGGCGCTCGAAGGAGAAACCGAGAGCGAGGGCCCAGCACGTTCCACAGGCAAGGATCGCGACCCACGGCGATCCATTGCGAAGGCGTTTGGTGAAAACAGAGGGGAGAAAGCCATCTTCGGCGAGCGCGTGGGGTAAACGCGTGTAAGACATAGTCAGATTGCTGAAAGTGCCAAAGTCGTCGATGACGCCGGCGACCACGACTGCTATAGCGAGGAGGGGGCCACCGAGCATTCGGGCTGCGTCGACCCATGCTCCTGTGGAGAATTGCGCTGCAGGGATTCCGGCCCAGGCGACTGCGGAGATAGGGATTGCGTAAGTGAGCATGATCATGATCACCGCAACGAGAATCATGCGCGGGTAATTGCGCTGTGGGTTCTCAACTTCGTTGGCAATAGTGGTGGCATTGTCCCATCCCATGTAGTTCCACATGGCGACGAGAACGGCGGTGGAGAAGGGAACGCCCTCGGGGCGCGCCATGGAGGCGTGTCCTCCGAATGGGCCGCGAGCACCGAGAAAACCTGCGGCGATTGCGAGACCGACAAGCACCAGGTAGGGGGAAATGGAGATGATCCATAGACGAACCGAACCCTCACCTACAGAGACAGCGCCACGAAGATTCCAGACGACGGCTGCGGCTACGACAGCGAGTTCGAGGAAAAGCCCGCGATGACCGGCGGTGAGATGAGGCGCAAGGTGTCCGAGATAGAGGACGAAAGTAGTCGGATAAATCGCCATGTCGAATACCGAAGCCGCAAGGGACAGCCAAGCCTCCTGAAATCCCCAGAAAGGTCCGAGAGCACGGCGCACCCATGCATAAAAGCCGCCTTCGGCAGGAACAGACGAGGCGAGCTCGCCCAGCATAAGTGCGGTAGGAAAGCTCCAGAAGATTGGAAGGACGAGCAGAAGGATAAGAGCGCGGCCGTAGCCGCCGAATCCGATGATGTCCTCGATGTCGTATGGGCCACCGGAGACCATGAAGTAGGTGGCGGCGAGGAGCGGGAGAAAGCGGAGCGCAGAAGGTCTTCCGCGCCTCTCCTTTTTCCCGAGGTTCCGAAAGGGCATGTAAGCAATGTACCGGAGCAGCGATTGCTGGGTTGTCATAAGAATGCAATGGGGTTGTTGGGGCAGAGCCGATCAAAGCAGCTCGAACGTGTCGAAACATACAATTCCGGCGGGATGAGTAGAATCGGGGAATGCTGCCGTCGTTGCATATCGGGATTGTGGGATGTTCGGCGGAGGGAGCCTCCCTGTGTTATCGGACGATCTGTGAAAAAGGTGCGCAGGTGTTGGGAGCACACGGGCATCCTGAGATCACGATGCACACCCACTCGCTCGCGGCATACGTTGAATGCCTGGACCGAAATAACTGGGATGGTGTCGCCGAGTTGATGCTGGATTCCGCGCAAAAGCTGGAGCGAGCAGGAGCAGAGTTCCTAATCTGTCCGGACAACACGATCCATCAGGCGATGTCGCTGGTTGAGCCGCGGTCACCACTCCCTTGGCTGCACATTGCCGAGGTCGTGGCGGATGAGGCGGCGGAGCGCGTCTATCAGCGAGTTGGGCTGCTGGGGACCAAGTGGCTCGTTCAGAGCGAGGTATATCCCGAGAAGCTGGGAGCGCGACGGATCGAATCTTTGCGACCAACAGATGAGGAGCGACGAGAGATCGATCGCATCATCATGGATGAGCTGGTGTACGGAGTGTTTAGGCCGGAGTCGGTGACCTACTTTCAACTCGTGATCCGGCGCATGAAGGATGAAAGGTGCGACGCGGTAGTGCTGGGATGCACAGAGATCCCGCTGATCATCAGCAACCGGAATTCGCCGTTGCCGGTGCTGGATTCGACACGGCTTCTGGCGCGGGCTGCCTTGCGAAGAGCGGTCATGGCGCAGGTATAACGCGAATCGATGCGGAAAAAACAATAGGGGGCGCTGTTGACGCCCCTTATTGTTTGTTGCGACCTAATGACTATTTGCTTTTTGCAGGTTGGCTGGCAATGATCATGCTGGAAATTTTGGCGTAGGTTGCAGCCGGTACGATGCCCTTCGTCTTGAGCTGGGTCTTGTTGGCGTAGGGTCGGCCCGCGATGATCTTCTGCGAGTATGCGTCGCCAACTCCAGGGAGCGCTTTGAGCTGATCGGCCGTTGCGGAGTTGATGTCGACGAGGTCAGTCTTGGCTGAGGTCGCGGTGGACTGGGCAGACTTGGCGCTGGATTTGGCTGTGGACTTGGCTGAGGAGGACTGGGCTGTGGCAATAGGAAGGACACCGAACAGAGAGCAGGCGGTCAACCCGAGAATCAACGAAGTGAATCGACTGAGGCGCATAGATTTCTCCTTAGTACGGTATGTGAGATGCCCGATGCAGTGTCGGCGGATAGTGTGCCGATGAGCGGAACCATGCTATCCGGTTGGTCGGCTGAAAGGAAGAGGGTGAAGATGGTTCGCAAGTACGGATCCGACTTGCGGCTGCAGAATCGAACCCGGCCGTGTTCTTTCAACGTTTTCTGTTGTGATCCGCTTCTGCATGGATGAAAACGGGCCGGCTGCAGACGTAAACGGAAGACGGGGAAGCGAGATCAGCAGAGTCTAAGCAACGAAAATGGGGCGCTGTGAGCGCCCCGTGAAGCCACTGTGCAAGTAATTAATTGGAACGCTGATCGTCGGTCCGGCGTTGGCCTTTGCGACGGTCATGTTTGTCGGCGCGCCAATCGGGAGCGCCGCTGCGACGGTCGCGGGCATTCCCGCGGCGTTCGGGGATCTTCCTTGAATCTGGCAGGACGACCATCGCGGTGGTGGTGGAATCGAGGTTGATTATCTCTTCGCTGATTTCGACTTTGCATGCCACATTGCCTGTTGTGAGCAGGCGGTTAAGAACCGGGATTTTGGCGCGCTGAGTTTCGATGTAGTCGACGCCTTCGGCAGTTAATGAAAAATCGGAGTTGTCAGCCCTGGTGATGTACCCCTTCTTGCTCAAGTACCAGGTGGTGAAGTCGAGGTAGTCACGCGGGAAGCCCATGCGGCGCTCAATTTCGGCGAGGCTGACCTGCGGATCGAAGGGATTGGAACGGCGCTTGTAGTAGAGGACGGCGAGCACGGCGAGACGGCGATTGAGTTCGCCTTGGACGTGGTCCATGAAATCGACGGACTCGGAGAGCGGAACCTGGCGGGCGGGCTCCTCGCGCTCATAGTCTCGATCGTATTCGGAGCGCCGTTCGGGATCGGAGAGAATGTCGTAGGCGGTTTTCAGCAGGAAGAACTTTTCGGGATCGCCAGTATCGGGATTGTCGGGGTGAAAGCGAGACGCAAGGTAGCGGTACACACGATGAATCGTCTCGTAATCTGCGTGGGGGCTGATCTGGAGAAACTCGTAGTAGTCCAACGTCTGAGTCGCTTCGAGCATTAGGATGACCTCTTGCGGTTGGTGCTGTTGTATGTGGAATCTTGCATTGCTGCTTGGTTTATCAGCAATCACCCAATTTGGGGAGCGGCGGACGAGCGTAACTCGCGGGCAGGTGACTAATGAGGAATATGTATGATCGGGGCGGAGAAAACAAAACGGGATCAATGATTTGTGCGCTTGGAACGCTGGGAATATAGCCGAGGTGACGCTTTCGTGTGAGAGGCCGGCGCGCGTTATCCGCGTCCCCGCGATGCTCGCAAGTTAGAGACGCGCGTCGATATACTCAGCACTAGAGCGCGACTCGCGTTCGATGGAGATTCCTGATTTGTCGTTCAGCCGCCGCGGATTTCTGAAGTCGCTCTCCAGGACCGCTCTCGTGTTATCGCTTGAAGACGTTCTGAGCCTGGTCCGGCCTGCCTTTGGACAGCAGTTGCCACAAAAACCTAAGCGCAGTGCGCGGCAGTCTTATGAGGCGGCGGCGAGGCCGGCTCCGAAAGGGCCACCCTCGCCCGTAACAGGATCTCCGCTGGGAGTGCAGTTTTTAGATGTTGCAAGAGAGTCCGGATTGAATGTCGAAATGATCTTCGGCGGCGAACACCGGAACAAATACCTGCTGGAGACTACTGGTTGCGGCGCAGCCTTTTACGACTATGACCAGGATGACTGGGTTGACATCTACCTGGTGAATGGGTGGAGGCTGGAGGGATTCCCCAAGGGGCACGAGCCGGTTTGCCATCTGTTCAAGAACAATCGCGACGGCACATTCACGGACGTGACAATCAAGGCAGGACTGGCTCGGTCGGGTTGGGGACAGGCGTGCTGCGTCGGTGATTACAACAATGATGGGTGGAATGACCTGTTTGTCAGCTACTACGGGCAGAATTCGCTATTCCGCAACAATGGGAATGGAACATTTACGGATGTGACAAAGGAAGCAGGACTGCTGCAAGAGCGGCTGCGGTGGAACTCTGGATGCACGTTCGTCGATTACGACAAAGACAGCCATCTCGACTTGTTTGTAGGAAACTATATTGACCTTGATCTGAAGACGACCCCGCTGCCCGAGGATGCGAATTGCACTTACAAGGGGATCGTGGTGGCCTGCGGCCCGCCGGGGCTTGAGGGCGGAAAAAATCTCCTGTATCGCAATAAAGGCGATGGAACGTTCGAGGATGTGAGCGAGAAAGCCGGACTGTGGGGAACACTGGGAACGTACGCGTTGAGTTGCGGGGCAGCGGACCTGGACAACTCTGGCTGGCCGAACATCTACGTTGCAAACGATTCGACATCTGCAACCTATTATGTGAACCAGAAGAATGGGACTTTCAAGGATCAGGCGATCGAGGCCGGAGTAGCGTATTCGCCGGATGGCAAACCGCAGGCGGGCATGGGTGTTTCGATTGGAGACTACAACCGCGACGGCATGCTGGATATCGTGAAGACGAACTTCGCAGGCGATACTGATTCCTTGTTCCTGAATCTGGGTGACGGGTCGTTTGACGACCGAACCTATCAGGCGGGGCTTGGAATCAATACCCGTCTGTTGGGATGGGGCGTCAGTTTCATTGATATCGATAATGATGGCTGGCTCGACATCCTGGTTGCGAACGGACACGTGTACCCGGAAGTGGACGGTACACAAGTGGACGCGGCGTATGCCGAGCGAAAGTATCTGTATCGCAACTTGCGGCAGGGGCAGTTCGAGGACGTAAGCCTCGTTGGCGGGTCTGGTATCACTGCAGATGCGAAGGCCCGCGGATTCGCAGTGGGTGATTTCGATAATGATGGTGATCTGGATGTGCTGGTGAATTGCGTGAATGCTGTGCCGCAACTGCTCCGTTGCGATGCGGCCGCGGGACAGGAGTCTACGGCAAAGCGAAACTGGGTGAAGATCCGCCTCGTGGGAACGAAATCAAATAGGACTGGGATCGGAGCCCGGATCAAGGTGATTGCACAGACGGGAACGGGTCTCATTGCCGGGAAGACGGTTCCGGAGCTCACGCAGATTGAAGACGTGAAGTCGTGCAATGGATATTACTCGGCGAGCGATCTGCGAATTCACTTCGGGCTAGGCGAGGCGCAGAAGGTCGACCTGGTAGAGATCCGTTGGCCTTCGGGACAGGTGGATATCATGAAGAATTTAGACGTGAACCGGCTGTACGTGGTTCAGGAGGGCGGGAAGGTTCTGAAGAACGAGGCCCTGCAGGCTGCAAAGAAGAAAATATAAAATCTGTGTGCGGCCGATTCGTACTGATCAGGATCGGAGCCATTGCCCTGGCGTTCAGCGGGCCAGCCGCTGAAGGCAAATCTAAAACAGCCGTGTCGCGCGATTTTCATGATCCAGAAGCCACCGTTTGCGTTCAATGCCGCCGCCGTAGCCAGTGAGAGATCCATTCGATCCGATCACGCGGTGGCAGGGGACGACAACGGCGGCCGGATTATCACCATTTGCAGCGCCGACAGCTCTGACAGCAGCAGGGCGACCGATCCGGCGTGCTAGTTCGCCGTAGGACGTGGTCGTTCCGCACGGTATACCGCGCAATGCTTGCCAGACTTCGCGCTGAAAAGCTGTTCCGGCGGTCTCAACAGGAATAGTGTCGATTGATGAGAGTTCTCCGTCGAAGTAATGCGAGATGCGGGTGCAGACGCTGGATGGATCGAGGGAAGGCGAGAGCGTGAAGCCCTTGTTGCCGTAGAGACGACGGAGTTGGAAACGGACTACTTCGATCTCGCCTGTGAAGAGAGCCGCGCGAAGGCGTCCCTCTAAGTCGACGACAACTGTCATGGAGCCAATCGGAGTCTCAATGAGATCGTGGAACAGATCTAATGGCTCTGGCATCTGATCTTGCTTTCTATTGAAGTCTCGGGCTCTGGCTTCGAATTCTCGCACATTGAGATCGGGAGCTGGAGAACATCGCGGCCGATCAGCAGTATTTACATTGCGATGACATCCGAATGCCAACCGGATGACCCTGCGCGCCGTCTCTCTCTTGTTGGCACGATCAGAACGACGGCGAGAGCTGGGGAGCGCAGAGCCTGTTTCGATCTGGGTCTATTGGCTTGGGAGCCATTCTCTTTTTTACCACTCTCTGGTTGGGTGCACGGGAAGAGGGCGTCGAAGCTCGTGCTGAACCTGCAACCCGCGATCCGAACTCAGCGTGCGCCTCTTGTCATCGCGAGATCTTTGAGCGGTATCGAACCACTCCGATGGCGAATGCAAGCGGCTTTGCTCTGGACGGGTTCATTTCCGGAGACTTCACGCATGAGGGTTCTGGCGTTCATTACAAGCTGATCGAAGACGGCGGGAAGGTCTGGCTGACCTATGAGCGCGACCATCCTTCTCCGGATCGCGAATTGAATGGGAAGCAGGAGATGCGGTATTTCATCGGGTCCGGCAAACGAGGCCGGACCTATCTATTCGAGCAACATGGATATTGGTTCGAGGCGCCGATCAATTGGTATGGAAAGAAACAAGTGTGGGATATGACGCCAGACTTTCGGCGTGCGCGCTCTATGCCGTTGACTCTGCCCGTCGATCCGGGGTGTTTGCATTGCCATGCATCGGAAGTTGCGCGATCGCTGCCAGAGGCTCGGAACCTGTATTCCGGGGAACCCTTCGCGGATGGAGGAATTAGCTGCGCAGCGTGTCATGGTGACGGAAGCGTTCACATTGCTTCAGCCGGCAAAGTGCACATGATGAACATCGACCGGCTTCCACAGATGCGCCGAGACTCCATCTGTTTGAACTGTCACCTGGAAGGACAAACCGCCGTGATTCGTCTCGGAAAGAATACGGCGGACTTCGTACCCGGTGACGACCTGTTTGATTTCGCGGAATACTTTGTCTACAAAACGGAGAACGGATCGGGAGGACGGGCTACAAGCCAGTGGGAAGCTCTTTTAAGGAGCCAGTGCAAAAAGAAATCCGGCGAGCGGATGACCTGCACGACCTGCCACGATCCTCATGATTCTCCAAGGCAGGATGTGAAAGCAGAATTCTACAGAACTAAGTGTCTTCAATGTCACGATAAAGCGAGCTTCGCCGAGAGGCACCATCCGGAGAACCGAGACTGCACTGCTTGTCATATGGCTCGACCCCCTTCGAACGACATTGCGCACGAACAAGTGACCGATCACTGGATCAGGAAACGCGTCAGCAATAAAACGGAACCAATGGCAACAAGCGGGGAACTCGAACCAATCGGCGAAACCGGCGTGGACGACCGCGAACTGGGGTTGGCCTATGCCCAAATGGCTCTGCGAGGGGAGGACTCGGAAGCCGGAAAGCGGGCCCTCAATTTTCTGAAACGGACGGAGCAGAAGGAAGGCGGAGCGCAGAAAGATCATGAGCTTCATGCGAACCTCGGATTCCTGGAGCAGATGGCGGGCGACGCAGATTCTGCTGAGCAGGAGTACAAACGCGCGCTGGAAGCTGATCCATATGATGCTATCGCCGGCGGCGATCTGGCCGTGATTAAGGCGCGGAAGCGCGAGTATTCGGAGGCGGAGAAGCTATGGCAAGGAGTTTTCGACCGCGATCCGGGACAGGTGGCCGCCGGCATCGATCTGGCGATCGTCGAGTGTAGCACCGGCAGGAGCGATGCAGCGATTGCGACCGCTGAGCGAATCCTGGAGTTCTCGCCCGATGAAACCAAAGCGAGAGATATGCTGGTCGCCATCCGTTCCGGCCGGCAGAAATGTGGATCGCGGTGAGAGGACCAATCCGACATCGACTGAGCCACATGGCGAGATCTGAACAAGGCCTGGCGTAGGTGAAATGTCATGCCTTAAAGAGGCTTGTCCGGGCAAAGCGTCTTCTGATTCATCGGGACGAAGGTGTGCCCAGACTCAGCATGGCAGAGCGGATCGGTCAAGGATCAAAATCTGTGATGTAATCCGGCTTAGATCAGGTATAAGTTATTTGCAAATCAACCATTTGATGGAGAAACAATGCGATCGAATGATGGATGTCGGCCATAACCTGGGGCCCGTTTAAGCTCCTTTTTAAAGAGATTCGTCACGATATAAATGATATGTCGAATATTCAGACTTCCTCTCCATTTGTCTCATTGTGGCGTAGAAGATCCGAGTTGCCGGGGGTCGTTTCAAAATGGGCAGATGTGGGGTGGCCACTCCTCAGTTCTAGGTAAATCGGTTTATATCCATCAATTTGGGGGATGACAGACCTGATGATCTATGCCCTTGCGCTGTAGCTGAATGGAGAAGTAAAGGTTTCCCGGGAATGATATGTCGATTCAGAGCGCTTTTGTGAATATTTTCATGTATTTACCGTTGACAGGGCTTGCGCTATTCAGTAGTGTTTCGATTTGCTCCGGAGTTTCTAAATTTGCAGCTCTCTATCTGGATTTGAGGAGCGTCTCCGGAAAAGTCAGCCTGTCATCGCGACAGGTGAGTCTTGCAGCCGACTGGCCGAAGTCAAAATGCCTGTCGGCAGAATCACCATAAGTTAAGAGATCAGAACAACCGGCAGCACTTTTTCAGGAGACCGCATGAACAGAGTTTTCCGCACAGCACTCGTGCTGGCCATATTTGGCTGCGCGAGTTCGCTCCTCATTGTGACGGCCAGTGCACAAGCGATCTACGGATCGATTTTCGGCACTGTATCCGACAAGAGTGGGGCTGTCATACCGAACGCCACGATCACCGTGACGGACGTAGCTAAGGGCACCGTAGTGACCGTTCAATCGAACGGTTCCGGTGACTATAGCGTCCCGCACCTCATTCCCGACGTATACAACCTCAAAGTCGCAGCGAAAGGCTTCACATCATTCGAGACGACGGGCATTTCGGTTTTGGCTGATACATCGCCCCGCATCGATCCCACTCTGGATGTGGGCTCAGACACGGGCACGACCATTACTGTGAGTGCTGAGTCGGTACCCCAGCTAAAGACGGACAAGGCCGATGTGGCCACGGTGTTTGATACGCAGGAAGTGGCTAACCTTCCTGTTCCAGACCAGAACTTCACGAATCTTCAACTTCTGGTTCCGGGCGCGCAGAAGCTGGGCTGGTCGCATGCAGCATCAGAGAATCCACAAGCGTCGCAGCAGATCATGGTGAACGGTCAGGCCTTTGCGGGTACAGCCTTCGAGTTGGACGGCACTGATAACCAGGATCCGATTCTCGGAATCATTGTTATCAATCCAACGATGGACGCGGTAACCGAGACCAAGATCACGACGCAGAATTTTGACGCGGAGTTGGGTAAGGCGGTTTCCGCAGTTGTTACGGCGCAGACCAAGTCGGGCACCAATAATTTCCACGGCAGTGTGTACGACTTCAGAACCAGCAACGCCAATCTTGCGCGTGACCCATTTCAACAGGCCCCTGGTACTCTTCCTCCAGGCTTGAAGAACCGGTTCGGCGGCACCATCGGCGGACGAATCATTCGGGACAAGTTCTTCTTCTTCGGAAGCTACGAAGGACAGCGGCAGAAGGTTGGGACTTCGACAACGAACACATTGCCTACCGAACTCCTGATGGAAACCGCTCTCGGCAATACGGTTGGGCCCAGCGGTATTCCAGGGGCGGACTTCAGCGAGTACGCGACCCAGCTCGGCGCAGCGGGCATCATCTACGACACTTCGAAAACGCCTACACTCGGAACGGATGGCAAACTGCACTATCCTGCATTTCCGGGAAATGTAGTACCGCTGGCGTACTTGCAGAGAGCGGCCTCTCAGCCTGCTCTTAACCTGTTCAAACTTCTCGAGCCATACTCCAAGGGAATCGGCTTGGGCAGCGCGGGAAATCTCAACGGACTGGACAGCAACTTCCATGGTTCCGGCACTGGCGGGCTGAACAGTGACCAATGGACGGAGCGTATGGATTTCACGCTCAATGAGCGTATGCACGCTTTTGAGCGGTTCTCCCGATTCACCGACACGCTGACGGGTAAAACTGAATTCGGCGCAGCCGGTGGACGCGGCTTCGGTATCGGTGGGTATGCAGGCACCTCAAAGGGAGCTAACGACAGCTTGGCATCGGGCATGGACATTGCCTTGAATCCGAAACTGCTGACGGACTTCCGTCTGGCGTACTATCGCTACAATATCGTCACGTCGAAGTTCGATCAGAACGTGGCGGCAGCTACCAACCTGGGCATTCCCGGTCTGAACACGGGTACCTATTTCACCGGCGGTTCGCCCGGATATGACATCGGAACGCTTCCGGGCGGCAGCACGCAACCGGTTTTTGGATCTGATCTAAACGTCAACCGATGCAATTGCCCTCTGACCGAAAAGGAAGACCAGTTTCAGATCGTGAATAACTGGACTTTCATCAAGGGTGATCATACCTTCAAGGTTGGAACCGACCTCCGTTACGCACGCAACCTGCGCGTACCTTCAGATAACAACCGTACAGGAATTTTGAACTCCAATGCGGACGAAACATCCGATCCGGCCAGTAAAACGGCAGGCGGAAATGGGTTTGCAACGTGGCTGCTGGGCGATGTGACGAGCTTCAGGCGCTACGTTTCATCCTCGACGAACGCAAAAGAGTTTCAGAAGCGGACCTTCTTCTACGGTCAGGACACATGGCGTGTCAGCAAAGCTCTCACTCTGAATCTGGGACTCCGTTGGGAGCTCTACTTCCCAGAGAAGGTTAATGCAGATGGGAATGGAGCATTGCTGAATTTGGCAGATGGCTACCTGCACGTTGCTGGAATTGGGCAAGTCCCGGCTGATATGGGATGGACATTCGAAAAGAAGAGCCTGTATGCACCTCGAATTGGTTTGACTTATCAGGTGGATGACCGGACGGTTCTGCGCGCCGGATATGGACGGAGTTTCGACATCGGCATTTTCGGGTCGATCTTTGGACACGTCGTTACGCAGAATCTGCCGGTGCTCGCCAACCAGAACATCAACAACGCGACGAGTGCGTCATCGGCATTCACTCTGGACGCGGGTCCCAACGATCCGACTCCTATCGCTGTTCCGTCGAGCGGTCTGCTGCCAAATCCAGGAGACCAGGTGAATTCTCGTGCGCGTCCTAATCCGCTCCGGTTCCCCGAGATCGATGCGTGGAATGTTGCGGTGCAGCGTGCCGTTACTCCGACTCTCTCGCTGACGTTGGCGTATGTCGGGAACAAGGGAACCTACACGCTGGGTGATTCGAGCGGAAACACCATCAACCCGAACGAGGCTGCTATCAATTTGCCTGGATCGCTAAGTGCCACCGGACAATCACTGCACTTCGATCCGACTGTTCCGTCGGGTACCATTGACTCGGCCACAGGGGCAACGCAGACCTACAACATCCTGCGTCGCTACTATGGTGCTTCGCTTCCAGCTTGCCGCGATGCCAGCTACACAACTCCGAACCAGCCGTATGTCAGTCCGGGTGAGTGTGGATGGACGAACGATATCACCTACTACAGCGACAACCTGAACACCAACTTCAACGCGTTGCAGGTTACTCTGCAGCAGAACGCGTGGAAGAATCTGAACTATACGATGAACTACCAATGGGCGAGCGCATTTGCGAACAGCACAACGTATGCCAGTTGGGACCGTCATCCTGGCTATGGCCGCGACAGCAACGTGCGTCTGCAGCAGGTGACATTCTATGGTACGTACGATCTGCCGTTCGGCAAGGGTAAGGCGTTCGGATCGGCGGCAAACCGAGCTGCGGATATGATCATCGGCGGATGGCAGCTGTCCTCCACGTTCAACTGGGCAGGCGGTCTACCCTTCACAGTCAACTACAACGAGGCCGGCACAAATCTTCCAGGCGGCTTCTTCAACTTCCCGAGCTATTCGGGATCCGCAAAGATGAAGACGAGTCTGAGCGGTTTCCAGGCGAAATCAGGCGGTACAGGTCAGCGTACGTACTACACCAAGCAAACGGGCAACCTGCTTACCGATCCAGGCACGGGCATTTTCAAAAACCCGGGGCTGGATACGATCGGCAATGTGGGCCGCAACACCTATTTTGGCCCATCGTTCTTTAACGCCGACCTGTCAATCGCGAAGACCGTTACGATCCATGAGAATATCGCAACAAAGTTCCGCATGGACGCATTCAATGGCTTCAACCACATCAACCCCGGCAATCCGGGCGGAAACATCGAGTCGGACGGTACCATCACCGGCGGTGCACCAGGGGCGTTGCCTCGTCAACTTGAGTTCTCTCTTCGCGTTCAGTTTTAGCCACTAACCTTGCGGACAAAGACATCTTCGCAAGGGCTGCTAAGGCGAGAGAGGCCTGAACCATCCCACGGATGAGGATCTATTCGTGGGAATCGACATAAACCTCGAGGGGGGCTTCGGCTCCCCTCTTTCTCTTGTCAGTTCTTTCGGGATGACATAGCGATTGAGTATCGTCAAGCAACCGAACTTCGCTGAGAGTTAAACTGGCTGTACTAGGGTAAAGATGGCTCGCGTGATTGCTACTGTCGTTCTTTGCTGTTTAATTGCCACCGTAAAGGTTCGTGGACAAGGGCGACCAACAACTTCCAGTGACAATCCGGTTGGCGTGGCGACCTTTCAGACGGCCAAGGAACTGGCTGGAAGAGGGCGCCTGGACCAGGCGATGGCGGAACTCGATCAGCTTTCCAGTCAAAATCCAGAACCCGCAGGCGTGGAGCGTCTGCGAGGGATGATCTTTTATCAGCGTGAGCAGTTTCCTCAGGCAATCACAGCCTTTGCGAATGCGGCCAAGCAGGACCCACAGGACAGTGAATCGTTGGAAATGCAGGGCGTGAGCCTGTTTCGGATGGGACATATTCAGGAGGCATTGCCCCTTCTCGAAAAGGCGCACACGGGTGTTCAGGGAACAAACGTCGATCCAGATTATGTGCTGGCACTGTGCTATGCAGATGTGCAGCGCTATGACGATGCGCGACGTGCGTTTGCGAGCCAATATGGATTTGATGGCGACTCAGCGGAAGCTCATTTGCTGGCAGGCCGGCTGTTTCTACGGCGGGAGTTGCGCGATCAAGCGGGAGCAGAAGCGACGAAAGCTCTCAAGATTAATTCGGTCTTGCCGCTAGCGCACGAGTTGTTGGGTGAGGTGGCGCTTGCGCGGGGAGACACTGCTGCGGCCATTCAGGAATTCGAAGCGGAACGCAAGATCAATCCTCTGAACCCGGATTTGTACGATCGACTTGGCGACGCTTACGTGCGCAACGGACAGTACACAGAGGCCCAGCAGGCGCTGAATCGGGCAGTGCTGCTAAAGCCTGAAGCGACCGGACCGTATATTTTGCTGGGCGAGACTTTTTTGAAGCTGAAGCAGCCGATCCAGGCGCTGCATTATCTCGACCGAGCGGAGAGGATGGACCCGTCGAACTACATTACTCATAATCTGCTCGGGCAAGCATACAAAGCCACGGGACAACTTGCGGAGGCGAATCGCGAGTTCAAGATGGTAGTGGAACTTCAGCATCGAAACGATCCGAAGCCCGCGGAGAAGTAGGCGATGCATGGGAGTGGTCGCAGTCTGCAGCTGTCACTATGTGGGCTTGTTGCCCTTACGCTGGTTGCTAGCGCGCAAAAGCCATCAACGCCGGCAGGTGATGCGATCAGGCGCGCCGATGCGGCATTTCACGCGGGGTTTGCGGCGCGACAGTCAGGCAACTTGGAGGTTGCGCGAAGCAAATTTGCGGAGGTTGTAAAATTGCAGCCGCAGATCGCGGAGGGTCACGAAGCGCTGGGCGCCGTTCTAGTCGAATTGGGTCGACCCCTGGAAGGTGCGAAGGAGTTCGAGGCCGCAGGGAAGATTAAGCCCGGGGACGATGGGATAGAGGCGAATCTAGCTTTGGCATTCGCGCAAGGGGGAGAGCCCGCGAAGGCGATTCCGCACTTTCATTCAGCTGAAATCTTGTCGCGACAGGCAGGACATCCGGTGCCAGAGGCATCTTTTTACGACGCTTACGGCCGTGCTCTGGCAGCAGTGGGCAAGCTAGCTGAAGCGACGCTGCAATTCATCGCCGAAGAGGCTATTACAGGTCCGAAGGCGGATATTGAGGACTCGATCGGAACGCTCGAGGCGCAACAGAGCAAATGGAACGAGGCGCGGCAGCGGTTTGAGCATGCTCTTGCGCTGAACGGAAGGTATCTTCGAGCGCGCATTCACCTCGCTATGGTTTTGCGTTCGCAAAAGGACCTGGAAGGAGCGATGAACACGCTTGCCCCTGCGGTCGAGATGAATCCTCCCAATGCGGAAGTTTTAATGGAAGTGGGTCGGACGCTCGCCGCGGCCGGTCGAGACGATGAGGCTTTCGGGCAATTCGAGGCGGCCTTGAAGGCAGACCCAAAGGTGGAAGGCGGCCAACTGGAAACGGCAATGGCGCTGCAGCGGCTCGGGCGGCAGCAGGAAGCGGTCCCGTGGTTTGAACAGGCGCTAGAGCGAGAGCCGAAGAACGAATTGGCCCTGACCAATCTCGGACTGGCCTTGACGCTTACCGGAAAAGGCAAGAACGCGCTGGAGTACCTCAAACGGGCGCTTGCGGAGAATCCGAAGAACCCGGTGATCTACAAGGATCTAGGAGTCTGCCACATTCAGTTGTCTGCATTTGACGAGGCAATTGAGGATTTCCAAAAGGCGCTGAAACTGGATTCGGGAGACCCACAGCTGCACTACGATCTTGGTCTGGCATACAAGTTCAAGGACCGGACTGATGAGGCCGTTGCGGAGTTGAGCAAGGCTGGCCAGATGGATCCGAAACTTCAGGATCCACCGTACACGCTGGGCATACTTTATATGCAGTTGGGACGGCTGGATGATGCGGTTACGGAACTGAAGAAGGCCGTGACACTACGGCCGGAAAATGGCGATGCCTGGGCTATTCTGGGCAGCACGCTGAAGCAGGACTCGCGCTTGCCGGAAGCGGCCGAAGCGCTGAAGAAGGCGATCCCGCTGCAACCGGGACAGCCGGGGCCGCGGGTGACGCTGGCGGGAGTGCTGGCCGAGCAGGCAGGGAATCTGAGCCAGCAGGCCGATGCGGCTGATGCAGTCGGAGATCATGCAAAGGCGGAGAGTCTCCGGGGTGAGATGAAGCAGTTGCGGAGCGAGGCGGCGGACTACCGCAAACAGGCGGCGGATCTGTCGCGCACGGCAGTGAGCCGGCAGAGAGCGAATTTTGCACTCAATGCCGGCAATCAGCAGATGCTGCGAGGGGACATCGCGGGGGCGATCGGACGGTACCAGGCGGCGATCGCCGCGGATCCGTCGTTTTCCGAGGCTCATAACCAACTTGCGATCGCCTACGAGCGTCAAGGGCGCGCGGAAGAGGCTCGGGCAGAGCGCGCTAAAGCGGCAGAGCTGGGCAAGACGCAGTAGAATTCTCCTTCACTACTCAGCAGCCTTCGGGGGTTCAGATGAGGAACCGGCGTTTCTTGCATTCAACGGTGGTGTGCAATTTCAGGGCGCTTCGATGGTTCGCGCTCTTGCTCGTTCTGTTGCAGTGCGTGGCGTTGTCAGCGCAACGATGGACAGAGGAGCAGGCGAACCAGTGGTATGCAAAGCAGCCGTGGCCAGTCGGGGCCGATTTCCTGCCATCTACGTCGATCAACGAACTGGAGATGTGGCAGGCAGAATCGTTCGACGAGGCGACGATCGATCGTGAGCTGGGATGGGCAGAAGGTGCGGGCATGAATACGATGCGGGTGTTCCTGCACAATCTGCTATGGGAGCAGGATGCGAAGGGATTCCAGCAGAGGATGGATCGGTTTCTGGCGATTTCGGCGAAGCACCATATCCGGCCGATGTTTGTGCTATTTGATTCGTGCTGGGATCCAAACCCGAAATTAGGGCCGCAGCATCCGCCAATCCCGGGGGTACACAACTCCGGGTGGGTGCAGGCGCCGGGAGCGGCCATCCTCGCGGATCCTACGCGGTATCCACAGTTGGAGAGGTATGTCGAAGGGGTGGTCGGCGCGTTTGCCAATGATTCACGGATCCTGGCATGGGACCTATGGAATGAGCCGGACAATGGCAATGATTCGTCGTACCTGCATGGAGAACCGAAGAACAAGAATGAGATCATCGCGGGGCTGCTGCCCCAGGTGTTTGCATGGGCAAGATCTGCGCATCCGACGCAGCCGCTGACGAGCGGGGTGTGGCATGGAGATTGGACTTCGACCGCAACGATGACGCCGGTCGGGCGTATTCAGATCGACGAGTCCGATGTAATCAGCTTTCATAACTATGGATGGCCCGAAGACTTCGAAGCTCATGTGAAGATGCTGCTGCCGTATCACCGGCCAGTGATCTGCACGGAGTACATGGCGCGGAATATTGGAAGCACATTCGATACGATTCTGCCGATTGCGAAGAAGTATCACGTGGGCGCGATCAACTGGGGGCTGGTGGCCGGAAAGAGCCAGACATGGATTCCGTGGGACTCATGGCAAAGGCCGTATGTGTCGGACCAGCCGGCGATTTGGCAGCATGATGTGTTCCGGGTGGATGGGACGCCGTATCGGCAGCGAGAAATCGAAGTCCTTCGGGAGATGACGAAGGGGAGCTCGTAGCTGAGAAAGATCAAGTTCCCATGTGCCCACGAGTATTAATTCGAGGTCGTTCGGAGTGGATTTCCAAATCCATGAGACCCGCTCATCGCGATGAACCTGCGATGAACGGGGCACAGGGCCATTTCTCAGGAGCAACGGATTTATGATTGGGACATTGCCGAGTCTCCCAGCACCCGCAAGTGTGAGTTCGAGGTCGTTCGGAGTGGATTTCCAAAACCGTGAGACCCGCTCATCGCGATGAAACTGCGATGAACGGGGCACAGGGCCATTTCTCAAAGGCAACGGATTCATGGTTGGGCCATTGCCGAGTCTCCCGGCACCCGCAAGTGTGAGTTCGAGGGCGATCGGAGTGGATTTCCAAACCCGTGAGATCCGCTCATCGCGATGAGACTGCGATGAACGGGGCACAGGGCCATTTCTCAAGAGCAACGGATTTATGGTTGGGCCATTGCGAGTCTCCCGGCACCCGCAAGTGTGAGTTCGAGGTCGTTCGGAGTGGATTTCCAAAACCGTGAGATCCGCTCATCGCGATGAAACTGCGATGAACGGGGCACAGGGCCATTTCTCAAGAGCAACGGATTCATGATTGGGACATTGCCGAGTCTCCCAGCACCCGCGGGCTTTCGTTCTGGTTTTGTTTTTCCCTCGATTTTTGTACTTAATACATGGCGCAGAGGTTGTTCGGGCCGAATTCAGGTTCGCGGCACATGTTTGGCGACCAGCTCCTGACTTTGGGCTACCAGTTCACGGATCAGGCATTCTGTCGCTGAGTCCATCTCCGGCTCGGCGGAATGCGGATGAGAGGCGCTGAAGAAGCTGGTTGGATGGTCTGAACTGGATGGGGAGACCATTCTAGCTGCCACCTGCCCGTCAGGCTGCCAATGGGAAAGCTGGGGCTCAGGGGAGGCCGGCCCCTGTCCGGTGGGCTCCGGTACCTCGGGGTCGAGGAGACCTTCTTCGGTGAGTTCGTTCACGAGCCGGCTGACGAGCTTCATACCGGACAGGAGTGTTTCAGCAACGGAGCGCTTGATCCTTCCCTCTGCCAGCGCGTGAATGATCTCGTCGAGAGCGAGGAGGACGGAGTACTTGTCAGTCAGGGGCGGAAGAACAAGCGGTTCGTTGCCGCCAGATTCTTTCTCGACGGGGCGGGGAGGACGCTGCGGGTCGTGGTGGCGGCAGAACGTAGAGCCGTTTACGGCGGGCGCGTTGCATCGTTGGCCGTCGGTGAGGTGCTGACTGCATTGGGGGGTCATGAGATTCTCCTTGGGTTGAGGGGCAGAGAACAGAGAACAGAGAACGTGGAATAGCTGTGTGCCGCAGGGCACGATGTCATAAACGGTGGATTGGCTTGGATCGACTGAGCTCACTCTGGCCGAGAGAGCGGGCCTGTTGCGGGCGGATTCAACTCGCGATTTCGAAAGAGTGTTGAGGAACAGACAAGTTTCCGCTGTTCGAGGCAGATAGCCTGCAAACTGGCGGATTTAATTTTCGAAATGGAATGTGGAACTTAGGCCTGGGACTGGAGGCCGGGGTATTGACCAATGTCCTGCGCGGACTGCGGATGGAGAGCGAGGCGGAGTGTTTTAGAAAGAGAAGCGGCGACTCTCAAGCTCTCCCAGGTGCCCAAAAGCGGGGCACCGGGGGCACCCACGTTGGTGGTTTGAGATCGAATCAGGTTGGGCTTCACGGAGTCTAGACCCGCTCATCGCGATGAGACCGCGATGAACGGGGCACAGTGCCATTTCTCAATAGCAGCGAATGAATGATCCGTCTGCCTGCCGCATCTTTGGAGATCAGATGGTTCCTTGGGTGGGCTTCCACTTGAGCCAGTCGAGGATCCATTGCCAGGTGGCGTCCTGGGTGTGGGGTGCGGCGGGAGGGGGCAGAAGGGTTGCGGTTGGGAAGGCGACGGGCTTGTTGCGGTAGTTTTCTGCTATTCCTTTGAAGACATGGCCGGCGGGTTTGACTTTGCCGTCGTTGGTGAGCAGGCCGAGGGTGTACTCGAGCGGGTTGAAGTCGTATTTGCGATCGACGTCGTGGCTGTCCCAGTAGGTAAACCAACTCACTCCCTGCTCGATGGCAGCGCCAACGGCGTGGTTGAGCCACGAGGCCTGCTCGGCGTCTGAGAGTTTCTGGATGCAAGTATTGAATTCGCCGGCGAAGATGGGCTTCTGCTGCGTGCCTGCGTAGGAGCGGATGAGCGCGGCCATGGCGGCGAGGAGTTTGACGCTGGGCGGGTCCATGGGGCCGCCGTATTTGAGGGCGCCGGTCCACCACGGGTAGCAGTGCATGACGGGGAAGCGCTGCGCGGCGAGGGCGCGGGGAGAGAAGGTGGTGTCGCGAAACCAGGGATTGTGGTCGACGCCGTTGACGTGGAGGTGGTTGGGCAGGGTGGAGTTCATGAGGGCGAAGGTGCGGTCCATCCATGCGTCGCCGGTGGGCGTGTCGGCCTCCCAGCAGGTGTTGATCTCGTTGCCCATGTCGAAGCCGATGACGTTCTGATGCGGGGCGAGGGTGCGGCTGAGCTCGCGGATGAAGAGGGCCTGGGCGTCGAGCATGACCGGGTCAGTGAAGAAGCCGTTGGAGAGGCGGTTGAAGGGCGGGAGGAAGTACCAGCCGCTGAGCTGGCCGGTGAAGACGGTGACGAGGGCGTCGAGATGGCGCTCGGCCATGAGGGTGATGAGCTGGTCGAGCCGCTCCAAGTGCGCGGGGCTGACCCATTTGGGGTTGGGCTGGAAGAAGGGCCAGATGAGCAGAATGCGCAGGTGGTCGGCACCCAGTGCGGCGATGGCATCGAGGTCACGGCGAATGGGGTCGGGATTCCAATCGTTCCAGCAGAACCACCAGTTGTGGGATGGGGTGTAGTTGACGCCGAAGCGGTGGCGGGTGAGGTCGAGAGTGTGGGTGGTGGTTGATGCTTCGGGTGCGATGGCTTTTGCAAGGGAAGACGACGTGGCGATGGTGGTGGCGGTTGCGGCGGAGGTTGCGATGAAGGTGCGTCTGTTCATGTGAGCCGTGGTCCTTCCGACGAAAAGAAAGGGTACTGCGGGGTGGCAGTGGAGGTCCAGCGATGTCACTCTTTCGGAAACAGTACGCGCGGTTAATTCACAGCGTGTGCGACCTAGAATGAGGTGTGCGCAAAGTATTGTTAGCGGTTGTTCTGCTGGTGATTGTGGTGCCGGTCGTGGTGGTGTTGGCGCGTTCGGCGAGGCCTCAACTGGAACTGACGACGGACGTGAAGACGATTGGGCAGGCGACGCCGGTGTCGGTGCATGTGACGGATGCGAGGGGGATCAAGAGCGCTTCAGCCGCGATTGTGCAAAATGGCCAGACGTTTATGGTGTGGCAACTGCAGCAGCCGGTGAAGGCAAAGGAAGCGACGTGGAACTTCGTCGCAGGTGTACGGACAACGGCCCTGCTGAAGGACGGGCCGGCGAAGCTGATTGTCGAAGCCAAGTCGAATGACCTGCTGCGCAAGTCGGCGAAGGTGGAGCGGGATGTGACGGTGGTGACGAGGCCGCCGTCGGTGAGCGTGGACTCGGAGCAGCACTATATCTATATCGGGATGGCGGACCTGGCGACGTTTGATGTGTCGGGTGCGTATACGGCGGCGGGCGTGCGGGTGGGCGATCAGTCGTTCAGGGCGTGGCCGATGCCGGGCGGAAAGCCGGGGATGTTCGCGCTGTATGCGTTTGCGTGGAACATGCCCCAGAGCACAGTTCCTGTGGTGTTCGCTGCGAATGGCGCCGGCAATGATGTGACGAGCCCGCTGACGGTGGTGTTCCCGAAGAAGGAGCAGCCGCACTATACGGTGCATCAGTTGCAGATCAGCGATCAGTTCATGCAGAAGGTG
>DATNFD010000103.1:0-5690 GCA_035606555.1 Occallatibacter sp.
TGGATGCCAGCGGCGAAGTGGCGGCATTGAAGGACAATATCAATGAGATGATTCGAAATCTCAAAGACACGACGATCAAGAACAACGAGCAGGACTGGCTGAAGACGAACCTGGCGAAATTCACGCGGATGTTGCAGGGCCAGAAAGACATGTTAACGGTGGGCAAGCTGATTCTGTCCGAACTTGCGCCAGTGGTTTCCGCCCAACATGGCGTGTTCTATGTGATGGAAACGCCCAAGGAAGAAAACATCGATGACCCGGAGCATAATGAGCCTTACCTCAAGCTGCTCGCGAGCTATGCTTTCCGCAATCGCAAGAACGTGGGCAACCAGTTCGCGCTGGGTGAAGGTTTGGTTGGACAAGCAGCTCTCGAGAAAGAGCGTATCCTGATTACCAATGCGCCGGACGATTACGTGCAGATCACTTCCGGGCTGGGCCAGGCGCCGCCGACGAACATCATTGTTTTGCCGGTGCTGTTCGAAGGACAGGTCAAAGCGGTAATGGAACTGTCGTCGTTCGAAAAGTTCAGCGCGGTTCACCAGGCGTTCCTCGATCAGCTCGTGGAATCCATCGGCATCGTGCTCAATACGATCGAAGCGAATACGCGAACCGAAGATCTGCTCAAGCAATCCCAATCGCTGGCCAAAGAATTGCAAAGCCGGCAAGAGGAATTGCAGAAAACGAATCTCGAACTGCAGGACAAGGCCAAGCTCCTAGCCGAGCAGAACGCGGAAGTCGAACGCAAGAACACAGAAGTCGAACAGGCCCGCCAGGCGCTGGAAGAGAAAGCCGAACAATTGGCGCTGACTTCGAAATACAAATCCGAGTTTCTGGCGAACATGTCGCACGAGTTGCGCACGCCGCTGAACAGCCTGCTGATCCTTGCCAAGCTGCTGGCCGACAATTCGGGCGACAACCTGACAACGAAGCAGATCGAGTACGCGCAGACGATCCATGGGGCGGGAACGGATTTGCTCTCCCTCATCAACGACATTCTCGATCTTGCCAAGATTGAATCGGGCACCGTGACGCTGAATATCACCTCGGAACCATTCTCCGAGCTGCAGGATTACGTCGAGCGTACTTTCCGTCTCATCGCCCAGGGGAAAAAGCTGGGTTTTTCAGTCACGGTGGACCAGGGAACCCCGGCCACGATCCTGACCGATATCAAGCGCCTGCAGCAAATTCTCAAGAACCTGCTTTCCAATGCATTCAAATTCACCGATCACGGCAAGGTTTCACTGCGTATCGCTCCGGCAAAGTCCGGCTGGACGCGAGGCCATGCGCAACTCGACGCAGCGGGTGCGGCCGTGGCGTTCACGGTGACCGATTCGGGTATCGGCATCCCGGAACAAAAGCAGAAGATCATATTTGAAGCATTTCAGCAGGCTGACGGCACCACCAGCCGGCAATACGGCGGCACAGGGCTGGGATTGTCCATCAGTCGAGAGCTGACGCGGCTGCTCGGCGGGGAAATTCAAGTGATCAGCAACACCGGCAAGGGCAGCACTTTCACGCTGTATCTGCCGCTCATACATAAGGCACCCGACAGCGTCGACGAGGTCCTTCCGAGGCCACGGCCAACGCCGGAGCCGGATACTTCAATGTCCATTCCGGCACCCGCCGACATCCCCCACAGAGCCGATGCCTTGAAGCCGAATTTTCCGCATCGCATCCAGCCCGCGATACGGGATGACCGCGACAACATCAGCAGCGGCGAACGTGTGGTCCTGATCGTGGAGGACGACGCGAAATTCGCGGGAATTCTTCTTGACCTGATCCACGAATACCAGTTCAAGGGCATCGTCGCCCTCGACGGCAGCGCAGCCCTGGCCTCGGTGAAAGAGTTCATGCCCGATGCCATTACGCTCGACCTGAAGTTGCCCGATATGGACGGGTGGGCGGTCCTGGATTATCTGAAGCACGATCCGGCCACGCGGCACATCCCGGTCAGCGTGATTTCCGTTGACGATGAAATGCGCGGGTGCCTCCAGATGGGCGCCCTGGGATTCGTGCAGAAACCCGCGCCCGCGGAGACTCTTCGCGAGGTGCTGCTCAAGACACGAAAATTCATCGAACGCGACGTCAAGACGTTGCTCGTGATTCACGAGGACGCCTGGCAGCGCGACAACATCATCAGCACGGTGGAAGGAGACGACATTCAGATCGCGTCCGCCGATTCGGGCAAGGAAGCGATCAATGTTTTGCGGCAGCGCCGCTTCGATTGCATCGTGTTGGGCGCGACCCGGGACATTTCCGCATTGAGCCTGCTCAAGAAACTGGTCCGGATCGAGCACGCTGCCGGCGTGCCGATCGTCATGTACGGTCCGGATGGATTCAGCGAGAGCGACCAGGAGGATCTCAAGAAACTGTCGGACGTGGTCATTCTCAAGAAAGCGCGATCGATCGACGCAGTATTGCAGGAGACCACCTTGTTCCTGCACCGGATGGTCGACAGCATGCCGCCGAAGAAGCGCGAGGTGCTGGCGAACCTGCAGAAAACCACTCCGGAATTGCGCGGCAAGAAAGTGCTTATCGTGGATGACGATATTCGCAACATCTTTGCCATGGCCGGCGCGCTGGAGCAGCACGGCATGAGCATAGTTCACGCGGAAAACGGCAAGGACGGCATCGAACTGCTGGAGGTCAATCCGGACGTCGATATCGTGCTGATGGACATCATGATGCCCGAGCTCGACGGCTACGACACGATGCGGATTATCCGCGGTCTCGAGGAGTTCAAAAACCTGCCGATTATCGCCGTCACGGCGAAAGCCATGAAGGGGGACCGCGAGAAATGCGTGGAAGCCGGCGCCTCGGACTACATCTCAAAGCCGGTGAATATCGAGCAGCTGCTGTCCCTCTTGCGGGTGTGGTTGGTCAGTTGATTGGAGGTTGCAATGGTCAGCTATCCGAAGGCGAACATTCTGCTGGTAGACGATGCCCCCGGCACCCTGCTGGCATTAGGGGAGTTGCTGGAGGGTGCTGATCGCGCCGTCATGGTGGCGAAATCCGGCGAGGAAGCGCTTCGACTGGTTTTGAAACACGATTTCGCGCTCATCCTGCTGGACGTAAATATGCCCGGCATGAACGGTTTCGAAACCGCCAGCCTGATCCGCCGGCGGAGGCGCTCGCAGCACACCCCCATAATCTTCCTCACCGGCGAGCATGAAGACACGAAATCGATGTTTCGCGGGTACGAAGTAGGCGCCGTCGATTACATCCTCAAACCCGTAGAGCCGACGGTGCTGACCTCGAAGGTTGCCGTGTTTATCGATCTGCATAACAAGAACGTCGAGCTGGCGGCACAGATTCTGCAGCGCAAGAACGCCGAACGGGAGCTGGCCAGGGCGAACGAGGATCTCGAGACGAAGATAAAAGAGCGGACCGCGAGCCTGATCGAATCCAACGAACAGCTCCAGAAGGAAATCGAGCTGCGCGAGAAGATCGAGGAAAGCCTGCGCATGAAGGAGGCGGAAGCGCGCAGGCTATCGCTGGTCGCCAGTAATACCGAGAACGCGGTGATCATCAAGGATGCTTACGAGCGCATCGAGTGGGTGAATGACAGCTTCACGCGCATCTACGGTTACGTGCTCGATGACATCAAGGGCAGGAAGCTCCAGGACTTTCTTTCGGGCCCCGAAGCCGAGCAGGTGCGCGTGTCGGATGCCCAGCTTGCGAAGGACGGCGCTGGATACAAGTATGAAGTGATTCGCTACAACAGGTCGGGCACCCAGTACTGGCTTGCCATCGAATGCCGTCCGATATTCGATGGAGAAGGTGAATTGACCGGATATATCGAAATCGAGAGCGATATCACCGAGCAGAAGCTGTCGGAGCAATCGTTGCGTGAAGGCGAAGCGCGAAAAACCGCCATTCTCGAGTCGGCGCTGGATTGCATCGTTACGCTGGACCATGACTGCAATGTCCTCGAGTTCAACCCTGCCGCGGAGATGGTGTTCGGCTACTCGCGCGACCAGGTGATCGGCAGGCGGTTCATCGACCTGATCCTGCCTCCGGAAGCGGGCGTGATCGAACTCGATGCCGTGAGAAATATGCTGCTGCAGGGGCAGAGCAGCACGCTGGGGAGGAGACTGGAATTCGTTGCCATGCGCGCGGACGGAACACAGTTTCCGGCCGAATTGACCATTTCCGTGGCGAGCCTGGGCGACAAGCCGTTCTTCACCGCATATTTGCGCGACATCACGGATCGCAAACGGGCCGAAGAGGACATCCACAAGGCGAAGCTGGCGGCAGAATCGGCGAACCTCGCCAAGTCGGAGTTCCTGGCCAATATGAGCCATGAGATTCGCACCCCGATGAACGCGATTATCGGCATGACCGAGCTTGCGCTGGAGACCGGCCTGACGGCGGAACAGCGCGAGTACCTTAGCGTGGTGAAGGCGTCCAGCGAGCTGCTGTTGACCATCATCAACGACATCCTGGATTTCTCCAAGATCGAAGCGGGGCGGCTCGACGTCGAGGCTATCCCGTTCTCATTGCGTGAAATCCTGGGCGACACGATGAAAACGCTGGCACTGCAGGCGCATGAGAAGGGACTGGAACTTGCCTATGAAATAGCGCCGGAGACACCGGACAGGGTTACGGGTGATCCGGTCCGGTTGCGCCAGATCGTGATCAATCTGGTCGGCAACGCCGTCAAATTCACAGAGCGTGGAGAAGTCGTGCTGCGCGTCACGCCTGAATCGACGATAGGCGACGAGGTGGCCTGTCATTTCACCATCAGCGACACCGGTGTCGGCATTCCCGAAGACAAGCAAGCGACGATTTTCGCGCCGTTCCTGCAAGCCGATACTTCCACTACCCGGATCTACGGCGGAACCGGCCTGGGCCTCACCATTTCGGCGCGGCTGGTGGAAATGATGAACGGCAGGATATGGGTCGAAAGCGAGCCCGGAAAGGGCAGCACGTTCCATTTCACCATCCGTTTCGCGGCGCAACCCGCGATGCAATCTGTTCCCGCTGCGGATTTCAAGGGAATGCCGGTGCTGGTGATAGAGGATCATCCAGTCAGCCGCCGCATACTGGTGGATACCCTGAACCAGTGGCACGTCAACGTCGAGGAAGCGGCAAGCGGGCCCTCCGCGCTGGAAGTGCTGGAGCGGGCGCGAGACGCGCACAGGCCGTTCCGCCTGGTGCTGCTGGACGGCACCTTGCCCGGCATTGAAAGCCATGCAATTGCCGAGCATATCCGGCGAGATCCGGGCCTCGCAGGCGGTCCGGTGGTGATGCTCAATTCCACTGTGCGTCGTGATGAGAACGGAAATTGCCGGGATACCGGTGCATTTCCGTGCCTTACCAAGCCGGTCAAGCAAGCGGAACTGCTGGAGGCCATCAATTCGGTTTTCGAGTCACCGGCCCCGGCGGACAGTAACGTCGTGACGGCCGCCCCGGCTGCCCTGCGGAAAATCAAGCAATCCCTCGACATCCTGCTGATCGAGGATAACCCGGTCAATCAGAAGCTCGCGCAGCACGTGCTGGAGAAGAGCGGCCACAAGGTCGTGGTAGCGGATAACGGGGCGACGGCGCTCGAAATACTCGATCGAAAGAGCTTCGATGCGGTGCTGATGGACGTGCAAATGCCGCGAATGGATGGTATCGAAACGACGGCAGCCATCCGCAACAAGGAGAAAGTTACCGGCGGCCATATTCCGATCATCGCCTTGACC
>DATNFD010000104.1:0-32738 GCA_035606555.1 Occallatibacter sp.
AAGGCCTTCGGCGATAACTTTGTCCTGAAGCAGATGGGCCGCGGCTTCGTCAAAGTCGGCGGAGCAGAAACCGATCCCGAAGACATCCGTATGGTTGAAGCCGCCTGGGAAGAGGCGCGCGAGGCAATCATGTCCGGCGAATGGGACATGGTAGTCCTGGATGAGATCAATTACGCCATCGGCTACGGCATGCTTGATCCGGCCCTGGTTGCAGAGACACTGCGCAATCGCCCTGAAATGGTGCACGTGATCCTTACCGGCCGCAATGCCCATCCCACGCTCGTCGAGCTTGCCGACACGGTTACAGAGATGCGCGAAGTCAAGCACGCCTATCAAAAAGGGATTCTCGCTCAGAGAGGCATCGAATACTAGGCCGGAACTCCCACCGAACAAATTTTCGGCCGTCTAACTGCAAGTTGATCCCTCTCCCCCGTTCTTAGGTCAAACCAGGAGGATACTCGTGCGCATCAATCATTGCGTTTTGGCCCTGCTGTTTGCTGCCCCGATCGGCTTTTCACAGCAATCTCAGCCCGGCAGTCCTGCTGCTCCTTCACCAGACGATCAGGAACTGGTTGCTCTCACCATCTACAACCAGAGCTTCGCGGTCGCACGCACATCCCTCGATCTCGACCTGCACGCCGGCTTGAATGAGATCACGACCACGCGTGTGACGGGAGCCCTCGAGCCGGATTCCGTTGTGCTGCGCAATGCCGCCACCAGGGCCCCGATCCAGGTTCTTGAGCAAAACTACGATGCGGCTGTCGTAAATCAGCAATGGCTGCTCCAGAAGTACGAAGGTAAAACGATCGACTTCCAGGTCTCGACGCCGCAGGGCCTGCAAGCTCTCCCCGGCAAGATCATTCGCGCCGGCTTCAATCGCCCTGCTGCCTACGGAGCGAACGGTCAGTACATCAATGGACAGCAGGGCGAGCCTCTCATTGAGATCAACGGCCACATGCAGTTTTCGCTTCCCGGTCTGCCTCTATTCCCATCTGCAACCGATGGGTTGCTTCTGAAACCGACTTTGCGCTGGCAGATCAATTCCAAATCCGCCGCACATCTCACCGCCGAACTGGCATACATCACCGGGGGATTCGACTGGGATGCAACCTACAACGTGATCGCACCCGACAACCCCGATGTGACTTCCGCGGAAAAGGTCGACGTGCTTGGGTGGGTCACCATCCACAATCAGTCCGGCAGCGACTTTGAGCGGGCCCGCATCAAGCTGATGGCTGGCGATGTCGCGAAGATCCGCCAAGGCGGGGGCTATGGCGGGGGAATGGGAGCCCTGGCCAAGGACGCAATTTCCTTCGAAGCTGATCAGAGAGCGCCCGGTGTTACGCAGAAGGCCTTCGACGACTTCCACCTCTACGATCTGAATCGGACCGTAGCCCTGCATGATGGCGAGACCAAGCAGGTGCAATTCATCGATGCTGCCGATGTGAGCATGAAGCGCAGCTATCTCTACAACGGGCTTGGCGTACAAGTGCAGCCGCTCTACGGCGGAAACGTTTTTCAGAACCAGGGCTACGGACTAGGAAATGAAAACATTAAGGTCGTCGTAGTGGAAGAAATCAAGAACTCCGAGCAGAATCATCTCGGCATGCCTCTTCCGGCCGGTCGTGTTCGCCTGTATCGGCGGGATGCAGATGGGCAGATGGAATTTGTCGGCGAAAGCCTGATCGGACATACGCCTGCCGAGGAAACGGTGAAAATCCCCACCGGGAGCGCCTTCGACCTGAAGGGCTCACGCCGGCAGACCAGTTTCCACGTTGACTACAACGCGCACCAGATGGACGAGAGCTTCGAGATCACCGTCAGCAATCAGAAACAGCAGCCGGTTACGGTTTCAGTTATCGAGCAGATGTACCGCTGCGAGAACTGGCAGATCACGAGCAAGTCGGCCGAATTCAAAAAGCGCGACAGTCACACCCTAGAGTTTCCGCTTCAAGTTCCTGCGAAAGGCAAGACGGTGTTGACCTATACGGTGCACTACAGCTGGTGAGATCGATTCGAACCGGTCCGTCGCCGCACCGCATGTGACCCGGGGTCGAGGCATTTACAATGGCTGAGGCCCTATGTCCTGGTTTAAACGCGAAAACGGCGAACTTGAGGCTCCGGTTGCCAACGGTGACGAAGAGAAAAGTGTCCGCACTGAAGGGCTCTGGATTAAATGTCTAGGATGCCGCCAGACCATCTGGAAGGCCGACCTCGAAGCCAACCAGAACGTCTGCCCCAAGTGCCAGTATCACTTTAAAATCAACGCCCACCAGCGACTCGATCTTCTGCTCGAGCCCGGCTATCAGCTCGTCGATGCCGGACTTCGCTCCACCGATCCGTTGAACTTCGCGGATGTAAAGCCCTACAAGCAGCGACTTGCCCGGGCCCAGAAGGAAACCGGCCTTAATGACGCCATCATCAATGCTGTCGGGCAAATGGGATCGCATCAAGTCGTTGTCAGCGCGATGGAGTATGGCTTCATCGGCGGATCCATGGGCGCAGTCGTGGGCGAAACCATCGCCCGCGCTGTGGACCGCGCTCGCATCGAGAAGAAGCCTCTGATCGTCGTCGCAGCTTCAGGCGGCGCTCGCATGATGGAAGGTGTCGTCAGCCTGATGCAGATGGCAAAAATCTCAACTGCGCTCGCCCAGCTCGACGATGCCAAAGTCCCTTACATCTGCGTTCTTACGGATCCCACCACCGGCGGCGTCACCGCCAGCTTCGCCATGCTTGGCGATCTGAACATCGCCGAACCCGGCGCGCTCATCGGATTTGCAGGTCCGCGTGTGATTGAGCAGACCATCCGCCAGAAACTACCTGAAGGCTTTCAGCGATCGGAGTTCCTGCTCGAAAAGGGATTCCTCGATGCGGTCGTGCACCGCCGCGACCTGAAGACTTACATCGTCCGCGCACTCGACTTCATGCAGATTCCGGCCTCTGCCTAGGTGCAAGCTTCTTCCTTCTTGATCGTCAGAAGATCGGTGCGGAACATGCTTCGGACTCTTTCATCTATAGGCTTTATTTCCAAAGATTTACGTTAGATAATGTTTAGAATTGAATGAGGGTATCCTAAAAACCGTATAATAATAGAAACTTTCCTACAATCAGTACGTTGCGAGTTTAATTTCCGAATTTTATATACGATCTCGTTCGCTCCCGGCGTTTCTCTGAGCTCATCAATTCCACAGTTTTTTGTATCTTCCTACGGTTTTCTCCCAAGAATGGTGAGCAAGTATTCCCTTTTGCGCGATGATCTCCTCTAAGGTGTTTAGGATCAACATCTCAGCTTGTGACGAGTGCCGGTGGGACTGGCACTCGAAATGCACAGAGAATCTACAGCTTCACCCGAATTGTTGCGAGAAAGAAACCGCCGGAACGGGCGGTATGTAAATGGAACTCCTACCTCGCTATCGGCGACAGAGGTCTTCCCCGTCCAGACGCAATCCTGAACTTTGATGTTTCAGCTGGTTTGCACCGCCGTTGAGTAAGCAAGGGGCGCCAGCCTTCGACGAAAGGGGCACTCGTGAAAAAGCTTTATCTGTTGATGATCGCGCTTGTAGTTTGCTTTGGTTTGGGCCAGTTGCACGCGCAGAGTTTCGCTTCTATCACCGGTACTGTGAGCGATCAGACCGGAGCGGTGGTTCCCAATGCAAGCATTCTGCTGGAAAACTCCGGAACCGGCGACCAGTACAAAGGCACCTCGAATGGTGAAGGCTCTTATACGATCTCGAATGTAAAGCCCGGGCCCGGATATCAGATCACGTTCCGTGCTGAAGGTTTTGAGCCCCTGGTGATCACCGGGCTTTACCTCAACGTGAGTGCAACGCGCACGCAGAATGGGAAGCTTGTGGTCGGCGGCGGCCAGCAAAGCGTGTCGGTTTCAGCGACTACGGAAGCGATCACCATCAACACGACGGATGCGACGGTTGGAAACAACTTCGAAGTCCAGGACCTGAACAACCTCCCCGTCCAGTTCAGAGATAGTCCTTCCGCTCTTTTCACGCAGCAGCCCGGTGTGACTCTTGATGGCTCCGTCACTGGCGCCCGTACCGACCAGAGCAACGTGACGCTCGATGGACTTGAGGTCAACGATCTCGCCACCGGCAACTTCGGAGCGATCGTCGGAAGCGCACCAGTTGATTCAGTTCAGGAATTCCGCGGCGTCACTGCCGATCCCCTTTCTTCAGCCGGAGAAGGCGGTGGCGGCCAGTATGAACTCGTTACCAGGAGCGGTACCAATGCCTTCCACGGCGCCCTCGTCGAATATCATCGCGACACAGCTCTGGAAGCAAATGACTGGTTCAATAACAACAGCACTCCTCAGGTTGCACGTCCTCCGCTCATCCGTAATCAGTTCGGTGGCAACATCGGGGGTCCCATCAAGCGCGATAAGGCGTTCTTCTTCTTCGACTGGAACAGCCGTCGCGATACGATCTCCGCGCTCGTAAAGCGCACTGTGCCCACGGATGCTCTGCGCAATGGAACCATCCAATACAAGAACAACGCCGGCGGAGTCTCGACCCTGAGCTCGGCTCAGATTGCGGCGCTCGATCCGCTCCATGCCGGATTCAATCCTGCATTGCTCAGTGTCATCACCAGTCGCTACCCGGAGCCGAACGACTTCACGCGTGGTGACGGAATCAACTATGCCGGATTCAACTTCAACGCGCCGGCACCCCGTGTTCAGAATGACTACGTGGGCCGCGTGGACTTCAACATCACTCCAACCCAGAGGCTTTGGGGCCGCGTCACCTTCGCCCGCACCACGGATACGCAGCAGTCAATCCAATTCCCCGGTGATCCTCTCACCTGGCCGTTCCAGGACAAGAGCCGTGCCTGGGTCGTCGGACATACCTGGATGATCGGCAACAACAAGTCCAATCAGGCCTCATTCGGCGAAACCGTTGCGAACTATAACTTCCCGAACAGCTTCAACAAGACAGGCGCAAACCAGTTCACTTTCGGCACACTTCCATCCGGTGGCAACTTCCTTTCCGGTGCTTACAGCAATGCTGTAAACGCCCAGGGCCGTGAGTATCCAGTCCCCGTCATCCGCGATGACTTCTCCTGGGTCAAGGGTACCCATGTCATCTCCTTCGGCGGCACCTTCAAATACCTGAACCCGAGCGGCTACACGATTCTTGACTATAACTTCCCCGCCGTTGGACTCGGCGGACATCTCTCCACGCTGAATTCGGCTCTTCGTCCCAGCGATCTGTCAACCAGCAGTTCAGCCCGATCTGATTACGACGCCGTGTTCACCTTCGCTCTCGGTCGCTACCAGTCGGTGAACTCCACCTTCAACTACGATGCCGGCGGCAATCTGGTGCCGCAGGGGACCGGCTCGCACTCGCACTATCGTTACTACGAAACTGAAATCTACGTTGGAGATTCGTGGAAGATCACACCATCTCTCACGATGACCTACGGACTCCGGTGGCAGAACTATACGGTTCCCTACGAAGTCAACGGCATCGAGTCTGTGCCTGATACCGACTTCTACACACTGTTCAACGCTCGCGTTGCTCAGAGTGCTGCTGGCGCGCAGGGTGCGGCCACGGATTGCAACTCGACCGCTGGAGTGGGAGTTCCTTGCGTCAGCTACGTACTCGGCGGCAAAGCAAACAATGGTCCTGGCTACTTCAAACCCCAGAACCATAATTTTGCACCCCGCGTGGCATTCGCATGGGCGCTGGACCAGAACCGAAAAACTGTCTTCAACACAGGAGCCGGCGTCGTATACGACCACACCATCGTGAACGCCATTCAGTACCAGGCGTCTCAATACTCCTACCTGTTCCAGGCGGAAGCGAACGAGCCGTTCGGAATCACCGGAGACCCGGTCGGCTCGCTTACTACCGACCCGCGCTTCACTGGTTTCGACAATCCTCCGGCTCCTCCGACGGCGCCGGCAGCACTCACGGCTCCTTACACACCCTATGTTGACGGAGGGTTCCCGTTCGGGCTCGCCAACGGATCCGCTTTCAACGAGGGCGTCGATAAGAACCTGAAAACCCCCTACAGCGTACAGTTCACCTTCGGACTTCAGCACGAGTTTAAAGGCGGATTTCTGCTCAAGACTAACTATGTCGGCAGGCTTGGTCGTCGCCTGGTTGCTCAGGCCGATGCCAATCAGCTGATTGACTTCACAGATAAGAAGTCAGGGCAGTCGATGTCGCAGGCGTTCGGCAACGTCGCCACGTGGATGCGGCAGAATCCGGATGCGGATCCGACAACGGTTCCCGCTCAGCCCTGGTTTGAAAACGAAGGCGCTGCCTCGGGATTCTATGTGCCCGATGATTTCGGCGTGCCGAACTACACGTCTGTCGTCACCGCCTACCTGGGAACTCTTGCCTACCGCGGCGACTTCGCGGATACCATCCAGGCCCTCGCCAGCGTGCCCCTGATTCCGGACAACGTGGGTATGGGCTCGCAGTTCTCTGAGTTCACCTACTACACCAACAAGGGCATCTCCAACTACCACGGCCTCTTGACCACGCTTCACAAGAACATGAAGGGCGGCTTGTCGTTCGACCTGAACTACACCTGGTCGCACTCCATCGACAACACCTCGTTTACCTCCAATCAAGTCGCGGTCGGCGGCTATGGCTTCATCTGCGACGTCATGCGTCCGCAGCTCTGCCGTGGCAACTCCGACTTTGACGTCAAGCACTACTTCAACGGCAACTTCCTCTGGGAGCTTCCCATCGGTCGGGGCAAGCAGTTCGGCGGGACCATGCCTCTGTGGGCCGAGGAAGCCGTCGGCGGATGGTCCCTTAGCGGACTTCCCAGCTGGCACACCGGCGAAGCCTGGTGGGCAAACTCTAACGCCTTCGTTGCCGGGTACGCCAACAGCGCACCGGCGATCCTCGTCGGACCCAAGAGCGACCTCAAGATGAACATCCACAAGGACGCAAACAACACTCTGTGGGCGTTCAAGAACGAAGACGCTGTAGTCAACGATTTCACCGGTCCGGTCGGTTTCGACATCGGATCGCGCAACAACTTCCGCGGACCTGCATACTTCAACCTCGACCTGGGGCTCGGAAAGAACTTCCCGGTCTACAAGGAGAAAGTGAACCTCAAGTTCCGCGCAGATGCTTTCAACGCGCTCAACCACCCCAACTTCAACGCGCCCTCAATGGGTGACAGCAACACCGACATCACAGAAACAAACCAGGCGTTCGGCGCACTAGTTTCAACTGCTCACTCGGCCCGCGTGCTTCAGCTCGCACTTCGACTGGAGTTCTAACCCTCGGGTCAATGGCAACTTCTTGACAGGGCAGCCCGCAAAGGGCTGCCCACCTTCTTTTTGAGCCCATCGAGTCGCCTCTTATTGCCCCAACCATGACTCCTTTTATACCAAAAAACAGATTTCAAGTTTGTATTTACTAAAATCCGTATTGATTGAGCCAGAGTTTCCGATTTCAAAAGATAATTCGCCCCACCTCGCACGTTAGTAACCCCTGAAGACTGAATGCATTGTGAGTTCCTTCTCGATCCCACCCTACTTTGGCAGTTCAGATGCAAGTAGCTGCGCCAGTCAGCAGTTCATCCCCAGGTGCTTCCCTTGTTTGGAGTTAAAACGGCTCTGCGGTCGACTTCTGATGCTTTCCCCTATTTCCCCGTAGCTTAGGTGCGATACAACCCGCGCTTCTCAAGGAGAAGATGATGAGATTACGTGCTCTGCGAGGCGTTCTTTTCACGTTCAGCCTTGCTTTTGGAACTGTCTACGTCGCAACAGATTCAGTCCAGGTTCAGGCCCAGGAGACCACAGGCGGAGTTCAGGGAACAGTCAAGGATCCGAGCGGAGCAGTCGTTCCCGGAGCCAACGTCGATATCTCCGGATCGTCTCTGATCGGATCGAAAGAAGTCATTACCGACAAAGCCGGCTTCTACCGCTTCGTCAACTTGCCACCAGGAACCTACAGCATCGTCGTCAAGGCGTCGGGCTTCGACGCGGTCAAACTACCCTCCGTGATCATTGAGGTCGGTCGCTTCCCAACGGTTGACATTCCGGTGAAGGTCGGTTCGGCAGCCACAACGGTCGAAGTCTCCGCCGAATCCACACAGATTGAGGAAACCACGACGCACGGCCTGACCAACATCGATGCCGCCGAAATTGCGGAACTTCCGCATGGGTCGTCGTTTCAATCTCTGATTCCGCTGGCGCCTGCCGCTCGCAACGAGCCACTTCAGGGTGGCGGACCACAGATCAACGGCGGCGCAAATGCCGAAAACTCCTACCTTATCGAAGGTCAGGAAACCGCTGACATCAAATACGGCACCTCCAATGCGAATGTCCCAATTGACTTCATCCAGGAGATGCAACTAAAGACCTCCGGTATCGAGGCGGAGTATCAGGGCTCGATGAGCGGCACCGTCAACGTTGTCATGAAGAAGGGCTCCAACCAGTGGCACGGCAGCCTTTTCACCTACTATGAGGGCGACGAAGTCGATGCATCTCCCACACTGGCTCTTCGCTACAATCCAGACCTGGCGACGACAGCAACGTCCGATGTGCCCACGCAGTTCTACCAGGCAAAAAAGGATCATTATCGCTACGTGCAGCCGGGCGGCACTCTCGGTGGTCCGATTCGCACTGACCGGCTCTGGGCCTTCCTCGGGTTTGCGCCTTACTACAAGTCAACGCGCAGAACTGTTAATTTCGGCGGCTCCGACGGCATCCAGTCGTTCCCCGAAAGCGATAACCAGTACTTCTTCACCTCGCGCGTAGATGCGACAGCTTCTTCCAAGATTCGCGTCTTCGGCTCTTGGCTCGTGCAATACCACCGCGTTACCGGCAGTACTTTGCCGAACGCCGATGAAGCGTTTGGGTTGGTGAACAGTTCCGCGTCTTCCGGACCCTCAGCCTTCCCCAGCGGGATCGGTTGGGTCGCGCCGAACCAGAACGTAAACGTAGGCGCTGATATAACCCTGACCAAATCGTTCGTTGCCACTTCGCGCTTCGGTCACTTCTTCGATAATTACGGGGACCGCGGCTGGCCCACTGGCGACGTATACATTTGGGGTGCGGCGGTGCCGGCGGTAGATCCGAACAAACCGGGGTCCGGATACGCTCTCGACGGAACGACTCCATTCGCGGGTAGCACGCTTGATCATTCCAGTGGATTCCAGACATCTGCTCTTAGCAGCATCTACGGCTACGACGCGGACAAGCACGATCAGTTCACACAGGACTTCGAGTGGTTCAAGAGTACAGGATTTGGAACTCACGAAATCAGGTTCGGCTATAGCCTCAATCATCTTTTCAACACGGTTCAGCAGGCCTATAGCGGCCCCTATGTTCGTGTCTTCCCCGGCTTGAAGCGCACGGTCTCCGGATCTACGGGCCAGGCCAATTGTGCAGCCATCGTCGCCTACAACCAGGCAACCTATGGCAACCCGGGCGGAACTTCCGCGTCCTGCCAGGGCAACCTCGGTTACATCCGCGCCCGCGACTATCAGACCCTGGGATCGGCCTCGAGTTGGAATCACGGTTTGTATATTCAGGACGCATGGACTCTTCACAGGAACTTCACTATCAACGCAGGCGTTCGTTTCGACAAGGAGTATCTGCCGGCTTATCCGCAGTCGGTCGGTTTCACTGGCCACCCCATCGACTTCGGGTTTGGCGACAAGATTGGACCCCGCGTAGGAGTCGCCTGGAACGTACTAGGCAAGGACAAGCTTAAGCTGTATGGCAGCTACGGCAAGTTCTACGACCAGATGAAGCTCAACCTGGCCATCGGCTCGTTCGGCGGACAGTATTGGCATGATTGCTTCTACGCCCTCTACGACATCAACCCGTATGACTTCGCTCCGGTGTACGGCAGCGACGGCCACTACTGCGAGGGCTCAGGCGATGCCACCTTTCCCGGCGGAGTGGTCCCATCCGGAGTCACCTTCATCGAAAACCTCGACTTCCGCAGCAGCGAGGGTGTCGATCCAAATCTGAAGCCCTACAGCCAGCACGAAACGACCGGGGGCTTCGAATATCAGATCGCCAACAATTGGGTCGTCACCGGCCGCTGGGATCGTCGCCGTCTCGATCACGTCATTGAAGACGCAGGCGTTCTCGATGAGTTCGGAAACGAAATCTTCAGCATCGTCAACCCCGGAGAAGGCATTGACGCATCCGTACCTGGATGCACGGGATGCCAGCCAAACGTCAAGGCCGCGCGCAACTATGACGGTTTCGAGTTCGAAGTCAAAAAGAGGTTCAGCAACAACTTCCTTGGCAACGTCTCATATACCTACAGCAAGCTGCGCGGAAACTACTCCGGCCTTACCAGCACCGACCTTTCCGACGGGAACGGCGGCCGTGAAAACCCCAACAACAACCGCTCATTCGACGAACCGTACTTCGAGTTCAATGCCTATGGCAGCTCGTCCAACGGGCCGTTGGCAACTGATCGTCCAAATGTGCTGAAGTTGGCGGGCTACTACCAGCAGAAGTGGTTCCACGCACAAACCACAAGCCTCGGTTTCTTCCAGGAGGCATTCAGCGGATCCCCCCTCTCCTCCTATATGGACGTTCAGGAGTTTGGCGGATATCCCGTGTATGTCGAGAATCGCGGCAGGTGGATCGATGCAACGACCGATGGCAATGGCCTCGCCGTCTGGGGCACACCCCGTGAAAGAAGAACCCCGTTCTTTACCCAGACTGACGTCAACTTCCGCCACATGATTCCGCTCGGCTCCAGTGATCGCCGCGTCCTGAGTATCGAGGCCAACGTAACCAACTTGTGGAATCAGAAGAACCCCGTTGAGTACTACTCGCAAATCAATTCATCGAATGGTGGCGGCGAAGTGGGAGCAATCGAGCCGGCAGACGGAATCGACTACGCCGTGCTCGAGAGCGCGTATGACTACAAAACACTCTTCAACGACCAGGGCGTGCAGCTCAGCAGTGAATACGGCAAGCCTCAAGCATGGCAGGCGGGCCGGAGCATGCGCCTGAGGCTCGGCTTCACCTTCTAATCAAGTTACGAGTGCAACTCCTTCGGGCCGCGGCAATCGCCGCGGCCTTTCTTTTCAACCGATTTCGAAGATGTAAACCTCTGGTCGATCAACTAGACTTGTCCCTTTGAAGCCACCGACAGGGAAGTCAACGATGCATAGCCGCACCATTTCCTTTGGCATTGCCGCAGTACTTTTGCTCATCGCCTCCTGCGGGCTCACCGCACCGTCTCAGACCCGGTCCGCTCCGGTCTTCTCGCCAATTCCCGCGATCGCCTTCGACGCATCCGGGCCCGCCATCCGCGCGCACACCGAAACCGAAAAACCGTTCACTGTCGCAGGAGAGCGCGCCGTCGTCCTCGGTCAGCAGAACGGCGTCTTTGAAGCGTGGCCGCTCCCGGTGAAGCTCCTCTCGCACATGACCATCGAAGCCGAGATCGAGGGCTACACCGTTCCCATCGACGTGAATCAGCAGGCCGCCGAAATCGAAGTCCGTCCCGACCGCACCGTCATTACTTATAGCCACATCGGCTTCACCGTCCGCCAGATCATGTTCTCGCCGAATAGCGTCGCTGCGGGAACCGGCCCCATCGTCCTCTACGAATTCGACTGCGTGCATCCAACAGAATTCACGTTCCGCTTCACCCCCGAACTTCGCTGGATGTGGCCTGAACGCAACGAAGGTGTCCCCGGCGTAGAGTGGGTTGCAGGCCCTGCCGCCGCTCCCAACGCAAAAGAGCCCGGGCCCTCCGGTGCCATCTCCGGAGTCCCGCTACCCAATCACGGCTACTACGTTCTCCACGCCGACTATCCCGATCTCGCCGGAGCCGTTACCATTCCCGGCGCACAGCCCGGCGTTCTCGCTCCCTACCAGGAGCGGCCTCAGGTCCACCCCGTCGAGCTCCGCCTCCACATTGATCCGGCACGCGATCGGGGCAAGCTCTTTCCGCTCCTGATGGCCGTCGGCATGAATAAAGAGACCGCCACCAACGCCGCTCTCGGCGCAACTCTCCAGCGCCTCAACGAGAGCATCCCTGACCTCTATAAGCAGCAATCCGAGAGCTACAACAAACTCCTCGCCAACTCCGTCTCCATCGAAACCCCCGACAAAACTCTGAACGAAGCCTTCCAGTGGGCCGTCATCTCCATCGAACAACTCAAAACCAAAGCCCTCTCCAAAGAAAGTCTGGGTGCACCCGATCCTGCTTCTGGGACCGGAGACCATGACAAGTCTTCGCATGCCCAAGGTTCAGATTCTGTGACAGAAGAAAACAAAACCGCGGGTGCCCCAGGTCTCGCTTCTGAGACCTGGGATAACGAGACCGCCCTCGTCGCCGGCTATTACGCATCCGCCGACTCAGCCCGCCCCGGCTTCGGCTGGTTCTTCGGCCGCGACGCGCTTTACACCCTCTTCGCCGTCAACGGCTACGGCAACTTCGCCCTCTCCAGATCCGAACTCGAGTTCCTCATCCACCGCCAGCGTGATGATGGCAAAATCATGCACGAGTGGTCGCAAACCGCCGCCTTCATCGACTGGCGTCAGTTCCCCTACATGTACGCCGCAGCCGACGCCACTCCGCTCTTCATCCTCGCCATGGCGGACTATGTCCGCTCCAGCGGCGACGTCGCCTTCCTCGCGGCGCATCGCGACGCAATCGAGAAAGCCTGGGCCTTCGAAACCGGTCATGCCGACACCAACGGCATCTATGACAACCGCCAGGGAACCGGCTGGGTTGAAAGCTGGCCCGGCGGCATGCCTCACCAGGAGGTCTACCTCGCCTTTCTCGATCAGCAGGCCTCCGGCGCAATGGCGCAGCTCGAAGAGCTCTTGCAGGATTCTGCCAAATCACAGGCCGCGAAGACCCGCGCCGACGCCATCGCCAAAACCATCAAGGCGCAGTTCTGGGACAAGGACAAGAACTGCTACGCGTTCAGCCGTAACTCCGACGGCTCGCTCGATCGCACCAGCACCGTCTATCCCGCGCTTGCCTGGTGGAGCGGCAAAGGCCTCGCCGGCGACAACTCCATCCCCATGCAGACTGGAACCTGCCTCCAGCAGCTCGCCGCTCACACCCTCAACACCGACTGGGGCCTCCGCGACGTCGCCAACGACGAGAAAATCTACGATGGCATGAGCTACCACCAGGGATCCGTCTGGCCGCTTTTCACCGGTTGGGCCGCCCTCGCCGAATACCGCGGAAACCAGCCCCTCGCCGGCTATCAGTTATTGATGGAGAACGTGAACCTGACGAAAGCACAGGACCTCGGCGCCATCACCGAACTCCTCTCCGGCGACTACTTCGTCCCCTTCGGCCGCAGCACCAGCCACCAGCTCTGGTCCAGCGCCATGGTCATCACCCCAACATTGCGCGGCCTCTTCGGCATCGATATCGACGCCCAAACCAAAACCATCACCGTGAATCCACATCTGCCGGCAAGTTGGAAAGATGCCGCCGTTCGACACCTTCAGATCCCTGGTGGAGACACAGACGTCACATTGGAGCGTGAAGGAGCCATGCTGCGAGTAGGACTTTCGCCGGCAAACGAGGGGATGAATTGGCATCTGCGTTCAGACGTACCCGGCGTGAAAGCAGACAAGGGAAATCAGATTGGCCTGCTTCTGCCGCTTCCCGTAGTAGAAGTCGGCGATCCTGAGCATGACACTCCGATCCCTGGAGCGCGCACATATCAGTTTCGAATACTCAATGAATTGTGGAGTTCGAATAAGATCGTGATTACCGCAGAAGGTCGGGCGGGGACTGTCGCAAATCTTCCGGTCAGGCGGCACAGGATGGTCAACGTTCATCCTCAGCAGGTCAGCGATGGTCTTTCTGCCGAGGCAGACGACTCTCATCCCGGCGTAAGCCTGAGTGGGATCGACACTGCGTTCACTCGCGATTTCAATCTTCCGCTCGCACTTAAGTTTCATTTCCCGCCAGGCGAAGGCTGGAAGACCATCACGGTCACGCTTGCCTGGTGACCTAAGCTCGCATTTTCTGGCGCCTCTATGCCGCTGATAATGAGCTGCTTGCGCGAGCGTTTGTAGATAGAATAGGAGAGAACGTCGTCGAGTCTTAGACCTGCTAGCTGCGGCCTTCGCGCCTCGAACGTAGCGCTTGCAAAGGAGTTTTCGTCGATGCCCCTGGATGCTGATCTCCTGCAGAACTTCGCACGGAAGTACGTCTGGTGGAAGAAGCCGGAAGAAGCGGCTGCGCAGCCCGACCGCATCGTCGCTCAGGTCATGAACATCGGGGATTACGACGATGTTCAATCTCTCGTCCATCAGGCCGGTTTACCCTATCTGCGTGAAGTCCTGGTGCACGCAGAGGCCGGGCAGTTCGACGCGAGATCGTGGACATACTGGCATTACCGTCTCGGCGTCAGTGATCCCGGCGAAGTGCCAGCTTTGCCTCACCGGAGATTGGCCTGATGCCTGAACTATCGCCCCGCCTGGACGTTCTGCCTCAGGCTCAGCGGCTTCTCTGGCCAAGTCTGAAACCTGCTGCAAACGTCGGTTTTGCTTTGTACGGGGGAACTGCCATCGCTCTCCGACTCGGCCACCGCAGCTCAGTTGACTTTGATTTCTTCAGCGAAGCACCTCTCGACCGCACCGCGTTGTTTGAAAGCATGCCATTTCTGGCTCCGGCTCGAGTCCTGCAAGACCGCCCCGATACCGTAACATTCCTCGTCACACCCAACGGCACGTCAAGCGACACGGTGAAGCTCTCGTTCTTCGGTTCGATCACGCTGGGCCGGGTTGGAACACCACAGTGGACCGACGATAAGGTGGTGCAAATCGCATCGCCCGAGGATCTCTTAGGCACCAAGCTCAAGGTCGTCCTGCAACGGATTGAGTCAAAAGACTATCTCGACATCGCTGCGATCCTCGAATCCGGAACCTCACTCGCGATCGGCCTCGGAAGTGCCTCTGCTTTATTCGGACCGGCGTTTCAGCCCAGTGAATGCCTGAAGGCTCTTGTCTATTTTGAAGGTGGAGATCTCGACGTTCTTACGCCGAATGTGAAAAACCAATTGATCGGCGCCGTTAAGCGCGTGGACGACATCCCGCATGTGCCAGTTCTGGATCGCCGCCTGACTCAGTAGACGCTCGCAGGTATTCGGCGGCTGACAAACTCAGAACCTCACTGAACGACAGGATCAATCGCCGGGGGCGGCAGCTTCTTCATCGACGCAGCCAGATTTTCCGGATGGAACCCGAACGGCCCCGGAGTGCTCTTGTACAGAACCCGCCCGCCCTGCCCGATCAGATACAGCCGATCCGGCCAGCCGGTGTACGCCAGTTCCACCTGGTTGTTGATTCCGTCCACCAGTGCTGGAAAGTGAATGCCCAGCTTGCGCACGCAGGCGTTGGCCACACCGAAACGCTCCGTCTCACTCGTCGGATTGCGAAACAGGACTCCCTCTTTCACATTCGACTGCATCTGCCAGATGTCCGTCGGATGCGCCTCGAGGATGTACACAGCATAGAAATCAACCTTGCCCTTGTACTCCTCCGCCAACTTGTTCAGGGCGGGAACCTCCCGCCGAAATGGCGGTCAGGTATAGCTCCCGAACACCAGCACCACCGGCCGCTCCGTCCACAGCGATCCCAGATCGACAGGAGTCGTTTCATTCAGCCGCTTCACCTGCAGCGCCGGAGCCATGTCGCCGACCTGCAGATTGCCTTTGCGCGCACGGTTCCAAAGCGTCTCAAACGGAATCACGAAGTACGCAGGCATGGGCATCTTCGCCATCACATGCCCGAAAACCTCCGGTGGCTGTCGCATCGCCCATGCCACATAGCTGATGAAACAAACCCAGAAAACAAAGCACACCCCTGCGACTGGCCACAACCAACGCTTCCATCTGCCTTTCGCTTGAGTCGACATGCCTGTCCTCACTTAGTCAGCTGATTCATCTGGAGATAATTCTGCGCCTCAATGCCAAACGCATCCGCCACCCGGTTGAAGAACGCAAACATCGCCGTGATGTAAACAGCCTCGGCAATCTGTGGCTCTGTCCAACCAAGGTCGCGCAGTTTCTGCACATCTTCATGCGTGGTGCGATATGCCGCTTCTGTCACCTTGCCGACGTACTCCAGCAGCGCGCGCTCGGCCTCGCTTAAACCTGCTCCCGCAAGATCGCCATTCGCCAGCGCCTGTACCGTATTTTCTTCTGCTCCCTGAACACGCAGGAAGTAAGCATGAGAGTCCAGTCAATATGGACAGCGATTCAGGTAGGATACCCAGCTCGCGATCGCTTCCTTCGTCCGTCGCGTCAGATGCCCCTCGGAAAAATGCACCGTGTCGCCAAACTTCATCACGTCGCGCAAAAAGTCAGGCCGATGGCTGAAGCACTTCAGAATTCCCGGCATTTCCTGACGCCCGGATTTCGCACGCCACTCGTCGTAGACCTTGGTGACGTCGCCCGTCGCGTCCACGTCTTCAATGAGGTTGATCTTTGAGTTGTCCTGTCGCATCGTGGGAAGACAATTGGCACGACTATATCACGCCGGAATTCAAGCCCGGAATCAACCAGAAGATTGACTCAGAGAATGATCCGCACATCACCCTGCTTGCGTGTAATTCGTTCCCGATCCAGATACTCTAGAAGAGGAATCGCATGTTTCCGCGTCAACCCAGTCAATTTCTTGAAAGCCGCAACATCGATAGTCTTACCTCGCATCGGGCCGAGCTTCGCAGCAAGCTCTCGCAGTGCATCGGAATGTACAAAGGCCTCGTCACTGCCCATTCGCACCAATGTCTTCTCTCGAATCAACAGTGTGATCAAGCGCCGCATCTCCGAATCGCTTACCTGAAGCTGATGTGCCGCTTCCCTCACGGTCGGCGCAGCAAGGTGAGCGTTCCGGTATAACGCACCTACATCATGCAGCTTCAGCACTTCCTTACCGGAAATAGCAGGAGCCGCGCCCCCGATCGCAAGATTCTCGTCCCGAACCTGAACCCGATTCTCAGCTACAACTCGGTCGATTACGGAGATAAAGACCGCATCGCTCAATCCAGACTGGTTCTGCAGAACAGATCGCTTCAACCCTTCTGCTCCCGACACTTTCAAGCGATCCAGCGCAGCCTCGCACGCCAGCGAGAACGCAGAGCGCGACACCAGCACCTCGTCTGACACCATGACCAGATCTCCGGAGCCAATCAGATCTGCCACGATCCTGCGAACAGCATCCGCCTTCAATCCCATCTCACGCGAGAGCGCGCCAAGACCGATTCCCTTCACATCTCGCCGCTGCACCCGCAGTCTGATCTGCTCTTGCGCCGATGCAGCAACCATCTGTTCCAGCCACTTTTGCGTCTCGACCCTTCGCGCATTTGCAAGAGGCTGCGCATCCAGCACCCGTCCGCCGCCGATAGTCCCTGCCGGCATTGGCTGTCGCAGCACGAACCGATCGCCCGGCGCGAACACAATCGGCTCTGAAAGGTGCAGCCGTGCCGGCTTCGCCACACCTGGCTTCACCGGCTCACTATCGTAAAGAGAAACGCTCGCCATCACCTCCGACGTGAACGCATGCAGGTGCACGCGCGCGCGGTGCTTCATCGCCGGAGCATCATCGAGCAACGTAATCTCCGCATCGACCACCTCCGTGGCTGTCAGTTCTCCCGCAACCACGAGCATTTGGCCGCGTGAGACCTCCGCCACATCCACACCGGATAGGTTCACTGCCGTGCGCGATCCTGCCTGCGCAACCTCCTCAGACTTACCGTGCGTCTGAAGTCCCCGTACCCGCACGCTACGACCACACGGTTCAAGGAACAAGGTCTCTCCAACCCGGATCTCATCGCTCAGCAGCGTGCCGGTCACCACCGTCCCGAAGCCTTTTTTTACAAACACGCGATCGATCGGCAACCGCATTGGCCTGATGTGTTCTCCAGCTTCGACGCGCATCGCAAGCTTCACCAACTCGGCTCGAACTGTCTCGAGTCCAACGCCGCTGCGCGCACTCGCAACCACAAGCGGCTTCTCTTTTCCGAGAAACGTATCGGTCAGAAATCCGCAGATCTGGGCTCGGACCTCGTCCAGTTGATTTTCATTCACAAGGTCAGCCTTGCTGATAACCGTGAACCCATCCGTGATGCCGAGCAGTTGGCAAATCGCCAGATGTTCCCGGGTCTGCGGCTTCACGCCCTCATCTGCTGCAATCACCAGCATCACTGCCGGAACGCATCCCGCTCCCGCAAGCATGTTGCGAATGAACAGCGCGTGCCCGGGAACATCCACGAAGCTGACCTGTAGAGTCGAACCACCGGACAGGGCCATATCCATCGAAGCAAAACCGAGATCGATCGTGATTCCGCGCCGCTTTTCTTCCGGCAGCCGATCAGTATCGATGCCGGTCAGCGACCGCACCAGGGCGGTCTTGCCGTGATCAATGTGTCCCGCTGTCCCGACGACAATTGATCTCGGTGGTCTCATTGATCGGATTACAATTGCTCCAGAATGTGCAGAATCGCTTCATCCATTTCCGCCGGAACTGTGCGGAAATCGAGCACCACTGCATCCTGGGCGATTCGACCGATGACAGGCGGATCGGACTTTCGCAGCTTCTTCAGCAACTCATCCGCGCTCAAAGCGCTGTGACGCAATGAAATGCCGACGCTCTTCAGTGTCGCGGTCGGCACAGTTCCGCCGCCCACTGTGCTCTCGACTGGAATGACAGCCATTGTGAGGTGATCGGAGTGCATCGCATCTGCAACCTTTCGGGTGCGCTTCTCAATCTCCGCTGCCGGCACATGCAGCATTCGCATAAGCGGAAGAGCATCTTGCGAATTGACCATGTATTCGAAAAGTGTGGCCTCTAGAGCGGCATACGACAGTTTGTCCACGCGAAAGGCCCGCAGCAGCGGGTTCTTGCGGATGCGTGCAATCAGATCAGCCCGCCCGACCAGCAACCCGCATTGCGGTCCGCCCAGGAGTTTGTCGCCGCTCGCGGCAACCAGATCAACTCCCGCTGCGATCGAATCCCGCAATGTTGGCTGACCAGGGATCCCGGCCTCGTCGAGCCGGGCAATCAGCCCCGTGCCCTGGTCTTCGAACAGCGGTACTCCAAGGGTCTTCGCCAGCCCAACCAACTCCTCCAGCGTAGATCTCTCGACAAATCCCTCGATCTTGAAGTTCGACTGGTGAACACGCATCAGCAGCGCCGTTCGTTCATTCACTGCCTGCCCATAATCGGAAGCCCGGGTACGATTCGTCGTGCCAACTTCGCGAAGCACGGCACCCGATTTGTCCAGAATCTCCGGAATTCGAAATCCTCCGCCAATCTCAATCAACTCTCCTCGCGACACGACCACCTCGTGCTTTTCGGCTAGTGCATTGAGAGCCAAAAATGTAGCCGCAGCACAGTTGTTTACTACCACCGCGCCCCAGCGTGACCATTCATCATCTGCAATGCCGATAACTCGAAGCAGCAGTCGCTCTACGTGAACGTCTCGTTTGCTGCGCTCGCCGGTTTCCAGGTCGAACTCAAGATTGCAGTAATCCCGCGCTACTTCGATCACGTGTGCAAGTGCGGCTACACTTAGCGGTGATCGCCCAAGGTTCGTATGTAGAACAACGCCTGTTGCATTGATCACCGGACGCAGAGAGTACTGCGGCCCCCGCTGGAGGGCCTCACTCACGCGTTCTGCAATTGAGTGAATATTGAGTTCCAACTCCAGGTTGGAAGTTTCTTTGCCGGCGATAGTCGCTCGGACCAGGGTAAGACTCTCGCGAACAGCGGCAACAACACGCTCGTGTCCTAGCGTCCCGGTCAGCGACTGGACCTGCGGCAGCTGTAGGACCTCGTTCACAGATGGCAGTCTGCGGTAGAGTTCCTCGCGTTTTTGCTCTGTCGTTTGCATCAAGTACACGTCATGCTCTCTGAGACTGCGCTTCCTGCAATTGCTATTTCAGAATAATTGAAGGATTGCCGCGCTCTTGCAACTGCTCGATCACTCTTCCAATCTGAACCCCTGCAACTCCCGCAACTCTTAATGCATCAAGCAACGTCGACGCTTCATCGTCCACAACGGAGATCAGCAGTCCGCCTGACGTTTGCGGATCAAACATCAGCTTCCGCACATTCTCCTCGATCTCAGCGCCTGGCTGATCCTGAACCATACACTCCGCAAACTCGCGATTCGAAATTAGACCGCCCGGAATCGCACCAGCCCTGACTGCCTCCAATGCGCCCTCAAGCAATGGAACCCTTGCAGTCTCGATTTCCAACGTTACACCACTCCCCACAGCCATCTCGCGCCCATGTCCCATCAGTCCGAAGCCTGTAATATCCGTCATCGCGTGAACTCCCACAAACTTCGCCGCGATCTCAGCCGCAGTTCTGTTCAGGGTAGTCATCGATTTCACCGCCGCATCAACCCAGAGCTGCTCAGCCTTACCCTGCTTGAGCGCTGTCGTAATCACGCCTGTCCCAATGCGTTTAGTCAGAATCAGCGCATCTCCAGTTATGGCTCGGGCGTTCGTCTTTACATGCGCCGGATCGATCACACCTGTCACTGCATAGCCGAACTTCATCTCCTCATCCCGAACCGAGTGACCGCCAACTACGGTGCATGCAGCATCGCTCATCTTCGCGAGACCGCCGCGCATGATCAGCTCTAGAATGCTGAGGTCTCCACTCTGCGGGAAGCACACCAGCGCGAGCGCGCTCAGCGGCCGGCCGCCCATCGCATACACGTCGCTCAACGCATTCGTCGCCGCAATCTGCCCAAACGTAAACGGATCGTCGACCAGGGGCGTGAAGAAATCTACTGTCTGCACCAATGCGAGGTTCGGTGCGATCTGGTAGATGCCCGCATCATCCGAAGTCTCAAAACCGACCAGCAGATTGGGATCATCTTGTACTGGCAACTTCGACAACACTGCACGCAGCGATCCCGGTGGAAGCTTGCTGGCGCAACCTCCTGCTTTCACTTGCTGCGTCAAACGAATTACCTGTTCAGTAGCCAAGCGAAACCCCTCCGTCGCGCCTCTGACGCCAGGCGAATTAAGGTCGTTACTTCTTATGCTTCCTGTAGAGTTGGATCAAGTGATTCGTCGAGCTGTCGTGATGCAGCTCCGGATCGGTCGCGCTTTCCAACTCCGGGATGATCCTTTGCGCCAATGCCTTGCCCAGTTCTACGCCCCACTGATCGAATGAATTGATCTGCCAGATCACTCCCTGCGTGAACACGCAATGCTCATAGAGCGCTACCAGTTTCCCCAGCACAGCTGGTGTCAGCTTCTCAGCCAGGATGACGTTCGACGGCCGATTTCCTTCGAACACCCGATGCGGTACGAGCGAATCCGCAGTCCCCTCATTCTTGACTTCCTCCGCCGTCTTGCCGAAGGCCAGCGCCTCCGCCTGCGCAAACACGTTGGCAATCAACATGTCATGGTGCCGCCCGAGTGGATTCAGCGTGCGATGGAATGCAATAAAGTCGCACGGGATCAACCGCGTGCCCTGGTGAATCAGTTGATAGAACGAGTGCTGTCCATTTGTTCCGGGCTCGCCCCAATAGATCGGACTGGTGTTGTAACGAACCTCGCCGCCCTTCAGCGTCACATGTTTGCCGTTGCTTTCCATGGTCAACTGCTGGAGATACGCAGGGAAACGCTTCAAATACTGCTCATATGGCAAAATCGCCATCGTCTGAGCGTCAAAGAAGTCCGTATACCAGATCGACAGCAGCGCCAGCAGCACCGGCAGGTTTCTCTCATAAGGAGCGGTGCGGAAGTGCTCGTCCATCTCGTGGAAACCTGCCAGCATGGCGCGGAAGTTCTCCGGCCCAATCGCCATCATCGTTGATAGCCCGATAGCCGAATCCATCGAGTAGCGCCCGCCAACCCAGTCCCAGAAACCAAACATGTTGGCCGTGTCGATCCCGAACTTCGTCACCTCGGCTGCATTCGTCGATACCGCCACGAAATGCTTTGCGATCGCTGACTCGTGCCCGCCCAGTTTCTCCAGCAGCCAGGTTCGCGCAGTGTGCGCATTCGTCATCGTTTCCAGCGTAGTGAACGTCTTCGAGGAAACAATGAACATCGTCTCCTCCGCATCCAGGTCATGCACAGCTTCGGCGAAGTCAGTGCTATCCACGTTCGATACAAACCGGAACGTCATCTCCCGCTTGCTGTAGTGTCGAAGGGCCTCGTACGCCATCACGGGACCCAAGTCCGACCCGCCAATCCCGATGTTCACTACATTTCGGATCGGCTTGCCCGTAAAACCCGTCCACTCGCCGCTCCTTACTCGATCGCAAAACGCTGACATGCGATCAAGCACCTCGTGCACCTTCGGCACCACGTCTTCGCCATCGACGATGATCGACTGTCCTTTCGGTGCGCGCAGAGCCACGTGCAGCACCGCCCGTTTCTCGGTGATGTTGATCTTCTGGCCGCTGAACATTGCTTCGGCGTGCTCCCGCAGCTTCGATTCTTCCGCCAGCGCCAGCAGAATTCTCAGCGTCTCGTCGGTAATCCGGTTTTTCGAGTAGTCAAGGAATAGCCCAGCTGCCTCTACCGTCAGCTTTTCGCCTCGCTGAGCATCATCCGCAAACAAGGTCCGCAGATGCACGGTCGCCATTTCTCGCGCATGTAATTTCAGCTGCTTCCACGCCGCCAGGCTGGTCAGCGGCTTCACTTTGATCTGTTTTGGACGGCTCTTTGCGGCAGTTGCCATGACAATTCTCCTCTGCGGACATCTACGAACAACATTGCCCTATCGGATTCGTTTATTGCGGAGTGGATGCGAAAACCAGAATGGCCCAGGCCTCATTATCTCGCTGCCGGCGGAGTTCCCCTTCCACAGGGTCAGGTGGTTCGCTGTCCTTGACATCTGCAAATGCACCGTACGTTCGTAACCGCCTGCGTGACGAACGACCTACCGTTCCAGCCCGGCTGCCCTTAATGTGGAGATAACTTTTCCAAAACTTCCCTTATGCAACACCAAGGGCCGGGCTATGCTTACAGAGCTAAGAAGATTGCTGTCTCCGTTTCGCCGCGGTTTCGCAGGTTACATCGTACTTACATTATTTCGCCAGGGGTTGGTCGTCGGCGGCGGCTACGGCCTCGTCCTCCTCATCAGAAACTTCGAGCACAATCCCGCCCGCTCCGTGCTCATCGCCTTCTCGGTGCTCGTCTCCTACAAGCTCTTTCTTGCACTACTCGATCAGGGTATGGGCTGGGGATTTGCCCGCCACGTCAGCTACCCGATGTTCCGCAAGCTCAGCGTCGACGTCTTCTCGAAGCTCCTGAGCCTCGACCAGGGCTGGCATCAGTCGGGAAGTAGCGGAGCCCGACGCGGAGAAATCACCAATGGCCTCAGCAAATTCGCTCAGACCAGTGATAGTCTCGCCCGCGAGGTCTGCCCGCTGCTTGCGACTGCTCTTCTGAGCCTGTTCCTCCTCCGTTCTTACGTCGGCGTCACCTTCTGGCTCGCCATCCTGCCAGTGGCAGCAGGCATTTTCTTTTGGCTCTCCTACGAGGAGAACCGGCGCTGCACACAATTCCGCGAAGCCCGTTATCGGCGCTACGCCTCTGACTACTCCCTCAGCATCGAGTGCATGGAGATGCACGCGGACGTCGTCCGCTACAACCAGCAGGACCGCATGGAGCAGGACTACCGCCAGATTCACGACGACATCGAAAGCAAAGGCCTCGCCGAAGCCAGAATTCAGGGCTGGTTCGGCTTTGGCAAAAGCGCCGTTGTCCTCGGTCTCCAGGCTTACATGCTCTGCACCTGGGTGGGCATGCTTGGGGCGCACCGGCTCGATGGCGCCATGCTCGTTTACCTCTACATGCTCTCCGAGCAACTCTGCGGATCCCTCTGGGGCTACGCCGGCATCTGGGGAAAAATCAGCGAGGCTTGGGAGCCCATCAAGCAATTCCTCCGCATCAGCTCAGCGAGTTCAGCACTTACAGATGCTTCGACGGTTCTGCCGTTCGCGATCCCTGCGCAGGTCAGCCTAGAATTTCGCGACGTCGAATTCGGCTATCGCGAGGGCGAACCAGTGCTCAGGCACCTTGATCTGCATGTGGAAGCAGGCAGGAAGGTGGGTTTTATTGGCCGCACCGGCTGCGGCAAGTCGACCCTTCTCAAGCTTGTCGATCGTCTCTACGACGCTCATAAGGGTTCGGTGTACGTCGGCGGACACGACGTACGCGACTGGCCCCTCAGGCAGCTTCAGCGTGTCTGTACCTGCATGTCGCAGAACGGAGGAGTGTTCTTCTCGCAGGCGACGCTGCTCGACACAATTCGGTTTGCCCGGCCGACAGCATCGTTCTCTGAAGTTACCCGTGCGGCCAAACTTGCCTGCATTCACGACGAAATCATGGGCCTACAGGACGGGTATCAGACGCGCGCCGGCGAGCACGGAAAGAACCTCTCAGGCGGGCAACGGCAGCGGGTCGCCATTGCTCAGGCTCTTCTCAGCCTCGACGATCCCGAAAAGAAAATCGTCCTCCTCGACGAGTGCACCAGCAACCTTGACGAAGAAACCGAAGCTGCAATCTACGAGAACATCTGGCCACTCCTGGAGTGCAAGACAGTGATCGTAGTTACACACCGCATCTCGGCGATCGAACATCTTGTGGATGAGGTTGTCGCCATGAATCAGGGCGCGGTGGCGTTTCGGATGAACAAGGGAGAGATCGCCTCAACTGCACTCGAGATGTACGCCTAAACTGAGAGAATATGGGGGCAAGCGGCTGCCGCTTTGCCTTGCATCCCCGGTCGAGTTCCCCGGAATGGACTTGCATCGCACTAACTCTGGTGCAAGAATCGATTGCCTATGGGCCATCGGCTTCCTCAGGAACTCCTGCTCGAGCTCAGGACCTATCTCCAGCACTTTGACCAGACCGGTCACTTAGGGGAGAGTGAGACTGTGGCGGAGATTAAGGCTCGTCTTCACCAGAGAATTCAAGAGGTTGAAGCACAGGTTCGCATCATGGAGCCCAGCAAAAAGGCGCAAGGGCAGAGGTTTAACCCCGCGCGATAGGAGCTACGCCCCTGCAAATGCTGGGTGTAGCTGTTCAAGTGTGGAGACGTTGAAAGCCCGGCCGAAAGCCGGGCTTTGCTGGTCTCGATTCGCTCCTCAGTGACGACCGTCGCCACCCATGAGGTGATCCCATGCGACCCGGTAACCGCGCCGATATCCTTCCTGGAAAGGACGCTTCTGATCGCGTGGAACGTCGGGATGCCGGAATGTATCGTGGCGAGTTACATCGGGATTGCGGTGATGTTCATAGTCGTCGCGTGCCGACTCGATACCGTGCCGGAAGCCATTACGGCGAACCTCATCGTAGCCGTCGGGAAATGCATCCCAGCTGCCCCGCCCTACCCCGATCGGCGGAGGACCGTAGGCAGGCGGTCGGCCCGCCAAATGTGAGATGGCCAGATTGTATCCGCGGAGGAAGCTTTCTCGATAGACCTGACGCATCGGGCCGGGGACGCGAGGGTGACGATAGGAATCATGATCATCAGCATCGGGACGACGGCGGCTTGCGACATCGCTGCGAGCAGCCTCGATTCCTTCGTGAAAGCCACGGCGCTGAACGTCGTTCCAGGCGTCGTCGGGGCGGTCCCAGTTGCCGCTGTCTTGCGCGAAGCCGGAGGTTAGGGGCGCTGGGGATGATGCCTGACACCGAGGTGCAGAGAGCGCTATGAATGCCGCACAGCCACTGAGCGAGGCAATGCGAAGCCAGTTGAGATTCATCCAGTAATCTCCTTTTGCAATCTGGTTGTAACAACCTCAGCAACGAATGCTAACGCCGCGATGCTGAAGCTGCCAACCGAAAGGTTGGTTTAGGTATCGACACGGATTACTTCGGGGTGTTGTGGAGATGTGCAAAAGAATGCCCGACCGCGGCCGGGCATTCTTTCTTGTCAGAGTCGATCAAGGCCTATCGCCTGTCATCGTCACGATCGTGATCGCGCTCATGTTTCATGTGATCCATGGCACGATGATAGCCTTCCTTGAAGCCCTCTCGGAATACGCCACGATCGCGTTCGTCGACCGGCGGATGCTTGTATACCTGGTGATCGTCGGCGTCGGCATGACGGTGGTTCATATAATCGCGGCGGGCAGCTTCTACGCCTTCACGGAACCCTTGACGCTGCGGATCCTGATAGCCGTCTGGCGCGCGATCCCAGGCGCGATCCCTATCTTGATATTGATCCTGGTATTGCGGTGGTGGGGTCTGTGCGACAGCTTTGACTGTCGCAGGTGCGGCCATGCAGAGGGCGAGAGCAGAAATTGAGAACCACTTTATATTGTTCATAGAATATGTAACCTCCATCGGAGCGAACTCCACGTACACGCATTAGAGATGAGTGCGAGCAGGCCTGCGTTGCTCTTGCGAAGGGTTGCCCGGTACGGACGAAAGATGCACTGAAAGCAGCGGAGCCACTGATGTTGAGTATCTCTTCACAGTTGGCCGGCGCGACTTCAGGTTCGAAGTATCGTGAGCAGGTCGGGAGCTGCACAGCCAGTCAAGATGGTGCGGCGAAACGAAGGTCAGGTTACCCACGGGAGTCCAAAGCATCAGGGGCTCGTCTCTATTCGCTGTTATCTGGCCTATGATGGGCGAAAGCCTTATGAACAAGGTCGAGAGATGGGCGTGTCTGTCGCTCGCGTCAGCGGTATGCGCTGGGGCGGTGGCGTGGACTGCGCTCCCTTGCGCTGGACAGTCGAAAACGGCACAGTCTAAGAAGGTTTCGCCCAAGAAGGAGCCTACGGCGGCGGAGTTGTTCGCTTACTTAAGAGGAGCGCTTCTGGAATACAGCGCTGATGACGGCGCAAACGACAATCTCGAGATTTCGATTGACCCCACCGCGACAGTGCTGACGATCAAACAGCCGGATGGGCACTGCGACATTTTTCTGAATGGGCTGGACGCGAACACGATCTCGTGGGACGTCTATGACGCGAGCGATTCCATGCAGACCCGCGCGCCGCTGGCACGGATGACAGTGGTCTCAGTTGCGGGCAAGAAGGCACGGACTTGTTACGACCCGGAGAACAACATCGATCCGGCGCCATCCCCGACGAGGGCCCGGATTCTGTTCTCATGGGAGAAGATCCCCGAAGGCTCAGGCTTTCAGTCGAAGTTCACAAAGGCCTTCAAAAAACTGATCACGCAGAGCGGCGGCGCTGCGGAAGCAAGTCTGTTCAAGTAGCCGCCAGGTGGCCCGTTCATCCTTTTCAAGATTTGCTCTGCTGCCTCGTAAGCTGTGCCCCGTTCATCGCGGCTTTATCGCGATGAGCGGGTCTTCAGATCAACATCGAATGGATATTACGATAGGACCATTGCAGGTGGCCCGTTCATCTTTTTCAAGATTTGCTCTGCTGCCTCGTAAGCTGTGCCCCGTTCATCGCGGCTTTATTGCGATGAGCGGGTCTTCAGATCAACATTGAATGGATACTACGATAGGGCCATGCCGTACGGTTTGAAGCGATTTCAGAGAGCGGAGGCCCTTCACTTCATCACGTTCAGTTGGCAGGTGGCCCGGTCATCCTTTTCAAGATTTGCTCTGCTGCCTCGTAAGCTGTGCCCCGTTCATCGCGGCTTTATCGCGATGAGCGGGCCTTCAGATCAACTTCGAATGGATATTACGATAGGCCCATGCCGTACGGTTTGAAGCGATTTCAGAGAGCGGAGGCCGTTCACTCATCACGTTCAGTTGCTTTCACCGTCTCCCGCTGCTGGAGGCGCCAGAACCCAGGGAAACGCTTCAGGCCATACTGGAGGAAACGAGGGCACGTCACCAGGCCAGAATCTACGCATACGTCCTGATGCCTGAGCAGGTGCAATCTGTTGATGAACGAGCCCGCGGGGATCCTGGTGGCGCAGTTTCTGAAGGCCCTCAAGCAGAGCTGAGAGGCGACCGCGAACGATTTTGGCAGGCTCGCTATTTCGATCGGAACATTGGCGGAGAGGCGGCTCGCTCTGGGGTGATCCGCTACATCCACCGCAATCCGGTGAAGCGGGGGCTGGTGGTCGCGCCTGAGCAATACCGACGGAGCAGCTTCAGCCACTATGTAACCGGAGAGCGGGGCGTGGTCGAGATCGAATCAGAGTGGACGGCAAGGCTTCGACGCCCACTCATCGCGATAAAACTGCGATGAATGGGGCACAGATGGCGTGGATGGGCCTCCTGCCGGGACGTTGTCGAGATCGAATCAGAGTGGTTGGCAACGCTTCGACGCCCACTCATCGCGATAAAACTGCGATGAATGGGGCACAGATGGCGTGGATGGGCCTCCTTCCGGGACGTTGTCGAGATCGAATCAGAATGGACGGCAAGGCTTCGACGGCCACTCATCGCGATAAACTGCGATGAATGGGGCACAGATGGCGTGGATGGGCCACCTGCCGAAGAGCCCAAAAAGCTTTGATTTGTATCCCCTACCCTCTTCCTGCCGTTTTGCAGTCTAAACCGCGCTTTGGAGCAAAATAGACTTATCCGCACCCTCCTCTGGCACATTGCAAAGGATGCACAGCCACAAAGCTCATCCTTTGGGGAGGCGCAGCCCTGGCCCAGGAAGCCCGGCAGCAGGGGGGGCTATCTCCCTTGGTGAGAGATACTTGCGTTTAATCCAAGTTATTTCAATAAGATGGCGGCCTAAGCATCCGCCATGTCGCTGATGCGAGGGTCTTAAGCCGCCAAGGCGGGGGGGACCCCCTACCACGAAATCAGCCATCTGGCGGTCGCCTTTCCGCGCTGTGGCCAGACTTGACCCGCAGACGAATATTGTGGGTCGCGGCCCTCGTAGCCGCCGGATTGTGATCAGGAGAACTGCGGATGGATACACGACCGCCTCCCGGGTTGGTTTGGGAGGCGGGTCGGGCACGAACAGCTAGAAGCTACAGGCTGGAAGCTGAAAGCTAACCAGCCGCGCTTAGTCAGCGACCGCGGGAGCAGCCACGGGCTCAGCGGCTTCCTGAGCGGCATCGGCGGCGACGTGGACGCCAATGTGGGCGGCGACTTCGCGATGCAGCTTGACGGAGACGGTGAAATTGCCCAGGCTCTTAATCGGCTCGGAGAGCTGGATCTTGCGGCGGTCGATTTCGAAGCCTTTGGCGGCGAGTTCGCCGGCGATGTCGGCGGTAGTGACGGAGCCGAAGAGCTGGCCGTTTTCGCCGGACTTGCGGGTGAAGCTGAGGGTGAGGGGCTCGAGCTTGGCAACCAGGGCCTGCGCCTGAACCTTTTCTTCGGCGGAGCGGCGCGCGGCAGCGGCTTTCATCTGTTCAATGACCGCCTTATTTGCCAGTGTTGCCTGCAGGGCCAGCTTGCGGGGAAGAAGGAAATTGCGCCCGTAGCCGTCCGCAACTTTCACCACGTCGCCGCGGTGACCGAGGTTGGCTACGTCTTCTTTCAGGATGACTTCCATGTGAAACTCTCCAGATTTACGGGCAGCAGAACGAGAGGCCGTCCGTCCGTTGTGTTAGACACAGGCGTTCAACATTCAGTTGCGCCGCGGCAGATTCTATCGCGAATCGAGCGCGGTCGTCGCCTGCCAGATTGTTAGAACGCTACAACGAAGGCGTCATTTTAGTAACGAGGACGCCTAAGCTGGAGCGGGCATCTTAGTGCCGGGTAGCAAAGGGCAGCAGAGCGATGTTCCGAGCCTGCTTGATGGCGCGGGTCAGGCGACGCTGGTGCGTGGTGCAGACACCAGTGAGGCGACGAGGCACAATCTTGCCGCGCTCGGCCACAAAGCCCTGCAACAGACGGACATCCCGGTAGGGAATGGCGTCGATCTTCTCGGTGCAGAACTTGCAGACCTTCTTGCGACGGAAGAACTTACCGCGACCGCCGGGGCCACCGGGTCCGCCTGGACGTCCACCGGGGCGACCGCCCGGACCACCGGGACCACCGGAAGGGGGACCGCTCTGGGCAGCGGGTGCGGCTGGTGCCTCGGGTGCTTTTACCTGGTTCTCATCAGACATGTTGTTTCCTCTTCAAATACTGTCGGGTTTATCGACCCTTCAGGGGCTTAAAGCCCAGTTAGTTTCATTGCCAATACGGCTCGAGTGAACTCGTGCCCTGATATCCGCTTCTTTCAGACGCACCGGCTAGGCGCTGGCTGGCGCGGCTTCGGCTGCTGCCGGCTCAGCGGCGGCCGGATGGGCAACTGGCGCGGCGGTCGGAGCGGGTGCTTCCGCGCTCACCTTGCGACGAGTGCCCCGGAGCGCTCTGACCTTGGCCAGGCGCTTCTCTTCCTCATCCATGCGCACCGTGATGAACTTGATCACAGGCTCAGAGACGCGGAGACGGCGCTCAAGTTCCAGCACCACCGGCCCACCGGCCTCAATGGTCATCAGGATGTAATTGCCATCGTTAAATTTGCGGACAAGGTAGGCCAGCTTGCGGCGGCCCATTTTCTCGACGTTCTTCACCACGCCGCCACCATTGGTGACGCTGGTAGTGAAGCCGGCGATCAGCTTGTCGACGTCTTCATCGACCGCATCGGGCCGAACGATAAACATTACTTCATACAAACGAGACATCCGTGTTTCCTTTCGCCGCATGCGCGGCTCAAAGTTCTGAGTTCGCAGTCTGTAGTTCACAGTTGGGATTTCTGGTCCCGCGCTCTGTTGCTACTTCCTGCTCTATTTCCTTCCGCCGGGTTGTTTTACTCGCGGCGGTTAAACTCGTTCATCGCGGGGCCGGGTCCCTCCTGGATGATGCGCCGGGTGGCGGTTGCCACCTTGTCAAGCACCTCGTCCAGTTTGGTCAGATCCCCTTTGCGCATCGGTGAGAGCAGATAATCTCTCCCGGGTCGTTTGCCGCCAGCCTCTTTGGCCTCGGGCGACAGATCGAGCCCAACTCCTATGCGCAACCGCAGCCACTCCTGGCTGCCGAGAGCGCTGGTGACGCTGCGGGCCCCGTTGTGTCCCGCGGGCGAACCCCGCTCCCTGATCTTGAAAGTTCCCAGCACCAGGTCCAACTCGTCGTAGATAACGAGAAGGTCTTTTGCCGGGTCCACCTCGAACTCCTGAATCAGAGCGGCAACCGAAACGCCGCTCAGATTCATGAATGTCTCCGGCTTGGCCAGGATCGTTTCGCGTCCTGCCAGACGGCAGGTTGCGGTAACGGCCCGGCATCGCCGGTTTGCGACCACAACACCCTCTTGCTCGGCGATGCGGTCAATTGCCATGAACCCCGCGTTATGCGGCGTCCATAAGTACTCGAGTCCTGGATTACCGAGACCCACCACCAGGAAGGGCCCACGCCTGTTTTCGTTCTCGAGCACTTCGTCCAATACCTACTTCTTTGCCGGGGCAGCGGCGTCTGCAGCTGCGTCGGTCTTGCCCTTCTTCGCCACCTCGGGTTCGGTAGGCGTAGCACCGGCTTCCGCTCCGGCTACAACTTCGCCCTCAGCCGGGGTTGCTGCTACTTCTTCGCGGATGGTGACAACGTGCGCCACGGTTGCGTCTTCGTTGGTCAGGTACTTGATCTTGTCGCTGTGCGGCAGGTCGCTGACGCGGAGAACACCGTGGAGAGCAAGCCCGGTCACGTCGACGTCGATATGATTGGGGATGTTGGTAGGGAGGCACTCGATTTCTACTTCGCGAAGAACCTGGTCGAGGATGCCGCCTTCTGTCTTTACGCCCACGGGAACGCCGAGGAGCTTGACGCGGACGCTGACCTGGAGGAGCTTGTCGAGCGCGATCCGCTTCATGTCGATATGGATGAGCTGATCCTTGATGGGCTCGCGCTGCCATTCCACGATCATGGCCTTGGCAGAGGAGACGCCGGCAACTTCGACGTCGAAGATGGTGTTGTGGCCGGTCTCAGAGTAGAGGATCCGCGTGATCTGCTTAGGATCGACTTCAACGGCAACGGCATCCGCACCCGCCCCGTAAAGGACGGCGGGGATTTTTCCGGCGGCGCGAACGCGACGCGCGGCATTCTTATTGAACTTGCCCGTTCTAGGCTTGGCTACGACGACTTCAGGCATTTGAGTCTCTCTTTTCTGTATTCGGGCACGGGAAGCAGCTTCCAGCGTCTCTCGCCTAACCGCTAGCTCGCAGGTTTGGAGGTAGTTGCTATATGGCTGAGTTTGTCGCTCCCTTTGTTGAGGAGTGCGAAGGTTTGAGTCTTCGCCTCCGTTTTTGTCTATCCAAGCTACTAGCTTGTGAGCTAGAAGCCAGGAGCTGCACTACGAGAACAGCGTACTTACGCTGGTCTCCATGTGGATGCTCTCGATGGCGGCGCCTAACAGGCCAGCAATGGAGAGCACCTTGATCTTGGGCGTTTTCTGTGCGGCTTCGCGCAACGGAACAGTGTTGGTCACAACGACTTGTTCGAGACGGGAAGCAGCAATTCGTTCAATCGCGGGACCGGAGAAGATGGCGTGACTGGCGCACGCGTGCACAGTAGCGGCTCCGTTTGCATAGAGCGCGTCCACGGTCTTGACCAGCGTTCCGGCGGTGTCGATGATGTCGTCGATGATCAGGCAGGATTTGCCATGCACGTCACCTACTACGTGCATCACTTCGGCGACGTTGATATCGGTGCGGCGCTTGTCTACGATGGCCAGCGGGGCTCCCATCTTCTGCGCGAAGAAACGAGCGCGTTCGACGCCGCCGGCATCGGGTGAGACAACGGTGAGATTGGGAAGGTTAAGCTCGCGGAAGTAGCTGACGAGAACGGGACTGGCGAAGAGGTGGTCGACGGGAATGTTGAAGAATCCCTGGATCTGCGCAGCATGGAGGTCAACAAAAAGTGCGCGGTTCGCGCCGGCAGTGGTCAACAGATC
>DATNFD010000105.1:0-3482 GCA_035606555.1 Occallatibacter sp.
TGAGCCATGCGCGCCAGTTTCATGGAGGCCCTCAGAAGTTCCGGCCGAATCCGAAGCTGCTGCATGGGTTCACGGGCGAACAAAGTAAACCGCCGATTGCGGATCCAAATCTGAGGATGCATGGCGGGCGTCGCGGGTTCATGAACTAGAAGAAATTGGGGTGAAACGGCATTACTGCTGAAATCGGATTTCGCTTATCTGTATCACTGGGGCGATATCGGTGTACTTGGGAATATCGCTCTGGAGTATGTCGGCATTAGGGAGAAAGGCGTCAGTGAATGCCTGGATTGTCTCGCAGGTGAAGGCGCAAATGGCCGTGAAGGGCGGCTGCTGATCGGGAGTTCCACCGAGCATTCCAATCTCGACGGAAACGGATTTGACGGCGGAGCCGAGCAGCCCGAGCATCAGTGGGATGTGCGTGTTGAGGTAGTAGTCCTCATCGAAGCGGGCTCCGGGCTTACTCGGATAGAAGATCGAAACCTTGACCATTTCTCAACGATACGACGTTTTGGTCGCCGCCAACGGGGTAGGCGGCAGGTTGATGAGAGTTCGATACGTCCGCGTTCAGCCCTGGCGAGCAGCGCGCCGCAGTTCTTCCAGTGGATAAAGTGTGCCGCGCCAGACGACTCCGCCGCGCCATAGGGCGAGAAACATCGAGCGCAGCAAGGCCCAACCGACCAGCAGCACGGCCGGGGCAAAAAAGAGCGCGCACCACACGGGGACGCGCGTTACGCGACGGCTTGCCTGATAGCAGAGAGTGATGCCGAAGTAGGCGAGGAGCCCGGCTGCAGTATTCCAGCCTCCCGAGAAGATGGCAGCAAGCGGCACAATAGCGTGCATCGGGAAGCTAAGACATGCGAGCAGTTGCAGAGGGGTGCGAAAGCGCGTGACGGCAAAGCCGTTCTTCTCGACCAGGTTGATGACGGCGAAGGCTCCGTTCAGCCAGCGAAGACGAACGAGATTGGGGCCGAGGATGACTTGCTGAGCGAATCCAGCGCGCTTGACCCGCATGCCCAGGAATACATCTTCGAGGATTTCGAGGCGGAGCGCTTCGAAGCCGCCGACGGCATTGTAGGCGTCGCGCCGGATCATGTTGAAAGCGCCGGCGCCGAAGGAATCCCTTGCGCGTGGGTCGGCAACTTTCCAGAGGCGGAGCATCCACATGGCCATGGCCTGCATGGCGCCGAGCACCGCGCGTTCACCGGCGGAGTGAAAGATGATGGAGGGTGCCAGAACCAGATGGTCGGCGCTGAGCTCAGTGGCTTTACGCAAGGCGAGTTCAAGAGCTCGCGGGCCAAAGAGGACGTCTCCATCGGTGAAGAGGATCCAAGGCGATGCGCCGCGGGTTGCGCCGGTGGCAAGAGCGTGGGGCTTGCCCAGCCAGCCTGCTGGAAGTTCGGTGACGTGAATGACTTCGAGTTGATGCGGGCTTTTGCTGGCGCGTGTTTCGGCGGCGATCGCATCCATATGAGCGCCAGTGAGGTCTGTGGACCGGTCATCGACGGCGATGATTTGCAACCGTAGGCCCGTTGATGCGAGGAGCGAACGCAGGCATTGATCGATGACGGCTTCTTCGTCGCGGGCGGGAACGACGACGGTGAGGTTGGGACCGATGTTTTTGGGAAAGGGCGGCAGTGTTGCGGGATCAATGCGGCTCAGGTCGGGGACACGGCGCATTCCGTTCAGCGCGGTGATTCCCTTCCAGAGCCATGCAGCGGCCAGTCCCCAGGCGAGAAAGGTGAACTGCTGGCTTGGGGAGAAGAATCCCATAGGGATAGTATCGCCGCAGAAAATGCTTTCGAAGATGTTCGAGATCCCAGCGAACGAAAACCAACTGGAGATCCTTCGACTCACCACCCCTGAACTGAAGAAGAGGTTCGGGGCAGGTTCGCTCAGGAGGACGGATTTGTTTTCAGAAGAGGTTCTTCGTTCAGTTTCGGAGCGAAGCGCGAGCCGATGAGAAGGATGATGCAGGAGACGACGAGGGAGATGAGCGTTGCGCCGAGGCCGATGCGGAGGTCGGTGCGGTCGGCGATTTTGCCGATGATTTGCGGAGAGAATGTGTCGCCGAAGAAGTGAATGCAGAAGAGGTTTACCGATACTGCGGTGGCGCGGACTGGCGCCGATACTGAGTTGACGATCGCCGTGTTGAGCGGGCCAGTGTTGAGGAAGAGGAAGAACTCGGCGCCGAGGAGTGCAGGCACCGCCAGGCGTGTGGGCCCGAAAAAGAGAAGGACGCCGAAGGGAATAGTGAGGGCGACGCTCCAGAAGCTGAGCAAGTAGAGTGCGCGGTGATTGGTGCGGAGCCAGCGCTGCGCGATCCAGCCGCCGACTGCTGTGCCTAAGATGCCGTCGATGACCGTGGCGGCTCCGGCGAGTTGACTTGCTCTGGAGACGGACATTCCGACCGGATTGTGAAGGAATTCTGGAATCCAGTTGGAGATTCCGCCCATCGCGAAGGTGAGCATGGCAAGTCCGAATGTGCCGCAGAGGAAGGCGGGGTTGCGGAAAAGACCGAGAACTGTGGCGCGATCTGCGGACACGCGAATGTGGTCCTGCGCGCCGCGCTCAGGTTCGCGGCCGTAGATGCCGTAGAGGACGGCGACGAGCAGTCCGGGAATAGCGCAGATGAAGAAAGGTTGGCGCCACCCCCACGCGGTTCCCATTTGGCCGCCGGCGAGGTAGCCGAGAGCGGCGCCGACGGGGATTGTGACGTAGAAGATGGAGAGGATTCGGTTTCGGTCGCGCTCTGGATAGAAATCAGCGATGACGGCAGGCGCGAAGATCGTGAACGAGGCCTCGCCAATGCCAACAATCGCGTGGCGGAAGTAGAGCGTCCAGTAATCGTGAACCCATGCAGTGGTGAGAGTGGCAAGGCTCCAGAGTATGGCACCACCGATGATGAGCGGCTTTCGGCTGAAGCGGTCGCCAAGCCAGCCGGTGAGCGGAGCGGCCAACATGTAGACGAAGAACATCGCCGTGGTGAGCGCGCCCATCTGCTCGCGCGTGGCGTGAAATTCATTCTGGATGAGCGAGAGTTCGCCGGGAAGGATGTATCGGTCGATGAAGTTGAGAAGGTTGAGGGCGATGAGAAGGATCAGTGTGGCGAGTGCGGGACTGACGCGCGTATGGACGGATGAGGTCGTTGTCGCCAAGGCTGATCCCTCTCTGTTAGCGATCTGTTTGCCTCGTTACGCGGTCGGTCGGGGCCATTTGGCTTCGACGTTGGTGGCAATGCCACCGCGGGGACGGAACTCGCCGCGAACGACGGCCCAGACTGGGTCGCAGGCTTTCACCACGTCTTCGAGCACTTGATTGACAATGTTTTCTTGAAAGATGCCGAGATTGCGATAGCAGAAGAGGTATTCCTTGAGCGATTTGAGCTCGAGGCACCGCGCGCGCGGCATGTAACGGATGGTGAGATGGCCGAAGTCGGGCAGGCCTGTTTTGGGGCAGACTGAGGTGAGTTCCGGGTCGTCGAT
>DATNFD010000106.1:0-8040 GCA_035606555.1 Occallatibacter sp.
GGTTTCCAGATCTACAACAACAAGTCCGATTTCAATGCGGCAAAGAATTACGAGACCAGCACGGGGCTTGCCGCGAACCTGAGCGCAGCCCAGCAGTCGCTCGTACAGAACTACAACCAAGCCTCGACGGGAATGAACTTCTCGCTGAGCTACCCGCTTCGTCGTCACAACTTCCAACGCATCGGATTCACGTACTCCTGGTCACGCGCGAACATTACCGCGTTCAGCACGGCGTCACAGACGTTCTTCCAGACGATTAGCTTCCGTGGCGGCATCCAGGGCGCGAATGCTCTCAACGGCATCGTCACCAGCCAGGTATCACTGACGTACAGCCTGAACACAGTTAACAATCCAGTCAGGCCTCGGAACGGGCATGAATACACAGCAGCGTTCCAGATGGCAGGTCTGTGGGGCAACGTGCGGTACTTCTCGCCCTTTGTGGCCTACAAGAGCTACCGCTCGATGCACGGTCTAATGCCTTCGCAGAATGGCCGCAACATCCTCGCGATACGGGCTCAACTCGGGTACATCCAGGGTTTCGGTGGGGCAGTTGCTCCTCCACAGAGCCGCTTCTATGCCGGCGGCGAAAACGAACTGCGCGGATTCGATGTTCGCAGCGCGACTCCGTATGGCTACGTCCCGACCCGGCAAACGGTTCAGCTGACCAACCCCGATGGCTCGTGCGTTCCGCGTGATCCTAACAATCCGCAGCTGCAACAGTGTATCCAGGTTCCAATTCCGGTCTACGGCGTCGCCTCGATCGGCGGCGACACGACACTCACATCGAATATCGAGTACCGGTTCCCGATCGTCGGATCGGCAATGTTCTCGCTATTCGATGACTTCGGCTTGGATGTCGTGACCAATCGCGGTCAGCTGAAGCAGAGTCCGGAAGGCTTCGCATCGATCACTGCTCCGCTTTACGGATGCCCGGTGTTCAACAATGGATCGTGCCAGGGCGGAATTCCAGGATCGCAGGTTGGGTTCCAGCGCAATATTCGGCCCATCCTCGGCACCAATACAGTGCCGCGCATGTCGGTTGGTGGCGAGTTCTCTGTGATCATGCCGATCTTGAATGCGCCGGTCCGGATCTACTACGCATACAATCCCCTTCGCCTTTATGAGCGGCCCTACTGCAATGACGTTCTCCTTGGCGCCAAGGTACAGAGTTGCTCGGCCGAGTTGATCACCCGCGACCTCTTCCCTCCGGGCGGAGCAGGCGATTACACATGGCAACAGGCGGTGCAGGCGTTCGGAGCACAGAACCTCTTCCGGGAGCCGCGCAAGACTTTCCGCCTGACCGTCTCCAGCACGTTCTAATTCACCCACAGCGTGCAAAAGGCTGCCAGAGTGGCATGCCAGAGTGGCAGCCTTTTGCATTTTCCCTTTCGCGATCATTTGGCGTGACAATGTACATTGATGGGGAGGCAAGTCCTCCGCTCGGTATAGGTGAACGATTGTGATCCCGGTTCTGGTGCCACCCGGCCTTGAAGCTGCCCTGAATGATGCCTGGCACGCGGCGAAAGACATTCCCGGCTTCTTACTCGAAAACGAAGCCCGGTTTCTGGGAATGATGGCGGCTTGCGCCCCCCGCAACGGAGTAATCGTAGAGATCGGCAGCTTCAAGGGCAAATCTGCTGTGATGCTCGGCAAACTGGCGGAGCGCTACGGCCTGGGTCCGATTGTCGCCATCGATCCGCACAATTTCAACAATGCCGAATTGAAGGAACATCGATCCAGTCCGGGTGCTACGTCTTACGACGAGTTTCTCAAGAACATCGAGAGCGCCGGAGTTTCTCCCTTCGTGGAGGCACACCGAGAGTTTTCAACGGATGTGGCAAAGTCCTGGAATCGGCCGATCCGCCTGTTATGGATCGATGGCGATCACAGCTATCGGGGGGCGAAGGGGGATTTGGATGCATTTGTGCCGCACATGGTTCGGGGTGGATTTGTTGCCCTTCACGATGCCCTGCATGAGTTCTCGGGTCCGATTCGCGTATTTGTCGAAGATATCCTCCGGTCAGGCCGGTTCGGGGCAGCAGGCTTTGTGAACTCGATCGCCTGGTCGCAGTTTCGCCCGGATGACAGTTTCTCATTTCGGCATCTTCAAGCGTCTCTGGACGATGTTGCGTGTCGACTGCTTCCCTTGGTGGCCGACGATCAGCCTCTCCGTGGACTGAGCAAGATACGCTTCAAGCTGGCTCGCGCCCGGGTTCCCCGGTCCCTGCCCGCAATCAGGGACTGGACACAGACGCTGAACCCCTAAAATGCTGCGGGTGTACTTTTTAAGGGTCGGTCCGCTGGCCCGCGCTGCTGCCATGATTGACCCTTCTTCGCAAGGCTCCATATAATCCTTGCTAGTTCCTGCTGACGTCTCCGTCCGCGTCTTTTTGCCTCTGCCTTATATCGCGGAGCCTCCAACGAAAAAGACGAATGAAGGTTGCTCAGGAGGCACAGGCTTGTTTGTTGCTCAAGGGCGACGACGGCCTTCCGGGAATCTCAAGGAGTATCCGATTTACATGAAACGCACCATCGCTACCGTAGCTGCGCTGGCATTCTGCTTGGCGCTCAACGCCGCCGCACAGACGGCCGCAGATCCCGCATCCTCTTCCGCGACCGCAACGCCGTCTGGACCTACCAAGATTGCCGTTGTGGTGTTCCAACAGGCAGTTGCGCAGACGAACGATTTCCAGCGCCGGTTTGCCGATCTGCAGAAGAAGTACGATCCTAAGCGTCAGCAGATTCAGACCCTCAATACAGAGATTGCTTCCCTGCAGAAGGAATTGCAGGCACAGTCGGCCACCCTCTCCGATGCCCAACGGGCCTCCAAAGCCAAGCAACTCGACGATAAGCAGAAGGAGTTGAAGCGCACTGGCGAAGACGCGCAAGGCGACTTCCAGCAGGACATGCAGCAGACTTTCGCCTCAGTTGCAAGCAAGGTCGCAGAAACCCTCGATGCTTATGCCAAGGAGCACGGCTACACACTCGTACTTGACGGAGGTAATCAGCAGGTTCCCGTGGTGCTCTACGCTAATCAGTCCACCGATATCACCAAAGCGGTGATCGACGCGTACAACACTAAATCGGGAATTCCGGCGCCTGAGCATCCGGCTTCTGCCTCTGCTCCGTCGGCACCGGCGCCGCAGACAGCTCCAACTCATCCGGCCACCACGCACAAGGCTCCAGCCGCGCACTGATCCATACTTCAAGAGCGTTCAAAGGCCTCGCAATTGCGCGGGGCCTTGGCTTCTCAGGGCACATATCGAGTGCTGGTAATTACGTCCTCGCTTATTCCCTGGGTGCTTTTCCTTTCATTCCTGCTTTATTGACCCTCCCCATCAGCCCCCCTATAATCCATCTAGTTCCTGCTGACGTCTCCGTCCGCTTCTTTTCTTGACTTGGCTTACGTCTAAATAGCCGTCGAGAGAAATCGTCGTGAGGTTTTCAGGGGCAGCGCGCATCTCGGAATTCTACGGGCCGGAATACGCCAACCGTTCCAGGAACTTCTAAGGAGCTTTCAAGTCGAATGAAGCACTCTGTTGCATTAGTTCTCACTCTGGCATCAGGCCTTGCACTGCAAGCCGCTGCACAAACGTCCTCTTCTCCCGCAACGGCCACCACAACCGCGGCTGCGGGCCCGGTGAAGATCGCCATCATAGCCTTTCAGCCGGCTGTTGCGCAGACCAATGAAGGTCAGCGCGCATTTTCTGATTTACAGAAGAAATATCAGCCAAAGCAGACCCAATTAAAGGCGCTGAGCGATGAGATTGACAAACTCACCAAAGACTTGCAGGCGCAGGCTGATAAGTTGAGCGATACCGAGCGCGCGGCGCGCGCCAAGACCATCGACGATAAGAAGAAGCAGCTTGAGCGCAATGCGGAGGACGCGCAGAACGATTTCCAGAATGAGATGAACGAGCTCTATGGCTCGCTGGCACAGAAGGTCTTTGACGTTTTGAACGACTACGCCAAGCAGCACGGTTACACCCTGGTGCTGGACATCGCTCAGCAGCAGAACCCGGTGCTCTTCGCGACCGATTCCATCAACATCACTAAACCGGTCATCGAAGCATACAATGCAAAATCGGGAGTTCCGGCACCCGCAACGCCGGCACCCAATGCTCCCTCGGCGGTTCCCTCAGCCCCCAAGCCTCCAGCAACAAGACCGCCGGCGCAATAGGGCTGATCCAATCAGAAATGGCCCTCTTTCGGGAGGGCCTCCTTCTTTCAGATTTCATTGAAATTGGATCTCTTCTGCCGCGTCAAAATGGGTGATCAAGATACCCTGCACACCTGTGGAAAATTCTGTGAAAAACGTGCTGAACAGTTCGAGCCGAATTGCGTTTTTTCCCTCTTGTCAAGCAGGGTCGCCTCTGCTACATCTTGGAAGCCCATTATTTTCTAGCAGAAGCGCAGACCTTCCGGTCAGGCATGCGCTTGTGCTGTCTGCTTGGGCGAGCGATTCCCGCCGCTGAGCTTTCCACAATTCCCTATGAGCGATTAATGAACAGTATGTGAGGCAAGTCACTAGTTCTGGGTTACTTCTGCTGGTCTTCGCCCACCCGCAAAACCGCCAGAAACGCCTCTTGGGGTATGTCCACTTTCCCGATGCGTTTCATTCGCTTTTTGCCTTCCTTTTGCTTCTCCAGCAGCTTGCGCTTTCGGCTGATGTCGCCGCCATAGCACTTGGCAAGCACGTTCTTGCGGAGGGCGCTCACTGTCTCGCGAGCCACCACTTTCGCACCAATCGCCGCCTGTATGGCAACCTCGAACTGTTGTCTTGGGATGAGTTCTCGCATCTTCGAGACCAGCGCACGCCCCCGCTCGTAGACATGGTCCTTGTGCACGATGATTGAGAGCGCATCAACGGGCTCGCCAGAAACCAGAATGTCGAGTTTCACCATTGGCGATTCCCATTCGCCGGCAAGTGAGTAGTCCAGCGAGGCGTACCCCCGCGAAATTGACTTCAGACGATCGTAGAAATCAAGCACGATCTCGTTGAGCGGAAGTTCGTAGGTCAGCAGAACACGGGTGGGCGTGACGTACTCGAAATTAATCTGCTTGCCGCGCTTCTCCTCAACCAGCTTGAGAATGCCGCCTACATACTCTTCGTTGGTGAGGATCTTTGCCTGGATGACGGGTTCGCGAATATGTTCGATGTTCGTTGGATCGGGCCAGCGCGAAGGATTGTCCACTTCCAAAACTGTCCCATCGGTCAGAGTGACGTGATAGCGCACGCCGGGGGCGGTGGTGATCAGGTCCAGTTCGTATTCGCGTTCCAGCCGCTCCTGGATGATCTCCATGTGCAGCAGGCCGAGGAAGCCACAACGAAAGCCAAAGCCGAGCGCCGCCGAGCTCTCCGGCTCGAAGAAGAAGGAAGAGTCGTTCAGCCGCAGCTTTTCGAGAGCATCGCGCAGCAGGGTGTGCTCGTGCGAGTCCACCGTATAGAGCCCGGCGAAGACCATCGGCTTGATGTCTTCGAATCCCGGCAGAGCCGCCCCGGCTGGTCGCTCGTCTTCTGTGACCGTGTCGCCGATACGGGTGTCGCTCACGGTTTTGATAGTCGCGGCAAAAAATCCCACCTCGCCCGCTGAGAGTTCCGCAATCTCTACCGGTTTGGGCATCAGCACGCCCATCGAGTCCACATCGAACGATTTCCCATTCGACATCAACCGGATCCGCTGTCCCTTGCGCATCGTTCCCTGCATTACACGCACCAGAACGATGACACCGCGATAAGCATCGAACCATGAGTCGAAGATCAAGGCCTGCAACGGTGCATCCGGATCGCCCTTTGGCGGAGGTAGCCGGTGCACAATGGCCTCCAGCACGTCTTCCACGCCCTGCCCAGTCTTCGCGCTCACGGGGATCGCGTCGGTCGCGTCCAAGCCGACTGCCATCTCGATCGCCTCCTGCGTGCGGACGATGTCAGCCGAGGGCAGGTCGATCTTGTTGATCACCGGAATGATTTCGAGCCCGTGGTTAATGGCAAGGTAGGCGTTGGCCAGCGTCTGAGCTTCGACACCCTGGCTGGCGTCGACAACAAGCAAGGCACCTTCGCACGACGCCAGGGAGCGTGAGACCTCATAGCTGAAGTCCACGTGCCCGGGGGTGTCGATCAGATTCAGCTGGTAGGTCTGCCCGTCGCGCGCCTTGTACATCATGCGGACGGCATGGGCCTTGATCGTGATGCCCCGTTCGCGCTCGAGATCCATAGCGTCCAGAATTTGCGCCTGCATCTCGCGACCGGTCACCGAGCCCGTCAATTCCAATAAGCGGTCGCTCAGGGTCGACTTCCCATGGTCGATATGGGCAATAATTGCGAAATTTCGAAGGTATTTTACGTCCATCAGGGGCGGGTAATCACTGCGTCAACACTACGAAAATGAGCGATGTCTCCATGGCATAGCTTATCATCGGCATAGTGCCTCCTGCGCTTTGGGGTAGTGTTGTTACCGCGTCGATTGAAACGCATCATTGCGATTCGTGCCGATAGCCTGGCTTGCTCGGTTTCGGCCATTGTGCTGGCCATGTTGCTGTCAGGATGTGGACCTGAGAAGACCGCATCGACTTTGGCATCTCCGGGGCCCAAGGCGTTGGCTCCGTCAATCTTGGCGCCCCTTCCAGAACAGCGCACGCAAGCTCCCACAGCGACGTCGGCTCAGTCGCCTGGCCAACAGGAACGCGTGAAGGCCGTCATCGAGCAGGTGGATGCGGCTTATGCTGCCGGCCAGGCGGACTATAAAAAAGGCGACCTTCTCGCAGCGCGAAAAGATTTCGACCACGCGGTGGACCTGATGCTCACCTGCGGCATCGACATCAAGTCAACGCCTGAGCTTCAGGACGAGTTCGATCGCGTGGTCGACCAGATCAACGGGCTGGAGATGGAAGCGCTGCGCCAAGGCAATGGCTTTACTCCCAAAACGGAGGACACGCCTGCCGAAGCGGCGGAAGAGGTCACCTTCGTTGTTGATCCGAACATTGTGGCCAAGGCGAATGCCGATCTCGCCACAACGAAGTCGGACCTTCCGCTAGTGGTCAATGATTATGTGGCCGCATACATCAACTTTTTCGCCAACACCACTAAAGGACACAACACGCTGCTGCATGCCTTTCAGCGGGCGGGCCGATACCGGCAGATGATCGAACGAGTAATGAGTGAAGAGGGGGTACCGCACGATCTGATCTACCTGGCTGTCGCTGAATCGGGTTTCCAGCCGCGCGCGGTGAACCGACGGTCGCGAGCGGGAGGGATGTGGCAGTTCATGCCGTATGGCAACTATGGCCTGGTTCGGAACAGCTATGTGGATGAGCGCTTCGATCCGGAGAAGTCCACACGTGCCTATGCACGATACATGAAGTACATCTACCAGCAGCTTGGGGACTGGTACCTCTCGATGGCCGGCTACGACTGGGGTACCGGCAATGTGCAACGGGCGGTACAAAAGACTGGATATGCGGATTTCTGGGAACTCTACAAGCGGAACAATCTGCCTGGGGAAACGAAGAACTACGTCCCTGAAATTCTTGCGGCCATCATCATTGCTAACCACCCTACCCAGTACGGCTTTGACGAGATCACGCTGGACCCGCCCGTTTTGACAGATACGGTAACAATCAACTACTCGGCCGATCTCCGGCTAGTGTCGGACATCGTGGGCGCGCCGGTTGATGAGCTAATAGCGCTGAATCCCAGTCTGCTACGGATGGTCACCCCGCCGGACACTGAATTCGATCTACACCTGCCTGCGGGAACCGCGGCACTCTTCCAGGAGCAGATTGCAGCGATCCCGGTCAGCAAGAGGGATTCATGGCGGTATCACAAGGTCATGCCCGACGACAGTCTGGGATCAGTCGCCCACACCTACAGCGTGTCGGTATCGGCCCTGGCCGACGCCAATCAGCTTCAGACCACGTCGAAGCTGGACGGCGTGGAAGCGCTGGTCGTGCCCGTTCCCGCCCGGGCTGTTCCCTCATCGCACGCGGTGTACTACACCACGCGTCGAGGTGACACTCTCGTCTCAGTGGCCGACCGGTTCG
>DATNFD010000107.1:0-17257 GCA_035606555.1 Occallatibacter sp.
TTCGCAGCTCGCTGCTCTCATCACCTTCATCGGATTCAACCTCACATTTTTTCCGCAGTTCATCCTCGGAACCCTCGGTATGCCGCGCCGCTACGCCGCCTACCCCCCTGAGTTCCAGGTGCTCAATGTATTCTCCACCGCCGGTGCCACCATCCTCGGCGTTGGTTACCTCCTGCCGATCCTGTACCTTACTTGGTCCCTTAAGTATGGCGAGATCGCCGGTGACAACCCCTGGCAGGCCACCGGCCTCGAGTGGCAGACGCAGTCTCCGCCCCTCACAGAAAATTTCCCCGCGATCCCTATCATGGATCACGAAGCGTACGACTATGAATGGCTAGAAGGCCAGAAGGAGAAAGTTGCCAGTGTCGGATAGCCAGGTAGTCTCAAACCAGGTCGTCGTGCACGGCGCTGCCGAGGGTGCTCATCATGAGCACCTGCCCTATCAGCGCCACCACTTCGAAACCTACGCCCAGCAGAGCGATGCCACCAACTTCGCCATGTGGCTCTTCCTGATCACTGAAGTCATGTTCTTCGGCGGCCTCTTCACCGCATATCTGATCATGCGCAACTGGTACTACCCCGCCTTCGTTGAGGCGTCGCACCAGCTTAATATCTTCTGGGGTACCGCCAACACCGCAGTCCTCATCACTTCTTCATTCACCATGGCCATGGCCGTGTGGTCCGCTGAGATGAAGAAGAAGGGCACGCTCCTTCTCTGCCTCACTATTACCTTCATACTCGGTCTCGTCTTCCTTGGTATTAAGACCATCGAGTATGGAGAGAAGATCGAGAAGCATCACGTCCCGGGCTTCCATTACAGCATGCAGTCGTTCCTTAACCCCCAGAGCGACCCCGAAGTCTACAAGGAATACAAGGATAAGCCGCTGTCGTACGACATGGCCCGGCACACCGAACTCTACTTCTTCCTCTATTTCGCCATGACCGGCATGCACGCCCTCCACATGATCATCGGAATCGGTATTCTCGTGTTCATGATCTTCCGAGCCCGAGCCGGTGCCTACACCACCGGCCACGTCACATTCGTCGAAAACTTCGGCCTCTACTGGCACTTCGTCGACATCATCTGGATCTATCTCTTCCCGCTGCTGTACCTCATCAGTCGGCATCAATAAGGATCAATGCCATGAGCCCACTTCACGACAAGAACTTCGAGTCCATCGAGCAGCACGAGCACCATCACCACATCGTCAGCCCGCGCATTTACCTCACCATCGTCTGCATTCTCCTGGCTATGACCGGGTTGACAGTGGCAGCCTCCTACGTCGAGATGTATGTCTTCAATGCAGTCGTCGCCCTCGCTATCGCAGCCTTCAAGATGATCCTCGTTGTTCTCTTCTTCATGCACGTCAAGTACTCCACCAAACTCACCAAACTCACCGTCGGCGCCGGAGTCTTTACGTTTCTCATCCTCGTCGGCATGACCCTCTCCGACTACTGGACCCGCGCCTGGGGCCGCTGGTAATTTAATCCAGCAACATTCTGCGCTAGGCCGCCCGCGGGCGGCCTTTTCGTTTCTAGTTTGCTCCCGAACCTGATGCCGTATCCTTGCTCACTGAACAGCAATGGCGTGACTCCACGTCCTCGGGGAAATACATGCGACTCTCAGTTTTGCCTGAATCTCTTTTTGCCTTCGCTCTCCCACTTGCCCGAAAGATCCCGAGCTTCTTTTTCGCCCTCTTGCTCGCGCTCGCATCGAAGGCTCAATCATTCGACCAGTCTTTCGTCCTCCACCGGGAAGGTCGCACCATCTCCGTCGAGCCCTACGGCCCAAACATCGTGCGCGTCACCCTGAGCACCAATCAACAAGCCGCCGTCGCCCACCCCGGTTACGGCTTCGTCGCAACACCCTCCAACTCCGCCTGGACTCACACAGAAGATCCCGGCTATGACGTCTTCCGTTCCGCCCGTCTCGAAGTGCGCGTCGCCTCTGGGAATCAGCACCCCCTGCCACACCTCCCCTTTGACAAAATCAACCAGCAGCTCCGCGACATCTACTTCCCGCCCGGCGACCATCGCCACGACCCCTTCGACGACACCATCACCGTAACCACCGCCTCCGGCAAGCAGCTCCTCACCATGCGGCGCTGGTCCATGTTCCCCAACCCCGAAGCGTCCTCCGCCACCGCTTCCGAAAAAGACGACCCTGGCTTTCACATTTCTGCCACCTTCGACTCACCCACGGGCGAGCACTACTACGGCCTCGGCCAGCAACAGCAGGGAACCCTCAACCTCCGCGATCACCGCGTCAACTGCTGGCACGATTACTCCCACATCGGCGGCGAAAACGTCTGTGTACCATTCATGGTCTCTAACCGCGGTTACGGCCTCATTTGGGACAATCCCTCCAAGACCACCATCGACCTGGGCTTCAATCAGCAGAATGTCTGGTCTTCTCAGATCGACCACCGCGTCTCCTTTTTCGTCATCGCCGGCGACACCACCGACGAAATCTACTCGGGCTACCGCCAGCTCACCGGTGTCACCCACATCCTGCCGAAAGCCACCTACGGCTACATTCAGAGCAAGGCCATCTATCCCACGCAGGAGCAAGCTCTCGCCATCGCCAAAGGCTACCGCGACCGCAACCTCCCCCTCGATGTCCTCGTGGTTGACTTCCTCAACATGACCAAGCAGGGCGAGCTGGATCTCGACCCGAAACGCTGGCCCGATCCCGCCGCCATGAACCGCCAGCTCCACGCCGAAGGCGTCAAAACCCTCCTCAGCGTCTGGCCCCACTTCGCCGCCGACACCCAGTTCTACCCCATGCTCAAACAGAAGGGCTGGCTCATTCACAAGGCCGACGGCACCCCCGATCCCGGCGGATTCGCCCCAGTGATCGGACCTAACATCGACACCACCAATCCCGAAGCCGCCCGCTGGTGGTGGGAAAAAATCCGCGATCGCTACATCAAGCCCTACGGCTTTGACTATCTCTGGCTCGACGAAACCGAACCCGACATCGATCCCGCTGCGGACTTCTTCTCCATCGGCTCAGGCGCGCGTTACTATAACGTCTACCCGCTCTTCCATACCGCCTCGGTCTATGACGGCTTCCGCCGCGACTTCGGCGACAGCCGCCGCGTCATGATCCTCGCACGCGCCGCGTACCTCGGAGCTCAGCGCAACGGCACCGTCTTCTGGTCCAGCGACATCACTGCCACATGGGACATGCTCAAGCGCTCCATCCCCGCCGGACTCAACTTCACCGCCACTGGCCTGCCTTACTGGGACACCGATATCGCCGGCTTCTTCGCGCCCAGCATCTATCCCACTTACCATGCAGCCCACAAACCCCTCATCGACGGCTCCGACGCTCGCGACAACATCGACGGCTACGAAGATTACCCCGAGCTCTTCGTTCGCTGGTTCCAGTGGGGAACCTTCCAACCCGTCATGCGCGCCCACGGCGAACGCATGCACAACGAAGTCTGGTCGTACGGAAAACAGGCCGAGCCTATCCTCGAAAAATATCTTCGCCTTCGCTACAAGCTCCTGCCCTACACCTACTCCCTCGCCTACAGCACATACAAAACCGGCGCACCTTTCATGCGCGCCCTCTTCATGGATTTCCCAAACGACCCCAACGTCGCCGATATCCCTGACGAGTACATGTTCGGCCCCGCATTCCTCGTCGCCCCCGTCGTCGAGCAAGGAGCCACCACCCGAAAGGTCTACCTCCCCGCGGGCTCGGACTGGTACAACTACTGGACCAACGAGCGCCTCAAAGGCGGCCAGACCATCACCGCTAACGCCCCCATCGACACGCTCCCGCTGTTCGTTCGCGCCGGATCGATCATCCCTCTCGGCTCACCCATCCTCAGCACCGACCAGCCGCAAGCCATCGCCTCCGTTCGCATCTATCCCGGAGCCGATGCCGACTTCACCCTCTTTTCCGACGACGGCACCACCTACGCCTACGAAAAGGGCGCCGGCTCCATCACTCATCTCCACTGGGACGAAGCCAGGCATCGGCTAAAGCACGAAGGGCCCGCCGCCTGGACAGAATCTGACTCGGAAATCGTCGACGTCATTCACCCCTGACCACAACACGGTCCAGGCACTGGGGCATCTTTTCGCCGGCCACGAGACGACAATATAAGCCGGCTTCGGCGTGCTGGTTGGCATGAAGTATCCCAGCGATCGCTCGCATTTCAGGCTTGCCGATACCGCAGTATACAGTGTATACATATTAAGAAGCGGGTGTATACGGCGTACACATATGAGCCAATCCATCAATGCTGCTCCACCAAAAGGAAGCACCGCCGCTTCTATCCTCGCCGCGGCGCGAACTCTTCTCGACCAGGAAGGCCTGGCGGCCGTCGCGATGCGGGCCGTTGCGGAACGGGTTGGTATTACTCCAATGGCAATCTATCGTCACTATGCAGACCGCGCGAGCTTGTTAAATGCCGTTGCCGACGAGGGCTTCACCGAACTCGCGGCTCGGGTCGGAGCACTTCGCCTTAAAGGCCGCTTTGAGCACCGGCTTACGCAGGTGGCGGACCTGTTTTTAGACGCAGCCTTGCAGTTCCCGAACCTGTACGAGCTTATGTTTCTTGTGCCCCGTGAAGGAGCCCGGGTCTATCCCCGGGACTTCAAAGCAGGGCGCTCGCCTACGTTCAATCCAACTGTAAACATCCTTGAAGAGGCGATGCACGCCGGTGAATTGCGACCTGACGATCCAATCGAGATTGCCTTCGAACTCAGCGCGCTTTCGCATGGACTCATCGTGCTGTATTTAGGCGGTCGCGTGGCCCAAAGCGAAAAACAATTTCGCGCTCTTCACCAGCGCTCTTTCAGGAGATACCTCAATGGCCTTCGTTGCTAACCGCCCTGCTCTCTCTGCGGCCCTTGCCATTTTTTCCACTGCCGCGCTCTTCCTCATTGGGAACGGAATGGATCCATTGTGGCCATTCATGTGGTTTGCGCCCATCCCTGTTCTGCTGCTCGCCGCAGAGACGACATCGTGGCGTCTTGCCGCCATAACCGCGACATCCTCTATGCTTCTGGGCAGTCTCACAATGCTCTACTACTTGCATTTTGTGCTGCGTGCGCCCGTCATCGCTTGGTTGATTCCATTTTCCATCGCCTCGCTGCTCTTCGCGGCGGGTGTCCTTCTGTTCCGTGGCCTCCTCCAGCGTGGGGCCGTGTTCACTGCTCTAATCGCGCTGCCCGCGTCCTGGACATTTTGCGAATATCTGGCCAGCTTTGTGCCCGCCAATGGAACCGCCGGCAGCCTGGCCTATACGCAAGGCCGCTTTCTGCCCATCCTGCAAATTGCGTCTCTCACCGGGCCGTGGGGCATTACCTTCTTGCTGTTGTTTTTCCCCTCGGCAATTGCCGCGGGAGTGTATCTCCGTCGCAGGCATCGCATGCGCGCAGCTCTCGCCATGGGATCGGGCCTTGCTCTTCTCGCCGTTTCCATCATTTTCGGCGCAGTCCGATTGGCAGCACAGAACAAGCCCGGGCAGAACATTAAAGTTGGTCTGCTGGCTACGGATGCTGTCGAGTTCGCGGAGAAAGAGCCCCAGATGCAGCAGCTCATCCAAACCTATGCCGAGCGGGCGGAGCAACTAGCCCGCCAGGGAGCGAAGATCGTTCTGATGCCAGAGAAAACAGGCCGGCTGCTCGATTCTGATGCAAAGATCATCGACCCTCTTCTGCAATCTGTGGCTGACCGCACAGGCGCGACTCTCATCATCGGCGTGCAGCATGTAGTCGCACAAGATTCCTTCAACGAGGCACGCATCTATACACCGGGCCAGCCCATTGCTACCTACGACAAGCAGCATATGCTGCCGCCGTTTGAATCGAATCTGACACCGGGTACCTCGCTCACGATGCTATCCAAACCCGCCTTCCCCATCGGGGTCGCGATCTGTAAAGACATGGACTTCATTCACCCCGCTCTCGATTATGGACGCGCCGGGATTGACCTGCTGCTCGATCCCGCATGGGACTTCGACATAGACCGGGGCTGGCACGGACACATCGCTATCATGCGCGGGGTCGAGGGCGGATATGCGATCGCACACGCAGCTAAGAACGGATTCCTTACGGTAACCGACGATCGAGGGCGCATTCTCGGCGAGGTAACAACCAACCGCCAAGGCTTCGCTTCGTTGCTGGTGAATGTGCCGCTCCGACACGACCAGACGATCTTCACTCGGTATGGCACGTGGTTCCCATGGATAGCAGGACTACTCACCCTTGCTGTCGTCGTACGATTGCTGACGCATCTCCGCCCAGTGGCCGCTTCGAATGAATCGGGACCTCGATAGGTGTGTCTCATGGCCGATTCGCTCACGGACCCCAAAACCGAGTTCGGCCGATCAACATCGACCTCGAACTTGAGGCCAAGATCTTTTAATTTCTCAATCTGCGGCACGCCCCCGATCGGATATTACCGGTGAGACCCCGCACTTCGCCGTCGTCTGCCTCCGGCATTCTCACCCGGCATCTTGCCAACACGGACAACTGCTTTTCACTTTGGTCATGCGCACACCGTGTCCGCTATCGAAGGAAACTGTCGCGGCAGTGTCGGAAATGCTTCCTCGCGGCTGTGCTGAATCGTGACGATGATCTCCAAGCCAACTCACAGTGTCTCGTTGCGCTCCGCTTCGCTGTCAACCACAGAGTCCCTTGTCGTGGCTCATCTCCAACATTCCAGACTGCAAAAAGCGACCTGCGATCCTGCCGGATATTTCGGGCATGTCGGTACACTTGAACCACTCTCCACAGAATGGGCGGAGCGATGACGTGCCGTTCAACATCGAAGGCAGGGAGTGGTCCGTTGGGCCACGCGCAAGTTAAATTGTTTGTTTTCTAGACTCTGTGTCGTAACTGCTGCATCAAAACGACTTACGTGCGACACGAATTTGCAAGTAGCTGAAAGCACAAGATTTCCTTGCAGAGTATGGGGGACATCCCCAGGGAGCCCCGGCTCTTCACGGTAGTCACCTGGTTCCCCATTTCACCACACGCACATCACCGCTCACGCTTGTTGATATGGGAGAGGGGAAGAATTTCCAAACCCTTCTTCGGCGAACAGGCGCATAGACAATAGAAGCTGGCATGCTCAGCTCTTCAATCCCCACTCCTCTTGCTCAACTCGCCGACAATCCCCGCGTCCACATTCGTCGGGACGGATCGCCCCGCCCTGACGGCAAGTGTGTCGTTTATTGGATGCAGCGTGCCATCCGCATCCATGACAACCCCGCCCTCGACACATCGATCGACGCTGCCAACCTCCTTGGCCTTCCTGTCGTTGTCTTCTTCTCCGTAATTCCTAACTATCCCAATGCAAACCTCCGGCATTACCACTTCCTTCAGCAGGGGCTCGGGGATGTTCAGGCCGACGCTGCTGAGAGGGGAGTAGGTTTCGTCCTTCGTCGTTATCCGGACAACTCTCTCGAGAAATTTCTCCAAGAAGCTCACGCCGCAATCCTCATTGGCGACGAGAATCCTTGTCGCGAGCCCGAACGCTGGCGCAAAATTCTCGCTCGCAAACTCAAGCTCCCGTTCTGGACAGTCGATGCGGATGTAGTCGTACCCTCAAGCGTTTTCGGTCGTGACTACTTCCTTGTCCAGCACATGCGCCCGCACCTGAAGCAAGCGATCCCGAACTTCCTCATCGCGTCCACAATTCCAATGCCGTGCAAGATCTGGCGCAAGCCAAAGTCCCTGGCAAGTTGCTCAGTCGCTGACGACATCACCGCAGGCTACAAGACCGTCGATCGCACCATCGGTCCTGTAGACTCCTTCACAGGTGGAACGCACGCAGCTCTCAAGCACCTTCATACCTTCATCAATCACGGCCTCAAGGATTACGACGAAAAGCGCAGTCATCCCGAGTTGAGCGGCACAAGTCGTCTCTCGCCCTATCTCCACTTCGGAAACATCGGCCCTCTCACCATCGCTCTCGCTGTCGAGGAAGCATGCGCTAAGGGCAAAGCCTCACGCGCCACTTGTGACCGATTCCTCGACCAGGTCATTGCCTGGCGTGAACTCTCTGTCCTCTTCGTCAAATACAACCCGAACTACGACAATTGGGAATGCGCTGAACCTTGGGCTCGCCAAAGCCTGATTGAACACACCCGCGATAACCGTCCGAACCGTTACACCTTCGACCAACTTGAGCGCGCCGAGACGCACGACGACCTCTGGAACGCAGCCCAGCGCCAGATGATCCACCAAGGCTGGATGCACAACTACATGCGAATGTACTGGGCAAAGATGATCCTTCAATGGGCTCCTGATCCCGCGCGTGCTTATGAATGGGCTGTTGTCCTCAACGATTGCTACGAACTCGACGGCCGCGATCCGAACGGTTATCAGGGCATTGCCTGGGCAATTGTCGGCAAGCACGATCGACCCTGGTTCAACCGCCCCATCTTTGGCCTGATTCGTCCAATGTCAAGCAACTCGACAGCGAAGAAGTTCGACGCGGAAGCCTACATCGCCCAGAACAGTGGAACAGCCGACACGCTGTTCTGAGCCCGGTCTATTTCACACGGATATGTAGCGGTCATCACATCTCCTCACTGCAGAGCCCGTCCTAGAATGGGACACGTTATTAATCCCGGTTACTGCATACTCCGCGCTAGGTAATTCCATCGGATTCCCTCAGCTTCCCTCGGACGATCAGTGTGGGAGGCAGGAATCGGACCTTGTAAGCGCGTGACGATTTCGCTGGTTGAGCGTTTCCTCAGATCTGTGTTGTGTTTCTTCGCCGCACGATCCAGCATGGCGATAGTTGTCGCCGTGGGCTTCTGCGCGCTTCCGCCTTCTGCGGCCCACAGCCCTCAGCAGCCTGATGCCGACACACCACCTCGCGTCCTCCAGGCTCGACGCTTCCTGCGCCGGCACAACTTGCCCTCACGGCTCCGCCAGTCCTCAGCTCTGTCGCTTCGCCTGAACCCGATGATGAATCCGCAGTTGACGTCATCGTCGACGATGGCGTGGCAGCCAATCGGTCCAACTTCCGTCTTAACGCCTAATTACGGATTGGTAACAGGGCGCGTCTCGTCCATCGCGATCGATCCAGCCGACGTCACCGGCAACCATGTATTCATCGGCACTACAGGAGGTGGTGTATGGAGCTCACAGAATGCCGCCGCGTTCGGAAACGTGGTGTTCACTCCGCTGACGGATTCTCCCTCACCATTCGACTCTTTCAGATATGGTTCCATCAGCATCGGCGCAATCACAGTCCAGCCCGGTGGAACAGGAGTGATTCTCGCCGGAACAGGCGACCCCAATGATGCTCTCGACTCCTACTACGGAGCAGGGATTCTGCGCTCTGCAGATGGTGGTGCATCCTGGACCGCAATTCCATACACCACTGACCAGGTTTATTCATTCATGGGTGAGGGGTTCGCGGGCTTCGCCTGGAGCACAATCAACCCGCAACTTGTGGTTGCCGCCGTATCGCAGTCCTACGAAGGCACACTCGTAAACGCGCCCTCGAAAAACACCAGCTACGCTGGTATCTACTACTCAAGGGATGCAGGTCAAACTTGGTCCCTCGCTCGCATCACGGATGGCGGATCGAATGATGTGCAGGGACCGACAGTTTCCTTTGCCCAGCCAAATGGCAACTCAGCAACTGCTGTCGTTTGGAATCCAGTTCGACAGCTCTTCATCGCTGCCGTTCGATTCCACGGATACTATCAATCGACGGACGGCATCACGTGGACCCGAATGGTTTCGCAACCGGGTAATACAATCACCACACAGATGTGTCCCTCCAACCGGGGAACAACCGGTTCAATAGCGTGCCCCGTGTTGCGCGGCGCGATTGCGGTAAATCCGCAGACTGGAGATACCTTCGCTTGGACCGTTGATTTATATAACCAGGACCAGGGACTTTGGCAGGACACGTGCGGTAAGGCCAATGGAAACTGTACGAGCCAGACGATCGCTTTTTCCAAACAGTGGAGCACAGACTCATTTCGGACAGCTACACCCTTCGGACCGGCTACGATCGCCAATGGTGATTATGACCTGGTACTTGCAGCTGTTCCGTCCGGGCAGGACACTATCCTCCTTGCAGGCGCAAACGATCTATGGCGTTGCAGCCTTGCTGTGGGTTGTCAATGGCGGAATACGACAAACGCAAACAGTTGCATGAGCGCGCAGGTAGCCCCTTACCAGCATGCGCTTGCATGGAACTCAGCGAACCCTCAAGAGGTTCTGATCGGAAACGACAGCGGACTCTGGCGCTCGATGGACGCCATCAATGAAAGCAGTTCGGTGTGCGCCTCAGATGATGCCAATCATTTTCAGAACCTCAACCAGGGATTGGGCTCTCTCGCCGAGATCGAGAGCATCTCTCAAACGGGCAATTCACCCTTCGACATGATGGTCGGCCTCGGGGTCAACGGCGTCGCAGGAATCAAAAACAACTCAAATCCCAACAGCACATGGCCACAGATTCTTGCCGGGGAAGGAAGTTCCGTAGCAATCGGTGACGCAATACCTGAGAACTGGTACGCGAACGCGAGTGCGGGTGTGTCGATATACCGTTGTTCACAATCCGACAACTGCACACCGGACGCATTTGGCGCGTCTCCGGTAATCGGAAATGCCGACGTGTCCGGCGATGGTCTCACGATGACCACCCCCGCACCATTCTTGATTGATCCTCTGGATCCTTCGCAGCTTCTGATTGGCACTTGCCGGATGTGGCGAGGACCTTCAGATGGGACCGGATGGACCGCCGCGAACGCCATTAGCCCATTTCTCGACGGCATCTCGGGTCATACCTACTGCAGCGGTGACGGCCTTATCCGTTCAATTGCAGCAATGCCAGTTCAGGGCGGCGGCGAGGTCATTTACGCAGGGATATTTGGGTCGCGAAACGGAGGTGCGATCATCGGCGGACACATTTTCAAGGCTACGTTCGTCTCCCGTGGTTCATCTCCGTCATCCTGGAGCGATCTCACGTATAACCCCGTTGCAAACGACCAGATCCCGTTCAACTACTACGGAATGGACATCTCAAGCATCTTCATCGATCCTCACGATCCATCGGGCAACACCGTGTATGTCACAATCGCGGGCGTTTCGGATCTTTACCACGCGATCTGCACTGTGTATCGCACAACAGACGGCGGCGCCCATTGGTACGATCTGCGATCCAATCTTCGCAATATCCCCGTAAACGACATCCTGATTGATTCGCGAGATGCCTCCACAGCCTATATAGCAACGGACGATGGCGTGTACTCAACCCGTGATATCAGTACGTGCGTCGCTGGAAGAAATGAATGTTGGTCGCTCTTAGGCTCCGGCCTTCCGGACGCCCCTATCACGCATTTGGTAGCGGTGTCAGGCGTTCTCAGTGCCGGAACATACGGAAGAGGAATCTGGCAGATTCCTCTGTGGTCGCAAGGTTCGCAGCTTGCAAGCGCATCGATTGCTCCGACTTCGCTAACCTTTCCGATACAGAGTGTTGGTTCAGCTACCTCACCGCAGGCCATCACCCTTCGAAATACCGGGTCGATCTCAATCTCTGTTTCCGCCATCTCCGTGAACGCGCCATTCAGCCAAACAAACGACTGTCAGAACGCATCAGTAAGTGCGGGAGCAAGCTGCTCGATTCAGGTGACCTTTACACCCGACTCCGTCGGTCCCGCGAATGGAAGTCTCGAAATTGAGGCCAACACCTCCGACAGTCCGATCCATGTGGCTCTCGCTGGGACTGGATTTTCCGACAGTTCGGTGACTGCTTCTCCGGGCACACTGGATTTTGGTCAGATCGCAATCGGCTCAACTTCCGACTCGCAGTCGATCACACTTCAAAACGCAGCATCCAACACCGTCAGCGTCACCAGTGTTGCAACCACGCTTCCTTTCCGTATTTCAGCGAACCCTTGCGGCACTACTCTCGCGGGGAACAGCGCTTGTGCCATTTCTCTCGTTTTCGTTCCGACTCAGACTGGCACGGCAACTGGAACTCTGCTCATTGTCGACGATGCCGGAACTCAGAAGGTCGAGCTCAAGGGAGTTGGTGGGGCAGCCGCGACCGATTCTCTCTCTGAATCGTCGCTCACCTTTCCAGGAACCGCCATCGGCCAGCGGTCAAGTCCGCAAGACGTGACGCTGTTCAACGATGGAGATCTTCCCCTGCCCTCAATTACAGCAACATCCACCCCTGGCTTTCAGGCCTCGAACACTTGTGGCGCATTACTGGGAGCTCACTCAAGATGCGTGATCTCTGTCGTGTTTACGCCAGAAACTGAGGGCGTTGTTACTGGCGTTCTAACCATCTCCGATGCCATCCGTTTACAAATTCTGCCGCTGTCGGGAACTGGGCTTTTAGCCCCCGCAATCAAAGTCAGCCCGACACGAATCGCATTTCCCTCACAAGTGGTGGGAGAAAAGGGATCAAACGTACCTCTTACGATTACGAATTCCGGCGGAGTTCCAATGGCAGATGTTGGCTTCCAGATCACAGGGACGGCAGCCACGAGTTTTTCATTCGGGCAAAGTACCTGCCCGAGCAGCTTACCAGCAGCCAGTAGCTGTACGATCCAGCTTACATTCGTCGCCGGATCTATCGGTCAACTGAGCGCGGCTCTCACGGTCTCTTCTTCGACTTCCGGCGTAGCTCCGGTGCAGGTCCCTATGACAGGAATCGGACAAGGAAGGTCGGGAATTACGATCACTCCGTCGCAGATGAGCTTCACTCAGATGAGGCTAGGTGAGGCCAGTGCTGTCCAGGTTGCGACAATCTCGAACGACAGCAGCACGGCCGCATCGGAGCTGTCCATCTCTGCTTCCAAGCCATTTAGCCTGACGCAGAGTACCTGTAGCTCCAGCTTGGGCCCCGGTGCAAGCTGTTCAATAGGAGTAGTGTTCACACCTGCAGCTAATGCCGTAGTCAACGGGACGGTCTCCGCAAGTTCCCCGGAGTTCACCGATCCTGCGATAGCCGTTCTCGTAGGTGCCGGGGGCGCCGTTGGAGCCATTCAAGTCCAGCCTGGATCGTTAACATTCGGCTCCGCCGGAGTCGGAACACACAGCGCAATCAAGAAGCTGGCACTGACCAATATCGGTCCGGTCGTTCTTCATGATCTTCAGCTCTCAACATCAGCTGAATTCGTTCTCGTAGGGAGCAACTGCGGTGCATCTCTGGACGTTGGAGATGCGTGCACGGTGGACATCTCATTTGCGCCTTCCAATGCTGGACCGCAAGAGGGCAGGCTGACTATCGCAGGTGAATCGATTGCAGCTCCCGTACAGGTTCCGCTTTCTGGATTAGGATTCGATTTCATCATCGCGACTGCGGGCCAGACAAGCGAGACTATCGCGAGCGGACAAAAGGCCAGCTTTACACTGACGGTGACGCCTCTAAACGGGTCGGCAGGAACGTTTACGCTTTCATGCAGTGCACTTCCGGCCAATTCCAGCTGCAGCTTCAACCCGCTCAGTGAATCGGTGCCGGCCAACATGAGCGGCAGCATGACTGTGAACATCTCGACAGGCATTTCTTCTTCGACTGCCGGCCTTCCGACGTCTAGCGAGACGCGGAAATCGCGCTTGCTTCCTTTTCTCTCTCTCCTGTTTCTGCCGTTTGCGATTAGATCGAGAAACAGAAGCCGGTGGGCATTAGCGCTGCTCGCCGGTGCGATCGGCATCGCAAGCTGTGCGGGCGCTGGCGGTGGGAGCAGTGGAATGCCCGCTCCTGCGAAAAGCAATACGCCAGCGGGAAGTTACTCCATCGTCGTCACTGCGACCGCAAGTGGAGTCTCGCACAATACGACCATCAAGCTAATTGTGGACTAGATTTCCGGTCAGAGGGCTACGAAGCAAACCGATAATCATTGAACGGCTATACTTGAGATACGACATTCTGGACAGCTTTACGGTCAACGTGGGGCAGCCCGCAGGTGTCAGAACGCTGGATGGAAAACTCGAATAATGACCGCTAAAGTCACCGCCGAAGATGTCGAACGTGTAGCCGACCTGGCTCATTTGAGGCTCACTTCTGATGAGACCGGCAACATGGTGCATGATCTCAATGCCATTCTGGATTACGTTGCTCAACTCAACGAACTGGACATGCGCTCGGTGACTCCATTGGCGCAGGTGAGTGAATTGGATAGAGCAGGCCGAGCAAGTTCGGTGCGCCAGGACGTGATCAAGCCTTCGCTCAACCGCGTTGAAGTCATGCTGCAGGCACCTGAAAGCGACCAGGCATTCTTCAAGGTTCCTAAGGTAATTGAGCGGTAGAAATCACCGAACAGAGGAAGTCATCCGTGCCCACAGAAAATCTCAACGCCTCGAGCTACGTGGACAAACCGAAGACGTTCTCAGAACTGCGGGAGAGCATACTTTCCGCTCGCGTGAAAGCTACGGATCTTGCCAACAGCTACTATCGCCGCATCGAGCAGGTCAATGATCACCTCAACGTCTATCTGAGCGTCACAAAGGAGCGGGCGCTCGAACAGGCGGGGCAGATCGATAATGCGGTGCGCAAGGGCGATTCCGTCGGACCTCTTGCAGGAATTCCGTTGGGAATCAAAGACGTGTTGGTGATGCGCGGTGCTCCGTCCACCGCGGGGTCGAAGATTCTCAAGGGCTACAAACCTCCTTATGACGCAACGGCGGTAGCAAAGCTTGAGCGCGCGGGCGCTGTGCTGCTGGGCAAGCTGAACTGTGATGAGTTTGCGATGGGCTCGTCCAACGAGAATTCAGCCTACGGGCCCGTTCGAAATCCGGTAGATCCTGACCGGGTTCCAGGTGGATCGAGCGGTGGTTCCGCAGCAGCCGTTGCAGCGAATCTGGCGGTCGCAACTCTGGGAACAGACACAGGCGGATCGATACGGCAGCCTGCGAGCTTCTGTGGAGTTGTGGGTGTGTTGCCGACTTACGGTCGTGTGTCGCGTTACGGACTGATAGCGTTCGCTTCATCGCTGGATCGAATTGGTCCATTTGCTTCGAATGTACGCGATGCCGCGACAATGCTCAGTGTGATCTCTGGCCGTGATGAGATGGATGCGACGAGTTCTTCGGTGGAGGTTGCGGACTTCGCTGTAGAGAGCGACAAGGGCGCTGAAGGTCTTCGCATTGGCGTGCCTCCTGAGTATCTTGGCGAGGGACTTGACCCTGAAGTCCGTGAACAAATCGAGAAGGGGATCGACGCGCTGAAGGCAGCGGGTTGCAGCGTGAAGCCAGTTTCGCTTCCGAATACGCGCTACGCAATTCCAACCTACTATCTTGTGGCGACTGCAGAGGCAAGCGCGAACTTGGCGCGTTTCGATGGCGTTCGCTACGGTTATCGTTCGCCCTCGTCGGGCACCCTATCCGAGATGTACAGCAACTCACGCGATGAGGGCTTTGGTGCAGAGGTGAAGCGCCGCATTATGCTTGGTACGTACGCGTTGTCGGCGGGCTATTACGATGCGTACTACCTGAAGGCGCAAAAGGTGCGTCGCCTCCTTGCGGACGAATTTCTTCGCGCGTTTGTGGATGTGGATGCGATCGTAACGCCCACCGCGCCAACGCCGGCGTTCAAGCTTGGCGAGAAGACAGGCGATCCGCTCGCGATGTATCTCGCCGACATCTACACCGTAACGGCAAGTCTGGCAGGAATCAGTGGCGTGACCGTTCCTTGCGGCGCCACAAGAGCTGGATTGCCGGTTGGCATGCAGATTCTCGCGTCTCATATGCAAGAGGGCACTGCATTTCGCGTTGCCCGCGCAGTGGAGGCAGCACAGAGTTAGGAAGCAGGGTTTGTCATGCAGGTTGGTAGGACGTTCGCAGCATGCATTGCAGCACTCGCAGTTTGGATTGGCAGTTCTGCGTTACTCCGCGCGACTCCGCGCAAGGTTCATGTGGTCGGTTTGGGAGCGGTCAAGCGGGTTCCATATTCGCGCATCGGTGACCCTGCTGGCGCTGGACTCAATGAAGAGAGTCTCAAGATCCGACCTCTCATCGTTGATGGGCTCGTGAAGGAGTGGACGACCGGCGAAACTCACGAGGTTACGGATCGCACGTTTGTGGTGCGAAGGGCGATTCGATTGAACGATCAATTGCCCGGAGAGAAATCGAGTGTTGCGCGATGGGTTTGGCAGCGCGGGCCCTGGTTGATGGTGGATCGCGTGAGCGGTCATGTTTCTGCCCTGAAGCTGCCGGATTACGATCCGGGCGTGAGCCAGGTGAGCTGGTTCCGCGACTATGCGGCTTACTGCGGCCTTACTTCGAGCGGAAAGAGCCTTTATGCGGTTGTGGCACAGATCGCGGTGCACAAGCCCGTGCTGTCCAAGAAGCTTTCGGGGTTCGACCTTGAGAGCCGGACTGAACCGGTTTGCGCTGCTGTGCAGTGGCAGCGAGAGCCCTTCAGAGTCACTTTCAATCCTTCCGACAGAGACGCCGTGAGCTTTGAAATCGTTCCCGGTTCGGCCGTCCTGATCGAAGACTCCGACGACTCCACCGAGGCAGCGGCGAAGACGAACTGAGTTCGATCGGACCCACGCAGGCAGCTACATATGTGAACTCCAGTAGCGCAGCTCTGGATGTGCGCAGCTGAGGCAAAGCTTTTCGCCCGCGATCTCTTCGAAGCGATCGAAGTTAATGCCTTCGCCGCAGCGGGCGCAAATCACCCGGTTCGCTCTATAGCCTGGCAGCTCGGCAGCATCTACGTGAACGCAAATACGGTGCACGCGGAAGAGTTGCTCATCCTTGAGCTCTCGATAGGCAATCATCTGCTGAGCGCTTTTGCTTTCGATCTCCGGATGTAACTCGCGGGCGAGTTCGCGGGAAGTTTCCAAAGCGACAATCCGGACACCTGCATCGTGAGAAAGATCGATGAATGTCGCTGCCATCTTTCCCCAGTCGCGAAACTTGAGCGTACGCTTCCCTAGCCTGCATCCGGTGACCATACCAATGGCGTCGGTAGCGCAGCGATCGATTTCGACGTAGGTGATGAGCCGCTTGCGGTCAAAGCCGAGGGGATCTTCGATGCCCAGGGTCTTGAGACCGAGAAGGGCAATCCGCACACCGAGGATCTGGCCTGCGCACATGTGACCATGGGCAGCTTCGGCCTGCTGAAGAAGAGTCTCGAAAGATTCGATCATGCCACCAGACTCGCCGAACCGGAGTGGAGTGGCAAGGGGTTGATGACCCGGATCAGAGAAGAGAGATTAGGAACAGGGAGTGGGAACAAGGGACAGAGAGCAGAAGCCGAGGATCTACCCGGTTCGAAATGTCAGCTATCCGCCCGGTCTGTACC
>DATNFD010000108.1:0-11110 GCA_035606555.1 Occallatibacter sp.
AAACTCCACGAGCAAGCGGAGAAGGTGTCCACGGACCACGCGGATCTAGAGCACACGGCCGCTCATGCTTATGACACCTTGATTGGTAAGCTCCGGGCCGCCGAAGAGAAGAGTGCGGAACTAAACGGTGATTATCTCACCGCAACCAAGCTGAAGCTCCAGGACATTGACGCGAGCACGCTCACCAACATTGAGTCCGCCTTTACGGAGCTGGACACCCGCGTCCGCAAAGTCCTGGAAGACAGCAAAGCCGCTTGGTACACCATGCAATTCGGAGCGGATGAGGCGGGGAAGGCGTGGCACGAATTCCAAGAGAAGTTTCAATCCGCCCGAGACACAAACGACATTCAAGGAATGCACAAGGCCACGGATGACTTCAAGAAGGAAGTCTCTGACCGGATAGCCACGTTGGCGGGCCTTCACGATGCAGAGAGCAAGCGGTCCGTCTTCGATGCGTTGAAGGAAGGCGGCCCGGACGCTTCCGTTGCTCTCACTTCCGTCCTCACTCACCTTGGTGTCATGCGGTCCACCACGGGCGGCATCATCACGCAATGGCAAGACCTTCTCCATGCGGTGAACGAAGTCAATCGAGACATGGCCGTTGCTGAGAAGTCCGGAGGAGTTGAGAAGAAGAACACCCGGCAGGAAGAGGCCAACAAGGCAGCGGATGACGCCAAGAAGGAAGCGGAGGCACTAGCCAAAGGCAAGCAAGAAATAGCCCGCTCGATTTCGGAGCAGTACCGGCAGGAAGTAGCGGACACGCAAGCCGGTGAGCGGGAAGTCATCGAAGCGACCCGCCAAGGCTCTCAAGACCGCCTCAATGCAATCGACGCAGCCATCATGGAGGAGAAGGCGCTCGGGCTGGAGGAGACAAACTTCTACCGGGGGCTGTGGCAAGAGCGTGTAAAGCTCGTCCAGCAAATGTCCGAAGAGGAAGCCCGCCAGCGGGTGCAAGGGGCGGAGATTGCCAGCCAGCACTCGGAGCGTATGGGCATGCTCGGGATTGCGCAAGATAGGACGTTCTTCCAACTGATGCGCGAAGCCCGCCACGTCAACCGTGATGAGCAAATTCAGGAAGGCATGGAGCTGTCCAATCGGGAGTATGCCATCAAGATGGCGGCACTCAAACGGCAAGAGCAAGCGTTGGACGCGAACGGCAAGGACTACAACAACCGGCTCCGGCAGATTCAAAACCAAGAGCTAGAGCTTACCCAATCGCATGAAAACCAAATCACGCTCTTGAAGCAAAAGTCCCTTCAGGACCAATCCGAGCATCTCAAGTCCGGACTAGATGCGGAGCGGGAGATGTTTGCGCAAGGATTCACTCAAGTTCTGATGGGGCACCAAACCTTCGCTCAAATGATGGGCAGCATTGGTGACCAAATCACAAGCAAGATGCTCCAGCAAGCTATTGCGGATGCGATGGCAATGGACTTTCACAAAGAGAAGGAAGCGGGGGCGGCCGCCCGGAAGATGTTTATTGCCGGGACCAAGTTCCCCTTCCCGGCCAACATCGTGATGGCCCCGGTCTTAGGGGCGGCGGCCTTTGCGGCCATGATGGCCTTCAACACCGGCACGGACATGGTGCCCGGTGATCCCCGAGCCGGAGACGTAGTCAATGCCAAGCTCACCCCGGGAGAAGGTGTGGTGCCTGGAGGAGTGATGGACGGCCTCCGGCAAGTGGCCCGTGACGGAGGCTTCAAGAGCCGTCCGACAACGCACGTTGCAATGCACGTCCACATGAATGCTTCAGCTCTGGACGCGGATGGCGTTGACGAAGTCTTCACCAAGCACGCGGACAAGATCCAACGCCACGTTGAGAAGACAGTACGGAGGATGAACCAATGAGCAGCCCGGACGCGCAGAAAGAATTCCTGGAATACGCGAAGAGCTTCACAGATGCCGAGTGGGAAGATGCGGAGGCCACGGCGCAAGTTGCACATGTTCTCTGCGGGAAATTAACCCCCGATGCTGAGGCTCGATTTGTGCTGGCAGCAATGAAGCGGAAGAAGGCCAACCCATCTGCTACAGGAGGCGAAATGCTCGATGCGGGGCTTGTTGCGCTCGGTAAACCTCCGCTTCCCGACAAGCCAACAACCGCGAAGAAGAAGGCGCGGGGCAAGCTGGCCGGTGCGGGTGTGTGATGGCTGATGCCTGGACGCTCACACTCGACGAACCGGACAGATACGGGCGGGAGCAAGTCCGTACCGTCAATCTCACAATTGACATCCGGGACTTCAAGGACAAGGCCGGTTTTGCGTTGCTCGTGATTGCTGCCAATCCGCATTTGTCACGGTCAGAGATTCAAGCCGTGCTGGCAAACGTTGGAGGACAGCACGAGCGGCCAGCCGGGTGGATAATCCGCCGCCGTTGGCTCTTCCACGATCCAGGCAAGCCGGGTGCGAAGCGCGACACCGTGAAGCATCAGAACGCACGCAAGATCATGGATGAGAATCCAAACCTGTCTAATCGGCAACTCGCGGCCCTGTTACGCAAGAACGGCATCCAGTGCAGCCGTGAATACGTCAGAAAGAACCGGGTAAGTGGCAACTGATTGACCATATAAGAGAGAGCTGGTACAGCAGCGTCTCGCTCACGCTCGACTCTGCTTTCCCATCTCTATAGAAGGAATGAAGACGGAACATCAGTGGAAATATAGGTGCCCGCTAACAAAATTACGCCCGCCGCTCTTCCCGGAACGGCAGGCGTTAAGGCCCCAACACTGGTGGTGGCAAAGGAGGCGTCTATGTTTGGCAATCATCCGCCGTGGCGCGGTCACGTGGACAGATTACGGAGCAGTTACCGAAGGACATGAGCGGAATGAGACCTTGGTGTCATTGCTGGGTGGGGTAGGTGTAAATGTTGAAAGCAAAGCCCTTAAGAGCGCAGCAACACATTTTGATACACACACAAACAATTATCATAATATGGAAAATTGTAGGTTTTTAAAGGACTTCGAGACTTTGTAATCGTAAGAAAATAAACGACTAAGGACCGTGAAAGGTTGGAGCCGCCGTGGAAGATCGTCTACTCTATGACCGGAAGACCGCCGCCCGGTTGCTATCTATCTCAGTCCGGTCCCTTGACTACATCATTGCCGCCAAGGGACTGGAGACGCGGCGGATTGGCCGCAAGGTGCTTGTGACCCGTGCTTCCCTCATTCGCTACGCGGCAGGGAATCACTTTGCCATTACGAGCCGCTCCGACGCGGCCACAGTGGCCTCGGGCGACAGATGCGCATAGCGTGCGGACATCGTGATTGTCTTATGCCCGGCCAGCACCTGGATTTCCTTTATGCTGACGCCCGCCATCGCAAGCCATGAGCAAAACGTGTGCCGGTTATTGTGCCACGTATACTCGGAGATCTTCGATTCCTTTAAAGCCGGTTCAAACCACCAGCGGCAATCAGATGTAGGGCCGGGGCGGGGAAACACCGGCTTCCCGGCATCGTGTGGCACGGCGGCCCGCTGGCGAGTGATGGCTTTTAGCGCAACACTGTTTAGGGGCACGTTCCGCGCGGAGCCGTTCTTGGTCTTCGTCAGCCGGATAACTTTCCGCTTCAAGTCCACTTGTTCCCAGTCAAGTGAGTATTGCTCACCCCATCTCATGCCCGTGTACACGCTCACGATGAAGGCGGGCGCGTGTTCCGGGTTCTGCCGTTGAATGATCTTTAGTAGCGTCCCGTACTCCTCACGGCTGAGAAAGCGGAGCCGGGCATTGTGCTCCGTGCGCATCCGTACCAAGCGGGCCGGGTTGATTGCGGTCTTGCCGTTCTCCATTCCAAGCCGGTAGCAGAGGGAGAAGTACGCCCGGTAGCGGTTCGCTGTGGCCGCAGTCTTGCAGTGCTTGGATAGGAACTGGTCAATCTCCTGTGGAGTCACGCTGTCGGCTGACCGCTCCCCGAACGGTGTACGGAGTACCGCATCCTTCGTGACGTAATCAATGGCGGATTTCAGGTGCGTCTTCGCGTGCTCCAGGGCCATGGCTGAGAGATCCCCGAAGCGCACCACCTTGGATGGTTGCAGCTCCGGCAGTTTCTTCCCACGGAGCGCATCCGCCTTTCGTATTCCGTACAGCTTGATTGCGTCACTGCGGCGGCCTACTTTCTCCCGGTGCCGCACACCATCTGCGTAGTAGACAATCCACCACACACCCGAACCATCAGGGCGTTCGAACACGCCCCGGACCTTCTCTTCCGTCTTCCGCTTGGCCATCCCGTCCCGCTTTCAAGTGGCTGTTGCCACGGACGGAATATTAACACGGGTCAGACGGGACAGCCACTAAACTAAAGTGCGGCAACTGGAGGCGATAACAGCCACCAGAACAGCCACCAACGTAAAAAGAGCCATCCGGTTTTTCTTCCCGAATGGCTCTTAAATCTTTGATTTTGCTTGGGTTCTATGGTGCGCCCTGAGAGATTCGAACTCCCGGCCTTCTGATTCGTAGTCAGACGCTCTATCCAGCTGAGCTAAGGGCGCACAAAAAGCGAGGTTCCAACAAGAAACCTCATTCAGATTAACAGGGAATCGGCGGTGGTGCAATCGGCGGAGTCATGCTGCAGGCGTGGACTCGACCGGAGCGGGCGGAAGCGCAACCGGAAGCTCCTCAACAACCTGCAAGCCTGCGCGGCGCACGAGCTGCGCAACCACAGAAGCGTTGAGACGAGTGGCATCGTACTCCACGGTCAGCGTGTGGGCGATGCGATCGAAGGTCAGGCGCCGGATTCCGTATACCTCGCGCGTGTTGGCCAGCGCGAAGGTGACTGCCTCGGTTGGCTGCGCAGCGTAACGAAAAACAACATCCACATTCGTCATAAGGACAGGATAGCAGTTTGGTGTAGAACGAAACTGGTTAGCTGTCACATGCGATGACGCTTCAATAGTCGGTGCGCTTCATGGGGAGGCCGCGCGCACCCTCGCTTTCGTTGATGAGTTCTGCCTGATCGGGGTCGGTGAGCTTGAGTTGGAAGTCGGCGGGAGGATCGTGAAGCGTGCGCGGCGGATGAGCGAGACGATGACTAACCTGGAAGCGCAAGATTTGACCCTCGTCGCGAAGGTTGAGCAGTGGTCCCGGCAAGCCGGGAGTGGACGTGTAGGACGAGTTCGTGTCGGTCCGTTTGTGCAGATAAAACAGGATCGCACCGTTGATGGCTTCCCCTTCGTCGCTGATGACGAGATCGACGCCGGGCAGATTGTCGAACTGGCCGCGCCAGACACCAACGAATTTCGATGTTTTCTGAGGTTCCGCTGAGCCGACGTGTTGAGCCGTCGAAGACTGAAGTGTGAGTGGGACGAGCAAGGCGAGAACGAATAGATGAATTCTCATGATTTCCTCCGTAGCTAGTCTTGCCTGGTGATTTCGACGGTCGGTGCGTCGTCGCCGCAGTTGAGGCAGTGAATCTTTGCGTGGTCATGCCAGGTGAGTTCAACGCTGAAATTCATTGGTGAAGCTGAGGCGTCGATTCGCTTGAGTTGGAACGAGAATCGTGCGTCATCGAGGCGAGGCTGCATAATCGTGTGCGGCTCGTGAGCGATGATGCGCGGCTGACCGCCGTCGCGATTGATGATATTGAAGACGAGAGTGCCTCCGAGAGCGCCATTGTCTTGCGCTAGCGTGAGGACGATGCTCGGTTGTCCGTCCAATTCACCTTGCCAGACACCGCTCCAGTCGGACGGGCAGCTGGACTGAGCAGCCATGGTGGTTGCGGCGATGATTAGAGCGCAAAGAGTCTCATGCATTCGAATCCTCCTGACGGTTAGTCTTGTTTTGTAACGTCGACGACGGGTGCATTTTCGCCACAGTCCAGGCAATGGATCTTGGCGGAGGTGCTGGAGGTTTGCTGCACAGAGAAATTCATCGTGGTGGCGGAACTGCGGAGACCCTTTATTGCGAATAAAAGGGATTCTCCACTCAGCGTTGGGTGCAGGAGTACGTGAGTCTCGCGCACTGCGATATGCGGTTTGCCGCCATCGTTGTTAATCCCATTCAGCACAAGTGTGCCTTGCAAGGTTCCATCGTCCATGGCGAGGGTTAAGACGACGCTTGGTATTCCATCCAATTCACCTTGCCAGACGCCGACCCAATCGGATGTGTTGCCGGACTGCGCGGCAACGGTGGTTGAAGCGATGATCAGAGCGCAAAGGGTCAGATGCATGCGAATCCTCCTTGGTTCCCGCCCAAGGAGAGCTTGGACAGGGCACCCGCAGTTTTCGTGTGTTTTGGGTTCGTCGGTTCCCGCCCAAGCGCCATATCTCGTCGCTTGGATGGGGCATCCACGTTTTGCAGATCGGCCTTGGTTTCAGGTCTGCTTCGCGACGGCGATGGTTGCAAGCGATCCGCCGAGGCCCATGGTTTCTACCGCTGACGATGGCACGATCACCATCGATCCGCGTTCCTTGATGGCTTCGTAGAGCATGTTCATTGCGCGGAGATGCAGGGCGGTTGGGTTCGCGCTGTAGGCTTCGGCGGCCTGCACAAACTTTTCGGAGATTTCGGTTTCGGCCTGGCCGAGGATGATCCGCGCCTGACGTTCGCGTTCGGCCTGGGCCTGACGCGACATGGCATCCTGTAATGCTTGAGGGATGCGGACATCGCGAACTTCTACCGATTGCACGGTGATTCCCCAGGGATTGGTCTTTTCATCGAGGATGCGCTGCAATTCGCGACCGAGCGCTTCGCGGTCCGTGATCAGTTGCGCCAGTTCGTGACGGCCGATGGATTCGCGAAGCGCGGTTTGTGCGCTGAGGGTGATGGCATCGAGATAGTTTTCGACTTCGAGAATGGCTTTCTCGGCGTTCCAGACGAGCCAGAAGATGATGGCATCGACATCGACCGGAACGGTGTCGCGGGAGAGCGTTGACTCGGCAGTGACGCTGGTGACGCGGACTCGCTGGTCGACGAAGGGGCTGAGTGTCTCGAGAACAGGCACGATGAAGAAGATTCCGGGGCCGCGAAGACCGACATAGTGTCCGAGACGGAGCAGCGCGACCTTCTCCCACTGGCTGATCACCTTGATGGAGTAGAGCAGGTAGAGGCCGATGAGCAGGCAGACTATGAGCGTCCACTGATGATGGGTGAGTGCACCGATCCAGGCTCCGGCTGCGAAGCAGATGATGAAGGCAGTGACTGCGACTCGGTTGAATTGCATGTTCACTCTTCTGTTCATGGTTTTCTCCCTTCGGATGCAGAGCGCAGCTGGTCGATGAGTTCGCGAATGGTGAAGCCAGCAGCTCCTGCGCGGGCGATGACGTCGGAAGCGATCTGCTCGAGCTGACGCTGACGCTCGTCGGCTGGGCGATGAAGCTTCTGATCGCTGATGAAAGTGCCGGTACCCTGATGCGTTTCGAGCAGGCCATCGTACTCAAGCTCGCGGTAGGCACGAACTACGGTGTTGGGATTGATTTCGAGGTCCACTGCGAGTTGGCGAACGGTAGGCAACTGATCCCCGGGCGCGAGATTGCCGGCGGCAACCGCTCCGCGGACCTGGTCTACGATCTGGCGGTACACGGGAACGCCGCTGTGCATGTCGAGGTGGAAGCGGAAGACGGATCTGGGACGAGAACTCATGTGTACTAGAGAACTAATACACCGGTTCAACGGGTACGTCAAGGGGATTTCGGATGGAAAGGGACATGACCTCATTCGCGAGCCGGGCCGGTACTCCCTCGGCTACCTGACCCTACCCCATACTCTGTAAACAAAATCCTTGTTCTCAGAGAGATGTGAAATCTCAATGCTTCTAAGTCCCGAATCCTCAATAGCTTGCAGTGCAGAGTCTACACAGCAAAGGAGTTAAAGTCAGTTCAGCAGCTCAGAGGCAGGGGTATGAATGCGTCTGGTCCTGTGACAAGACAAGTATGAAGATACTGCTGAATTGATCTGCAAGAATTTTGCACAGAAGGCGGGTTTTTGTGCCTGATCGTTGAAATTCGGGAGGCGCAGGAAGACGAAAGAAATTCTTCGCGCGGTTGTCGATTCTTTCAATGGTCGTTCGATGTATTCATGAAGGCGGGCAGAGTCGGGCTGATCTGCAACGCCGGATCTGAAAATCAACGGAGGTTTGATCATGAGGTTTTTGAGTATCTATATGTGTCCTGAGCGCAGCACACCCCCCACGGCGGAAGAGATGGCAACGATGGGCAAACTGGTTGAGGACTGGATGAAGAGCGGGAAGTTGCTGGCAACAGAGGGATGTCTTCCAAGTTCGCGCGGTGCGCGCGTGCGCGTCGACGGCGGCAAGTTCAGCGTTTCGGACGGACCATTCACCGAATCGAAGGAAGTGGTGGGAGGCTTCGCGATTCTGGATGCTCCTACGAAGGAAGTCGCAGTCGAGTACGTGAAGGAGTTTCTGAAGGCGACTGGAACCGGCTTGTGTGAAGTACGGCAGCTTTATGACGCGAACTGCACACCGGAGGGCGTGCAGGAGCCTTGCGTGGTGCGGGCGGCTTCGTAATTGGCGGCGCGGAGGGGGGTGGAGGTGTTCGAGGACGAGCCGAAGAAGCAGATCCTTCGTTCACCACCCCAAGCTGAAGACTACGCCTGGGGCCCCTTTCACTCAGGATGACAGCCTTGTTCGTGAAAACGGTGGCTGAGAGCCACCTGGAGAATTCGATGAAGTTCATGGTGATTGTGAAGGCTACGAAGGAGTCGGAGGCTGGTGTGCTTCCGAGCAACGAGTTGATGGAAGCAATGGGCAAGTTCAACGAAGAGCTGATTAAGGCCGGTGTGTTGCTCGCGGCAGAGGGATTGCAGGCGAGCTCCAAGGGAGCGCGGGTGAAGCTATCCGGGAACACGCGCACGGTTGTGGATGGGCCTTTTACGGAGACGAAGGAACTGGTCGCAGGGTTCTGGCTTTGGCAGGTGAGCTCGAAGGAGGAGGCGATTGAGTGGGTGAAGCGGTGCCCAGCTCCGCATGAAGGTGAGTGCGAGATTGAGATCCGGCAAGTTTTCGAGATGGAAGACTTGAGTCCAGCGATGAGCGAGAGAGTGCGGAGGAAGGAAGAGGCTCTTCGCGCGCAAATCGGGCAGAAGTAGAAAGTTGCCCGGTGGGATGATGGCGTGATGTGATCGGTAGGTATGTCCGGAAGCGAGATTCACGGCGCCATCGAAGCTGTGTGGAGGATTGAGGCCGCGAAGGTAATTGCGGGATTGACGCGGCTGGTTCGCGACCTCGATCTTGCAGAAGATCTGGCACAGGAAGCGTTGGTTGTGGCGCTTGAGAAGTGGCCGGTGCAGGGTATTCCTCCGAAGCCGGGCGCATGGCTGATGACGACGGCGAAGCATCGGGCGGTCGATCACTTCCGAAAGTCTGATCTGAACAGCAGGAAGCACGAAGAGATTGCCCGCGAATTGAGCGAGCTTGAGCGGACGCCGCCGGATATGGTGACGCCAATGGACGCCCCTATCGGAGATGAGGTGCTGCGGCTGATCTTCATTTCGTGCCATCCTGTGCTCTCAATGGAATCGCGTGCGGCGCTGACGTTGCGCGTGGTGGGCGGATTGACGACGGATGAAATTGCGCGCGCGTTTCTAACACCGGAGCCGACGATTGCGCAACGGATTGTGCGCGCGAAGAAGACACTGGGAGAGAAGAATATTCCGTTTGAAGTGCCGCGCGGGCTGGACCTGGCGGCCCGATTGTCGTCGGTGCTCGAAGTGATCTACCTAATCTTCAATGAGGGGTATTCGGCGACCGCCGGCGAGGAGTTGATTCGGTCTTCGTTGTGCGAGGAAGCGCTGCGATTAGGGCGGATACTCGCTGAACTCGACCCGCGAGAGCCGGAGGCGCATGGGCTCGTGGCGCTGATGGAGATTCAGGCGTCGCGGTCTCGAGCGCGGGTGAACACGGAGGGAGAAGTTGTTCTGCTGATGGAGCAGAACCGGGCAATTTGGGATCAGTTGCTGATTCGGCGAGGGCTCGGGGCGCTGGAGCGGGCGAATGCGCTGTCTTCCAGACGCGGGCCTTATCACTTGCAGGCGGAGCTTGCCGCGTGCCATGCGCGAGCGCTGACGTCAGATGCAACGGACTGGGGCCGGATCGTTGCACTCTATGATGAGCTTGCTCGCATGTCGCCTTCGCCGATCGTGGAATTGAACCGGGCGGTCGCGGTGAGCAGACATCGTGGACCGGAAGAGGCACTGAAGCTGCTTGAGCCGCTGCTCAATGATCCGCAGATGAAGAGCTACCATCTGCTGCCGAGTGTGCGGGGCGATCTGCTGGCGCAGCTGGGGCGGGATGCGGAAGCTGCGGTGGAGTTTGAGCGGGCTGCGGCGATGACGCGCAACGAGCGGGAGAGGAAGTTTTTGCTGGAGAGGGCGCGGAAGAGCGGGAAACGGCCGGGGCACTAGGGCGGTTGTCATGTGCGAGCGATCGAGTCCCACTCATCGCACGATGACACTGTGCGATGAATGGGGCACAGATCCTCCATTGATCAGTTGGCTCTTTGTTTCCGCCCAGGCAGAGCCTGGACAGGGCATCCAGACTTGCGATTGCGGAGGGGATTGCGTGTAGACTGGCGGTGGCGCGCAGGGCGCCGCCTGTCCGCGGAGAGGACTGAGTCCACCTGTGAATGCGAATTGAAAACCAAGGTTCTTCGCGAACCTCCTTTTCGCCCTGTGCAGCGGACCTGGGGCAAGCTCAGCCGGAGCTGAGGCTCACCACGAAGGAGGTCCGTTATGGCGAAGCGCCACTTTCCTGTTCGACCCAATCTTGAACAACTGAAGCACCAGGCGAAGGATCTGCTGCGGGCTTATAGGCGCGGCGATGCCGAGGCTGTTGAGGAGTTTCGCGAACATCTCTGGAGCCCGACTGAAGGACGTTCTCGTCTCCCACGTCCCCAAAAGAAGGGGACATGGGAGGCCCGATCCGTTGAGGCAGACCAGGCGAGGCTGGCGGAAGCGCAGTTTGTGCTGGCGCGGAGCTACGGATTGCCGAGCTGGTCGCGGCTGGTGACGGCGTGCCGGATGACGGATGCGATCTGGCGCGACGATGTGGAGGCGGTGCGAGCGATGGTGGTGAAGGACGGGAAGCTGATCCAAGAGAATGCGCGCGGAGTGGAGCAGAGTAACTGGGGACCGCCGATGTCGTATGCGGCGAATCTGGGTCGGGACG
>DATNFD010000109.1:0-24377 GCA_035606555.1 Occallatibacter sp.
GTCTTCTTGTGAATGTCCAGTCCGATGTAATACATATCGTCTCTGAGGAGCCTCCGAGGTTGTTCTCTGAGTCAGCTCACGCTGAGCTCAGCAGCTTCTTGTAACACCTCGCGCTCCTCCTCGACTAAGCATTCAAACAACACACTCAGAAACCCCGCAACTGACGACGCAAGCCGGGCATACACTTAGGTACGAGCGACATGATAATGAGCATTTGGCGAACCCGCCCCATCGTATTCACTGCGCTCTTAGGAGCGTTGAGTGGCTCCGCCGTCGCGACCATCTTTCTGCTCACTGATCCTTTGCGACCGCTCTCCACCCGATTGTTGCTGTGTCTCTTTCCTGCATCCATCCTCGGATTCGGTTTCAACGGAGGGGGCGTCGCGTTCTCAATTTTCCTAATTCTAGTGGAGGTCGGAACAAATGCGCTGCTATACGCTTGCGCCTTTGCAGCACCCGTAGTCGCTGTCATCGCTGTTCGCCGTCAATTCGGAACACCGGAAAGGCCGACCTCGATCACTAGCGGCTGAACTGTGAGCACATGAGGACCAACTCATTTGACGGGAGTGTTACCGGCAACTCGGAAGTAAGAAAATTTTGGCTAGGCTGGTGCGGGGGAAGTCGCACCGGAGGTTAAGCGGATGGGCACGCTGCGAGGATGCGGCTGGCGATTGCCCGGGCTTCCTCCCACATTTGCGCTTGGTCCTGCTCGGTGGCTACGTCCCACAAATCCATGGCGGCGAGATGGAGGATTGCGGCGAGGCGGGCGGCGTTGGCCGGCTGCTCCACTAGCGGGCCGCGCACCAGTTTCTTCTGATCGTTCAGCGCACGCTGGATTTGGGCGGCTTGGCGGAGGGCGGGGCTGGGGTCCGTTGTTTTCCCAGGTCTCAAGGTCGAGACCTGGGGCACCCGAGCGGGTTGATTAGGCGTGGCGGGGGTGGGGGTGGTCACTTCTTTTTGGCTCCTTTGGCTTTGAGGGTGCTCATGGCAACTTGCGCGGCGTAGAGGAGTTGTGAGCCGTCGCGACCGTCGAAGACTTCTAAAGCGATGCCCTGCGCGATGCATGCAATTGCGGCGCGGATGGCGGATAACGACTCCATGCGGGGCATGGCGAGCTTGTAGGCGACGGCTGCCATGCGGAGGGCCTTGGCGGGGGCGAGGCCCTTCTCCTTGGCGATGTTGAAGGCGCTGTGCCATTCGTCCTGGCAGCGGGCGACGGAGCGCGCAACGGTCGTTCTGTCTCGGGACGATTGTCGCGATCGCTTTGCATCCAATTCGCCTCTTTTGGCACACAATGAAACCGAGGGAATTGATTCAGGACCACACCTTCGATCTGTTCCGGAGCAACTGATTTCATTTCGGCAGCTCTGCAGGACTAACCCGTTATGCTGTTAGAATTTAGACCGCCTATCCTTTATTTTCTTGAGTTTATAGCCACTCCCGCCGCTAAACTATTGAAAAGAATCAAAACGCAAGGCGGGGGTCTGTCATCGGATACTGCAAACCCCAGGCTCTCCGCGCCGGGTCGCGACGGGGCTGGCCGCCTCTCTAGAAGGGATGGTGCTTTATGTACGTTAAGTCTTTATCTACGATTAATTTACGTGATTTTCCCTTTGTTTTCTTTGGTTTACAACCAATAAACGCTCTAACCCCTTGAAAACAAACAAATCGACCAGGGGGGAGGGGGTCCATTTCGACGCTTTCGCCCCCCATTCTCAACCTGGCCTGGCAGCGACGATCAGCAGGCCCCGTTTGGCCGCACCGGGCTTCCCGCCTCCTGCGTCGGCATCGTCTGAGTGGCCGGAAGCTGTGGCGGTGCGAACCCCACCAGGTTCCCGGCGCATTCCGCAATCGTCCCCGCTCCAGCAGTGCTCGGAGCCGGTATCGAAGGAACCGACGTGTCCACTTTGTGAAAGTTCAACGCAGTCGTCATATCGCCTACCGCGCTTCGGCGCCAGACCGAAAGGTTCGGCACCTCGGCTCCAAAGCGTGTCTCAATGAAGCGCAGCAGCGATGTATGGTCGAACGCGTCCGACGAAATCAGTCCGCCACGGCTGAAAGGAGAAACAATAATCATCGGAACCCGGAACCCGAGCCCGATCGGCCCCGTGATCAGTGGACTGCCTCCATAGGTGGGATCAGGAACTGGCGGTACAGTCAGATACTCGCCTGGTGTTCCCGCAGGTGCGGTCGGAGGCGGAACATGATCGAAAAATCCGCCGTTCTCGTCGTAAGTAATGAACAACACTGTCTTGGCCCATGCGGCCGGGTTCGCCGTCAGAGCGGAGACAACCGCCGAAACTGTCGCCTCGCCGAACAGAGCTGGTGATGGCGGATGATCCGAATCTACAACGGAAGGAACGATCCACGTTACCTGCGGCAGATTGCCGGCAGCTGCGTCCGCCACAAAGTCCGTTGGGAACTGCGGCCCGAATGCATTCTTAAATAAAACGCCCGATGGATCTTGGAAGTTTTTGAAATAAGGCAGCACGTTGTCGCTATATACGCCGTTCAGCACGTTCTGATCCGGAGAGTTGTACACCTTCCATGAAATTCCGCGGGCCTGCAGTTGCTCCGGCATTGTCGTATACGTCAGCTTGCCAATCATCTCGGCGCGCGTCGACACGAGCGTCTGCACGATGGGACCGCCGTTTTTTCCGTCCGGATCGATCGAAGCCGCCATCGAGTACAGCCGGTTCGGATCAGTCGGACCGATCACCGAACAGTAGTAGTTGTCGCACAGCGTGAACGCATCTGCCAATGCGTAGTAGAAGGGCAGATCTGCGCGCGTGTAGTAGCCCATCGAAAGCACAGCGTCATTCGCGTTAATGGCGAGGCGGGAAGTGACGAACCCATCCATCTTGCCGCTGTCCCAGCTCTGATGCTGTGGAACCCAGTCATGCGTGATGTCGTGGGTGCACGACGCATTGGTCGTCGTCGTGTCGAGGTGATAAGGCAGCAGAACGCCACTCGGCGCGCTCGAAGTATTCGGAGGATAGGGCTGGTTATAAGCAGCGCTCTGATCGTTGAATCCGCGGACGCCTTTGTACGTTCCAAAGTAGTGATCGAACGACCGGTTCTCGAGCATCATGATGACCACGTGCTCAATGTCGGTCAGCTTGCCGCACGAACTTGACCCTGTAACTCCGGTGATTCCGCCGCCCTTCAATCCGCATCCCGGGATGAGCGATCCTGCGAATCCCGCCGCACCCGCTAAAGCACCTGTTTTTAGCAATTCCCGCCGCGAAGGCTTCTTCAAAGACATATTCAGGATTGGATGCCAATTCCTGCACTGCTGGTCGTCAGCCTCACCACGACAGCTTCAAAAGGGAAGTTGCCTGTCGTGGAAGCTCCATCTCTACCGTGACTTCGCCGCTGTTTACATCAAGCCAATTCGGAGAGTTCACCAGCTCTAGTTGGCCAGCCTGCTTGAGCCGCGCGTATTGCTCTGACGATGGCGATTGAGGCGATCCCATCTGCTTCCAAACCGTGTACGCATTGCTATGCGTTTCATCGATCCGGTAGTGCTGCAGAAGCACGCGCTTCACGCCCGACGGAATTCCCGCGACCGTCACTTTCACCGCCGCTCCAACAGCCGGAAGGTCATCGTCGTGATAGTTCCACACCATCACAGCTGCCTCGTGTTCCGCCTTTGTAGCCAGCCCATCAATGTCAGGACTCTGCCGAACGCCGCTCTTCAGGATGTCGTCGCTCGCCACGCGACCGCTGCTGTTCACGGCGACGCGATCGCCAGTCATCAGCCCGGCCATGCGGAAGACGTTCAAGACAGGCTTGTCGATTCCGTTCGTCGCCAGAGTGCGGAAGCCCTCGAAATACTCCTTTCCCTCGAACTCAAACGACCACGACAACATCGCCGCGAGGTTCACATGCGTCTCATCCTGCAGATCGAACAAACCCTTGATCGCGGCAGCAGTATAGGTCGCGTAGAGCGGACCATTGCGATAAGCATTCGCGGGATTGGTCTTCATGGAGCAAGCAGCACAGCCTTCCGGATCAGCCTCGCTCAGCACGATCGGCAGTTTCTGAACCTGCGGGTATTTGGCAACAATCTCGAACCCTGCCTTCGCAGCTCGAAGCTCGTTGGCAAGTCCCATGCGAACGTGACCGTCGATCGTCTCGGGCTTTCCTTTGGGATGAAAGGAGATAAAGTCCAGCGGCACCGATTTTCCATCAGCGGCGCTTTTCTCGTTCAGGCAGTGTCGCAGGAAAGCGTCGAGATATTCCGAAGCCTTCTCCGATCCAGGACCTGTCGTTGCCGGACCGCCCACTTTCGCTTCAGGCAGCGCCGCGCGGACACCTGCAACCGCATAATCGTACAGCTTCAGGTACTCAGCCTCGGTTCCGTGCCAGTAGATGATGTCGGGCTCGTTCCACACCTCGAAGTACCAGGTCTTCACCTGCTCTTTTCCATACCGCTGTACGAGATGCTCGGTGAACCTGCGTACCAGCTCACCCCACATCGCGAAGTCTTTGGGCGGATTGTTGACGGAACCGCCCATCGTCTGCTTCGGATAGTGCAGCTGGTATTCGCTGATGCCCGGAACCTCGGCCGCAAGGTCCTCCGGCATGAATCCGAGCTCAACAAACGGGCGCACGCCGGCGCGCATGTACTCGTCGAATGTCTGATCCGTAATCGTGAAGTCGTACACAGGCTTTCCGCTTGCATCGAGCGAAAACACATTGGACGAGCTCCACTTGAGCTCCGCGACGCCATTCCCGGAAGTAAGCAGATGATGCGCACGGATGTACACCGGCTCCGGACTGAGGTCGTGCAATTCCCGCAATAGCCGCTTGCCGTACCTCATGGTTGTGTAGTTCGATTCGTCGTAGCCGAACCATCGGTAGATCGGCGTGTATGGGCCGATGTGCTTCGCGAGGTTCACTTGAATGTTTACTGTCTCAGGAGAGCCACTCTGCGCGGATGCGAGGGAGCTGCATATCAGCCCGAAAATCACCAGAATCAGTAACGCCTTCATTGACCTCAATCCTTCAGCACCAGATTTCGACGTCATTCGTCACATCAAAACCCTATACCCTTGACTCCCGGCCGCAGGCATAAGATCATTATGCCTATGTCATTTAGGCCTAGAGAGGGCATGCCTCCCGGTGCGCTCACCATGCTCATACTTCGTGTGCTTCAATCGGGCTCTCTTCATGGATACGCGATCGCACAGCGCATCCATGTGCTCTCCAGTGAAGTTCTTGCCGTAGAAGAGGGACTCCTTTATCCGACGCTGCAGAAGATGCTGCTGAAGGGCTTGGTTACTGCCGACTGGGGAATCTCCGAGACCAATCGCAAAGTGCGCTTTTATCGGCTCACTCAGCAAGGCCGGGCGCAGCTCAAAGCCGAAATGGCCGGCTACGATCGCATCACCCAGGCTATTCAGGACATTCTGCGTACTGCATAGGAGACTTCCCCATGGGCGAACTTTGGCGCCGCATCTCGTATCTCTTTAACCGCCGCCGTCTCGATTCCGAACTCGAGTCGGACATGGGCTTCCACCGCGAGATGGCAGCACGCGCAGGCCGGAATAACTTTGGCAACACGCTGCGAATGCGCGAGCAGTCCCGCGAAGCCTGGGGCTGGACGTGGCTCGATCGTCTCTTCCAGGACCTCCATTACGGAGCCCGCATCCTCGCCCGCTCTCCCGGGTTCACCGTCATGGCCGTTCTTGTGCTGGGAATTGGAATCGGCGTCAATGTCGCCGCATTCAGCTTCTTCAACATGGTTGCGCTCAAACCGCTTCCCGTGCGAGACGCGGCCTCGATCGTACGCCTCGAGCGCCGCTCACTCGACTCCTATACAAGCGAAATGGCCTATCCGTCCTTTGCCTTTTATCGGGATCACGCCCGGACGTTGTCGGCGGCCATGGCAGTCCTCGGCGTTCCGCCCATGCAGATTGAGGATGATCTGCAGCCTACCAGCGCATCTTTTGTGACGCCGAATTACTTCTCCGAACTCGGAACGCCTGCGGCCTATGGGCGTCTTTTTACACCCTCTCTCGACGGATCGCCGGCATCACAACCAACCGTAGTCCTGTCTTACGAACTCTGGCAGCAGCGATTCTCGGGCGATCCCTCAATCATCGGCCGGAGTATTCACATCAGCCGGCGCCCCGCGACGGTGATCGGCATACTTCCGTATGACTGCGCCAGCCTCGGAGGCCAGCACCATGAACTCTGGATGCCCATCGCGCAGCAGCCGTACTTCATCCAGGGCAGCAAGGTTCTCACGGACTGGAAAGATTCAACCGTCCGCATGTGGGGCCGTCTCGCTCCTGGAGTCACTGCAAAAACAGCCGAACAGGAACTTCGAGCTCTCACTTACCAGTTGGGGAAAGAGCACCCAGAAGCCGTTTGGGATGACAATGAGCACCTTCAAGTCTCGCCAGGCGGTCATCTGCAAGTAATGCAGCCGAGAATGTACGAGATCGCCGCGATCATAGGTGTCCTCACTCTTCTTATCCTTTCAGTCTCATGCGCGAATCTGGGTGGCTTGATGCTCGCGCGGGCGGTCGCGCGCGAACGCGAGATTGGCATTCGAATCGCCATCGGGGCAGGCCGCGGACGTATCCTCCGCCAGCTCTTCACTGAGAGCCTCATGCTAGCCTCGCTCGGATCGGCGGCCGGCCTTGGTTTGGGCTACGCCGTGATGCGCGTTCTTCTCTCCTTCCCCAACACCCCCCGCTGGCTGAGCGCAATTCCGGACTGGCGTGTCATGCTCTTTACCATCGTCGTCACAGTGCTGGCCGCCGCCTTCTTCGGACTTGCACCGGCTCTTCAGATCGCGCGCCAACGACAACACAAGACGATCGTCCGCCAGATTCTTGTGGCTGCGCAGGTGGCGGCAAGCTGCGTGTTGCTGATTGTTGCCGCACTCCTTGTCCGTGCAACACAGCACGTGCTTTACACCGATCCGGGGTTTGGCTATGAGCAACTCATCTCCATCGATTCACAGCTTGGCAAACACGGCTATTCGCCGGAAGCGGCTCGCGCATATCTTCAGCAGATGCAGAGCCGTCTCCATTCTGTCCCGGGGATCACGTCCGTATCGCTGGTGAAGCTGCCACCGATGGGACACATCGTTTCAAACAGCAATACCGAGATTAACGGCCACAAGGTCACGATTTATCCCAATTGGGTCGAGCCTGGATTCTTTTCCACGATGGGAATCCCGCTGAAGACGGGCCGCACGTTCATGCCGGGAGAAAAGCATGCGGTTATTGTCAGCGAGTCCTTTGCGCGCCAGCAGTGGCCCAACCAGAATCCGCTCGGCAAACACATGGGCGAGGGCAGCACGAAGGACACGGTCGTCGGCGTCGTGGGCGACGCTCACATCAATGCCCTCAGCGACGACGATGCTGCCGAGCAGTATTGGCCGGCGCAAGCTGACGACATGTCGGGCATGGTGGTGGTAGCGCGTGCTACCGGCGAGCCCGGATCCTTGACACCCGCCGTGAAATCGATCAGCGAAAGTCTCGATCCCAAAGCTCTTCCTGAGATCCGACAAATCAAACTGCTTTATCGCGAAAATGTGTCTCGTCTGGAAATGATTGCAACGACAGTAAGCGCGATCGGAATTGTTGCCGTAGCCATGGCTGGCATTGGGCTCATCGGTCTGGTTGCATTTACGGTGTCACAGCGTACCAAAGAGATTGCTATCCGGATCGCTGTTGGCGCACGGCCCGTTGCGGTGCTAGCAGCCGTCCTGCGCCAGTTCTCGTGGCCAGTAGCCATTGGCCTTCTGATGGGAACGACGGCGGCAGCGTTCGGGTCGAAGGTTTTACGGGTTGCCCTGTTCGGAGTCAGCAATCTCGACCCCATTGGGTATGCTTCTGCATTAACCGTCCTGTCGGCAATTATCGCTGTTGCCGCGCTTGCGCCGGCTCGTCGTGCACTTCGTCTCGATGTGGCGCGCACGTTGCACTATGATTAGCCACTCCTGCTTTGCCACAGACAGCGCTTCGCCGCTCGATGGATGTTAAACTCCGGCGAGGACCTGCATGCGAGCAACATCCATTGAGTTTCGCCTTAGGATGGCAATCAACGCCGTCATCATTCTCCTCGGCTTCTGGGCGCCGTGGATTGAAAGCTGGGGCGCCGGCAAACGTATCTCGCTCGTTGAGTGGCTTGCATTGCAGATCAGCCGGATCGGGATCGCTTCGTTCGGTGTCGCGACTTCCGGGGTCGTCCTCATTGCCTTGGTGTTCGCGCTGGCCGCTGTCATTTTTCGAGTCTCAGGCACCGCTTACCTGGGCCCAGGCACCGTGAACAGCTTCAACATGGTCGCCGGAAACGTCATGGCTAGCGGGCCTTACCGATATCTGCGGAATCCGCTGTACATGGGTCTGTGGTTCATGGTTGCGGCGATGTCGTTCCTTATGCCAGCAACGGGCGCGCTGCTTGCGATGGTACTGATCACGGTTTTCATGATCCGGCTGACGTTCGGCGAGGAGTCGTTCCTGACAGGTCGTCTCGGCGAGCCCTATCAGGCCTATTGCAACGGCGTGCCGCGTTTTATTCCGCGCTTACGCGGCGCTCCGGCGAATACCGGCGCGGAACCGCATTGGCTCAGCGCATCTCTGGCAGAGCTGACGCCATTTGGTGTATTGGCTGCTCTCGCCGTTTTCTGGCGAAACTACGATCTGGCCCTGGCGGGCCGCATCATCCTAATCAGCTTCGGTGCTTCGCTTGTTGCTCGCGCTTTCCTACCCCGAAACGTCAATCCCGCGCCAGAGAACTAGCCACGCTTCTACCCAATCTGCCCAGGTGGGTGAAGCCAAATCCATCGGCGTACTTCAGCCCGTACCCGAGCAACCGATCCACCGCGATGTGATTGCCCCAGATCAATGCAATCGAAAATAACGCATTGGCATGCGCCAGCGCTGCGCAAACGGCCAAAATGCCCGGCAGCAAATACGTATGCGCTGCGTTGTAGAAACGCGCTCCCAGGCATGGGCGCTTCAGATAAGCCAGCATTGAGAGGTCGGGCGTCAGCCAAAGACCTGCAAACAGCCACCAGCTTGTGCCTGTGCGCTCGTACAGCACTGCGGATGCAACCGCTGCAACTAAGCCTTCGAGCCTGAGCAGAGTAGATACCGATCCTGTAACTGCGCCGTCTGTATAGGAAACTCTCTGGGCCTGCGTTGCCATTTCCTTTGGATGAATGTGATGGTAAGAGTTGCGCAAAAATTTGCGCGCATCTCAGGCATCAAAAAAGAAAGGGGAAGAGCTTTCGCCCTTCCCCTAGCTTGTACTACACCCCTCAGGAATGGAACTACTTCTTCGGCGGTGCGATGGTGTCCTTGGCCGACTTCGCCACGCGGAACTTAACCACGGTCTTCGCCTTGATCTTGATGGCCTCACCCGTCTGCGGATTGCGGCCCATGCGCGCCTTGCGCTCTGCCTTTACCAGGCGCCCGATGCCGGGGATCACAAATACGCCGTTCTTCTTGGTCTCCTTGATCGCCGTCTCTGCCAGAAGATCAAGAAATCCTGCTGCCTGCTTATTCGTCAGCTCGAGCTTCTCGGCCATATGCCGGGTAAGCCCCGTCTTTGTCATTCCTGTTGCCATGTGATGTTCTCCTTCGCTGGTTGTTGCCTGGTATCTCGCCGCCCCGCCTCTTCAGCAAACCCTCAGAGAAGCCGTGGAGCGACCGCATGGGGGAGTGCGACCTTAGGCGCTTTCAACTTCCAACCTCGAAGCACCGGAGGCAACGTAGTGCACGAAACCCCTTTATTCATGCGGATTCTCGAGAACCCTGTCGTTCGTAACAATGCGGCTTGGGGTGACCCAAAGTCAATGGAAAAACTACGGTTTTCCACAATTTTCTTGGGTTTTTAGCCATTTTTTAGCCAAAATTAACGGTTTTTACCGTGTTTTCACCATTTTCGAGTCAGAGGACCGTCAGAATCCCACGTCTTTCTGCTCTTTCAGCGCAGGCCAAAAAGCACCTTCCGCCTCGGCGAAACTGATGCTGCGATGGGCGTATTCAAGGCGTCGACCATCGGAGCGAGAAGCTTGAAATGCTTCACCAGCACCTTCGCGAAATCCTTGCGCTGCGCCGCTCCTGCGGGCAATGTCGTGCTCATTCCCCACTGCTTGCAGCGGATCAGATCTATACCTGGATGGTCCGCAGGGAAACCTTTTGGCGGTCTCGTAAGCGCTTCGCCTTCGAACTCGCTGAAGGTCTTCCGCACTCCAGGTTTCTTCAGAATCCTTCGAAACTCATCATGATTGTCGAGGAGCCAATGGCGAATCGCCGCCAGTTGCTCTTTCTCCGGCATATATGCGCCCGCGGCAATGACTACTCCCTTGGGGCTAACCTGGAAGTAGTAACCAGCCCCCGATGTCTTGTCGAAGCCCGTGTGAGTCCACCACGCGGCAACATGCGTCTTGTATGGCCGCTTGTCGTGACTGAACCGCGTGTCGCGATAGATTCTGAACAAAGACTTTTCCGCAGGCCGCATATGATTGGGAGCGAAGTCAATCATCGCCTCCGTCACCTTGCGCACGACTGCAAGCATTGGCTCCTTGAGCAGCGCCTCAAAGTCTGCCTTGCGTGGTTGAAACCAATCCCGATGATTATGTTTCGCGAGATTCCGCAGAAATGTTATCGCCTCAGGTCGGAAATAGGCCGCCGGTGCTGCCGCAGAAGCGTTCGAAGTGCGTGGCATACGTTTGCCAGTGTAGAAAAATGCAAGACACAGTGCGTGCACAGGGCACGTATTTCCTGAGGAAATCAGAGAATCAGTTGTGATCAGATGCATTGCGCGAACCATTGTCCAGCGCCAGCCGATTGCAGTAGAGGCGCAAAGCTCCTTATCGGATCACTTTCAATGCCGCTCGGAACAGCCCGTCGAAATCTCCAGCCAGCGCCTTTTCCTTCGCCACCGACTGCTCGATCGCCTTCTCCGCCGCGGGACGCTGATAGCCCAGATTGACTAACGCAGACAGCACGTCGTCTACGGCTGGGCCAGCCACAGCGCTCGGTGTCGGAGCAACAGCGAAATCCTCCAGCTTATCCTTCAATTCGACCACCAGGCGCTCCGCCAGTTTCTTCCCGACGCCCGGAATGCGCGTCAACTGTGGATGATCCTGTGCTCGTATTGCTTGTACCGTTCGCTCCGGTGACAAACCACTCAGGATTTTAATCGCCAGCTTCGGCCCCACACCGCTCACCGTGATCAGGCGCTCAAAAAGCCGCTTCTCTTCGCGATCGAGGAAGCCGAACAGCGCGATCTGGTCTTCGCTCACCTGCGTATGGACATGAAGGGAAGTCTCTGCACCCACACTAGGCAGGGCTGTAAACGTCGGGACCGAAATCGCGACGTCATATCCCACTCCTCCGGCGTCAACAATGGCCTGGCCGGGTTCTTTGTGAATCAACTTGCCGCGAAGATGCGCGATCATCGAGTTCTCTTTGCTGTGAGACGTGCCTACACCATCTTACAAACATCGACCGCACTCAACCATCGCCCTCATCACACGCAAAAATCTCAGGTGAACAGATCAGGTTTTCGGGTTATGCTAAGTCGATTCATCCTTGCCCAGTTCTGCGCTCGATCGCGTCACGCAGTTGGTGCGAGCACTCTCGCAGTAGAGAAGATTGCTTTGTGCCAGCCGAAAATCCAATAAGCAAGTCCTGATCGTTGCCTCTCAAATCTCCAACCCCAGGAGAAACGGGTAGATGAACAAAGCCCTCACCTTTGTCAAAAAATTTCTTGCCGCGCTTGGCAAATGGGCCAGCTTCGCATACCTCCTTCGCTTCGCGCTCGCACTCTGGCTGTTCGCTCCTGTCCTTTGTCTTCTCAATATGGCAAGTGCGACTCTGACCAGCGGCATCCTTGTCTCGGAAGTCTGGGAGCAATACCTATGCGTCTCGTTTTTCCTCGTTGCTGCCGCCTGCTCTGCACTGATTCTGGCGCGCATCGCACTGATCTACGGCCCTGAGCGTCTCGATCTGTTAATAACTCCTGAAGACTGCCGGCCGCCGGCACTTAAGAACCTTCTGGTCAATGATGAAGGCAAACGAGAGTTTCTTGCAGTTCTTATTTCGCAGCTTCCCAATCTCTTCGTCTTCGGATACCTCATCGACTTCGGAGTGAGCCAGGGCGTCGCGCTCATGCAGATCGTTCTTGGGCTTTTCATCGGGGTTCTGCTTGCCTGCATCTTCTGGTGGAATGCAAATGCATGGTACTACCTGACGTACAAGGCTCTCTCTGACAGTCCACTGAAGTTTGTCCTGGGACAGAATGCGGCCCGAACCATCCTTTTCCCACGAGCGCTATTCGGATTGAATCGTCCCACTGATCAATGCCCGGGCAAGGTGACGATAGAGCAGGCTCGCACCATCTTCTCCCGCCCGATCTTCAGGACAATTCACAAATTATCTGGCCTCAGCCTCTTCATCGGATTGCCAGGCTATGAGAAGAATCCTGAAGCAACCTCACTCTATGAAGCTCACAACTTCGCCATCATCTCGCTCTCGATCTTCGGAGGGCTGTACCTTCTGCTCTGGCCGCTGACCGCTCCCGTGGGTGCACCCGTTGCCTCATGGATAGCGATCGCAGCGATGGGAGCATTCATCGCGTTTGTGCTTTACGTCTTCTGGTCTGCTGAACCAAGAGAGGCAGGCGGCAAGGTCGTTCACCTCAGGAAAATCCAGATATGGAACACAATCACCGTGGTTGTCTTTTTCCTTGCTGTCCTGTTCCTCTATCTCTTTACACAGATTGAACGATTCCCGATCTTCGCCACCGTTCTCATTCTGGTCATTGCCGTCAGTTGGACGCTGGGTGCGTTGGCATTCTTTTTCGATCGCTACCGCGTTCCAGTCCTCACGTTATTATTGGTTTCTCTCGTAGTCCCGCGCATGTTTCACCTGGATCGCAGTCTCTATGTGGACTCCTCAGGAGTGCACGCTGGAAATGGTCAGGAGGAGCACTATGTATCCACCACAGCCGCAAGAGAAGGTACTGACGCCGAATTGCCTGTCCCCTCGATAATCCTTCAGGAGCATCTGAACTCGATTCACGATGACAAGCCGCTGATCATCGTTACCGCCACCGGCGGCGGTCTTCACGCTTCTGCATGGACTGCGGCGGTGCTCGCGCATCTCGAGCAGACCTTCGGACCTGACTTCCACAGCCATCTCCTCCTCGCCAGTACTGTCTCGGGCGGAAGCGTCGGTCTGATGGCTTATCTCCGTGAACTTCACGATGGCACCCTCGACTCACGCCCACGTCTGGCAACACTGCGTATGCAGAGCGTTGCGCAGTGCTCGAGCCTTGAGGGCGTAGGATGGGGGCTCGTATATTACGATCTGCCCAAAGCATTCATCCCGATATTGCCCTATTTCGTTTCACCGTCGTCCGGTGACGGCGATCTCGATACCAATGGTCCCGGCCGCACACCTTTGGGGAAGGATCGCACATGGTCTCTGCGGAAGTCGTTCCTCAGAAACCTCGATGACACCTACTGTAGGCATGTATGGCAGTCAGATACAAACATCCAGGCTCGCTGGTCTTCGCATCAAGACAAAAACAAAGTTCACGCGAAGTCAACGGATGAGACCGGCAGTGGCTTGACACTGCGCGACTTCCCCGCGGGATCAGGCCCTGCATTCACCATGAATACCACCGTGGTTGAAAGCGGCGAAAGATTCCTATCTGCAAATTACAAGATCCCCAATTGCAAACTCGAAGGCGAATCCCGACCTGACTACCGGGCACGTTCATTCCTCGAAACTTTTAAGAAACGCATGATCGACGGAAAAGCTGCCGGATACTCTGATCTTCCAATCTCCAGTGCAGCCCAGCTTTCCGCGACGTTCCCATACGTCTCTTCTGCTGCTCGTGCTCCGATGGTCTTGGATAACGCAGTTAACAGCGTGCATTTCGCGGATGGAGGGTATTACGATAACGACGGTACGGCATCGGCGCTGGAGTTCCTACGCTACGCGCTCGGCCCCGCCAACACGAATCCTCCCTCAGGGACAGCACCGGAGCCTCCCAAGGCCGCAGACAGTTGTCCGGTATTGCCCGCGTCACAGAACAATCCATTACGAATTCTGCTTATCGAAATTCGTAATAGCGATGCAATCTATGGCAGCGGTCCCGAATCGGTTCCTGATCACAATAGCGGAAATGCTCCATGGAACCTCTTCAGTCAGGTTGGAGGCCCTCTGCTTGGCTTCTGGCAGGCAGGCCATCAAAGCATCACTCCGAGGGATCAGTCGGGACTGGAATTGCTGGAACATGCCTATGCGGGAAAGGTCATCATCCAATCGCTGGTGTTTGCTGATGAGTGGTCTACTGACACCGTCGGCACCGATCCACTGAATTGGTCTCTGACTCCGCGGCAGAGGAAAGAGGTGCACACATCGGCCCGGAGAGCCGAAATGAACAAGCTATATAAGACCGCTCAGAAGTGGTTCAACGCCTCTACATCTGCCTGGGACGAGGATCCCGCCCACGACGGAGGTCCTCAAGAGGACTTAGCCAAGTAGTCCGATGCGTTTCGCCACACGCTCCAGCGTTTCCAGCGCTCGATCCATCTGAGCCTTCGTGTGCTCGCTCGTCAGAATCAGCCGTATGCGCGCCTTCCCTTCCGGTACCGTCGGGAATGCGATCCCCGTTCCCATCACTCCTTCTTCAAATAACGCGCGCGAGTAGTCCATCGCTGCTCGTCCTTCGCCGATTATCACCGGCGTAATGGGCGTCTCCGTGGCAGGGGTATTCACGCCACCGATGTTGAATCCGGCACTCTTCAACGCGCCCTGGAAGTACCTGGTATTCGACCAGAGCCGCTCGATGCGCTCCGGTTCCTGTTCCAGGATGTCGAACGCCGCAATGCATGTCGCCGCCACGGACGGCGGATGCGAAGTCGAAAACAAAAATGGCCGCGCGCGATGGTACAGGTAATCGATCAGATCCTTCGATCCGCAAACATATCCGCCGAGTGCGCCGATCGCTTTTGACAACGTCCCCACCTGCACATCCACACGCCCGTGCATCCCGAAGTGATCAATCGACCCGCGTCCATTTCGCCCCAGCACTCCCGAAGCATGCGCATCGTCCACCATCATGATGGCTCCATGCTTCTCCGCCACTGCCGCAAGCTTGTCCACCGGCCCGATATCGCCATCCATCGAGAAAACGCCGTCCGTTATCACGAGCTTGTGCCCAGGCTCGTTCTCGATTTCCTTCAACAACTCCTCGCAATGCGCCACATCCTTGTGCCGGAATACCTTGATTTTTGCTCGCGACAGGCGCGCGCCATCAATGATGCTGGCGTGATTCAGTTCATCTGAAAGGATGAAGTCGTCTTTGCCGAGGATCGCGCTCACCGTGCCGGCATTCGCCGCAAATCCGCTCTGGAAAACCACGCACGCCTCAACATTTTTGAACCGGGCAATCCTTTCCTCGAGCTCCATGTGGATTCGCATGGTTCCCGCGATGGTCCGGACCGCACCTGAACCTACCCCCAATTCCCGTGTGGCCTTCAGCGATGCTTCGATCAGTTTCGGATGGTTCGCCAGCCCGAGGTAGTTGTTGCTCGCCAGGTTGATGACTTCCTTGCCGTCGTAGTGGCAAACGGGCGCCTGCTGATCATCAAGGACTCGAAGCCTGAAGTGCGTTCCTTTCGCCCTGAGTTCCTTCAGTACGTCGGTTAAATAGGCAAGTTGCGGACGCGCAGCAGTATCAGTCATTTCGATCCCCCAACCCCAGAAGGATAACGCGGCAGGGGGAGGCAGGTGGACAGATAGACGGTGGCTGCCGGAAACCAGGAAACCCGCAGTAATACTGGTCATTGAGTATTAACTGTTCGTCACAGGCTACTTGACATACCTATACGTCTAGGCCTAGCTTTCTATGTACCAAGAAATCAAGAGGTATATCAAAGGAATGGCTAAAAACGATCTCCAGGGCACTCTCGACCTTCTGGTCCTGAAAACCCTTGATCAGAACGCCGCTCTCCATGGCTACGGCATTGTCCTCCACATCCAGAGCGCGTCCAACGACCTGCTTCGTGTTGAAGAGGGCTCGCTATATCCTGCGCTCCACCGCATGGAGCAGAGCGGCTGGATTTCGGCCGAGTGGTCGCTTACTGAGACCAATCGCCGCGCTAAGTACTACAAACTCACCGCCATAGGGCGCCGCCAGTTGCAACAGGTTGAAGAAAGCTTCGATCAGCTCGTTAAAGGCGTAAGAGCCGTGCTGCGTTACGCATGAAAGCCAGGTACCACCTCGGAGTCCTTCCATGGCCCTGTTCCGCCGACTGACCAACCTCTTCCGATACAACGCGATCGATCGCGACATCGCCGATGAGCTGCAATCTCACATCGACCTGCGCACAGATGCCAATCTTGCAGCCGGTATGTCGCCCGATCAGGCGCGCCGCGATGCACTCCTTCGCTTCGGGAATCCGACGAGCACAAGGGAACGCGTCGCCGCCTTCGATACGAGCCTGGCACTCGCGAGTCTATGGCGCGATATCCGCTATGCTGCCCGCCAGCTGCGCAAGTCTCCCGGATTCGCATTGACGGTGATCGCCACTCTCGCCATCGGCATAGGCGTCAATGTGGCCATCTTCAGCAGCATGGATGCCGTTGTGCTACGACCCCTCGCGGTTCCAGCGCTCGACCATGTGATGGTTTTGGCTGAGCAGCAACAGCGCGGCAAAGAGCCGGTCACCCTCGCCGACTTCAACGATCTGCGCCGGCAGAACCGCTCCTTCGAAGATCTGGCAGCTATCCAGGGCGCGAACTTCACCCTTTCGGGTGTTGGTGATGCCGCGCAGATCAGCGCCGATCTCGTCTCTTCTTCTTTCTTCAGGGTTCTGCGCACCAACGCGTTTCTCGGTCGCACCTTCGACGAGAGCGAATGCGAACCCGGGCGTGATGCAGTGGCGGTCTTAAATTATGGATTCTGGCGCCGTCATTTCGGAGCAGACTCCCGTATTGTTGGCCAGAAGATTCAGCTCGACCAGCATGAATACACCATCATTGGCGTGCTTCCTCGAACCATGCAGTACCCCCCTGCCGTGGACATGCTTCTGCCTTTCGCGCCAACCCCAACGCAGTCTGCCAACCGCAGCGATCACAGTTTTCTCGTGCTCGGACGACTGCGTGACGGAGTGGCGCTTCACTCGGCTCAATCCGAGATGCAGATCATTGCCGACCGCCTTGCGAAATCATATCCAGCCACGAACCAGGGTTGGACCGTTCACGTCGAGCCATTGCTCGACGACATCAATGGCGACCTCACGCCTCTCTACTACAAGCTCATCATGGGCGCCACGATGTTCGTACTGCTGGTCGTCTGCGCCAACGTTGCCAATCTCCAGCTTGCACGCGGAGTCGCGCGTCGTCCCGAAATCGCGATGCGCACGGCCCTGGGAGCAACACGCAAGCGCATCATTCGCCAGCTCCTCACGGAAAACATCTTGCTTGCACTTGTCGGGGCAGGGCTTGGCATCGGTTTTGCCGCCTTGTATCTGCACCTCACTCTGATCGCCATGCCCGCACGCGTCGCGCGCTACATCCCCGGCTGGGACAACATCTCGATCAATGGACGTGCCCTCACGTTCTCCATCCTTCTCGCAGTGCTCTCCGGAATAGTCGCCGGCCTCGCGCCCTGTATCGAGGCACTTCGCATTCGCCTCGTTGATCAGCTCCGTGCGGGCTCGCGTCAGGCTACTGGCCGCAGCCGTCTTCGCAGCGTTTTCGCCGTCGCGCAGATATCGCTGGCCGTTGCTCTCGTCATCGGCGCGGCACTCATGGCTAAGGGAATGAGCTCCATGTTCCACCAGGCCGATATCTATTCCCCCGAGAAGGTCCTTACGCTGCACCCCGATCTTCCCGTGAAGCGCTACGACACGCCTGAGAAGCAGGCGGCATGGTATACGGCAGCGCTTGACCGGCTGCGTGCAATTCCTGGCGCGGACCGCGTCGAAATGGCGACGGCCCTGCCCTACACGGACTCGGGCTGGCAACTCGACGTCGCAATCGAGAACCGGCCCACTACTCCCGGGAAGCTGCAGACAGCGGTGCGGCTCGCCGTAACTCCGGGTTACTTTGACGCATTCCACATTCCTATTTTGGATGGCCGAAATTTTACACTGGGCGATTCAGCTTATTCCATGCCGGTCGCGATCGTCAGCCAACGATTTGCAGATCACTACTTCGGCGGGAACAATCCGATAGGGCACCGCATTCGCCTGGGAGACAGCAAGAGCCACGATCCATGGCTCACCATTGTCGGCGTGTCCGAAGAGGCGAACTACTCGCTCTGGGAAAATGATTTGCCTCCCGCTGTATACACGAGCTTCGCGCAACAGCCGCTCGCAGGATCAACTATCGCTATTCTCGCCAAGGGCGATCCGCTTTCTCTCGCCGGGCCTGCTCGCAAAGCTCTAGCCTCCATAGACGCCGGAATTCCACTCGACCCAGTGCAGACATACAGAAACCTGATTCGCGACAACCTGGTTGGGCTGATGTATGCCGCTTCCATGTTGGCCCTCGACGCATTCATTGCACTGCTTCTCTCCGCCATAGGTATCTTCGCGGTGATGGCGAATCTTGTTGGTGAGCGCACTCGCGAGATAGGAGTCCGTCTTGCGATGGGAGCGAGCAAAGATGATGTGCTGCGTATGATTCTGCGCCGTGCATCCTGGCTGACAGGCGCAGGGCTCACAATCGGCCTCTTGCTCGCGTTCGCCCTGGCGAGGCTCGTTGCCAATCTTCTCCGTGGAGTCCGTCCTGACGACCCCATCACTTTTGGAACCGTCTCCATCATCATCATCGGAGTCGCTCTTGCCGCAAGCTGGTTCCCGGCGCGGCAGGCGTCGCGCGTCGATCCCATGCAGGCCCTGCGCTCTGAATAACCGAAGCTCAGGAGATCGTAAGTGTCCGTCCTCCGCCGTTTCGCAAACCTCTTCCGAGGCTCCAGCTGACTGAGGGTCCACACTGTGGCAGATCGTTCGGATCGTCGAGGACGGGAAGTTCGATTCAATCACGGAAGATCCAAAAGAAGCGATGTTTTGGCCACTGGCGCAAATGAAGGAGAGCGACACCGCTCTCGTGGTACGTTCGCTGCTGCCCGCACTCAAATTACACCCGCGCTCAGCCGGATCTTAGGGATCGATTCAAGCATGCACTCTTCTGTTCACAGACTCCTGACTTCTAACCCTAGTTCCGATGATGGTCATACTGCACGATTTTCTCGCTCAGATGATCGGGATCCACTGACATCTGCACCACATCCATCTCATGCCCATCGAGATCGAGAACGAACATCCCCATCCGTGGTCCCTCGGGTCGCATGAAGATAAGCGTCTGGCTGCCGCCCCTGCGGCTCGTCTCGCGAATCACGCGCTCCCAACCCGCACCCAGCTTTTCCGTAACCAGCTTGTTTAGCTCTTCGCCGTCCACATCGGCATGGAAGTCCTCGATCTCAGCAACGTGCATCCCGCGAACTCCATCGTGTGTCGATGCTCGAGCAACAAAGCTCACTAGCCCAAGCAGGGGAATGCGGTCGGCATGTACGCGATAACGCGATTCGATCGAACTCACAACCTGGTCAAACCCGCCCTGTACGCCGTTTGCAAGTACGACCACCGGTACCGCGAGAGCCAGAAAACAGATCGGAATCAAGATCAGCTTTCTCATTCGTCACCCCGGCCTTTCGCCTTGGGCGGCTTTACCTTGTCTTTGTTCTTGTTTGCGTTTCCGTGTGAGTCCGAATCGATGTCGCCCAGCACTCCAAGCCCGCCGATCCCAGAAAGCTTGCTCAGATCTTCCATCTTCACCGGCCCGAGAATCAGCACGACGGTCAGTTCCTTCGCTTCCGCGTCAAGGACGAACAGCCCATGCGGCTGACCGTTCACCATCTTCATCATCACGTCTGTGCTCTCGCCGCTCCGCTTATCGTGCTCGTGCACAATAGGTGACCATTCGCCTCCGGTCTGGAAATACGATCGCAGTTTCTCGATATCTACCGTCGAGTACTGTCCTTCTTTATCGAACTCATACTCCCGCACATAGATCCCATCCAGCCCTTCGATCAGATGACGCGTTGCTTCCTCGTCCTTGTCTTTGCCATCCAGGAACTTCGCTGCAAACCCCAACATGTTTTTTCCCAGCGTCACCTCAGTGACATTCGAAGCCCGCGCGGCCAGCTCTTTCTCAACGGGCGAGGGCAGTGGCAAGCCGGTCTGCGCCGCCGACGGGATCGCCGCAAATGCCACTCCCGCTAAACACAAGACCCAGGTTCTTACCCGGTTCTTCATCGATCTCTCCTTCACCTACTTGCCGTTATCGGACCTGTCGTGCTCCACAAGCTTTCTGTTCATGTTGTTCAAGACTTGGTTGGTAATGCGAAGAGCGGTCAACACCTGCTGCTTTGCTTCTTCACCCCTGCGCCTTTCTTCCATCTGCCGCCAACCGAAGCCCCCTGCGATCACTCCCGCAATCAGCAAAGAGGCGGCCAGCCGCTGCCACCAGATCATGGTCGTGTGGTGCCGCTCAGTTGAACGGGCACTCCTCTTCTGCATGATCCCCCGCTTGAGGCCGGGGGGAGCTGGGCGCCGCTCCATCGCCTGCTTCAGTTCTCGCTCAAACTCGTTGAATTCTTCAGGCTGATCAGGCCATTCAAAGTCCACGAATGTACTCCTTCAAATTCGTTGTTGCCTTGGCGCGAAGCAATTTCAACCCCCGATGCAAATTACTCTTCACAGTCGCCAAAGGTGCCTCGACAGTGACTGCAATCTCTTCAGGCGTCATATCTTCCTGGTAGCGAAGAACCAATGCCGCCCGCTGCGCTTCAGGAAGGGTCGACAGCAATTGCTCCAGGCGGGTCTCCAGTGGAGACTGTCTCTCTTCTGAAGGAGAGCCATGCTTCTCTTCGATCTCAACCCAGAGGTCTACGCCTCTTACCCGTCGCCGCCGAAGCGCGTCCGCGGACCGGCTCACAGCCACTCGCCTTAGCCAGTTCAATGCGTGCTCGGGGCTCTCGATGCGGGCCATATGCCTGTCCAACTCCAGAAACACATCTTGCGCGACTTCTTCCGCCAGTCCACGATCGCCAGTCATGCGCCATGCCAGCGAAAACACCATGGACTGGTGTTCGTCCACCAGTTTTTCGAAATCCGGCTGCCATTTCTGCGCCATGGGTTTCGCTTCTACCTCTTAATCCGCAGCGTGCCGCGGGTGGGGATGCAAAATGTACGCGGATGGAAAGAAAAATGTTCAGATCAGTATTTTTGAGAAGTACTTCCACTTCGCGGGACGCAGCGGCTTCTTCATACAACCGCGAGTCAACAAAATGTCTCGAATGACGTAAGTAGTGCCCGGGCCAGTGCGGGTCTGCCCACCAGAGGAGACCTCCCATGAAACGCAGTTTGCAGTTCTTTGCCTTCCTGAGCTTTGCCTTGGTCGCCAGTAACGCGTTTTCCCAGGCAGTGGCTTACGTTTATGTCGCCGACAACCCGAATAACAGCAGCACCAATGAAATCACCGCATGGTCTGTAGCACGCAGCGGAAAACTCACCCCGATCTTTGGCTCTCCCTTCCGCGAAAACGTCGATGCAATGGCAGTCGACGGTAGCCATCTTCTAGCCGTTAACCATTCCGAGCCCAACATCGATACCTTCGTCATTGAGAAGGGCGGCACACTCCGCTACGAAGCCTCTTCCGACTACGCCAAGTACTCAATCGACGACAACTGCCCCATTGCCAACCAGATCTTCTTCGACCACACCGGCAGTTCGCTTTATATTCAGGAGTTCAACGCCGATTGCGACAACACCGGCGTCGCTTCCTTTGCGCTCAACAAGCAGACCGGTAAATTGCGGTACATCGGGATAAACATCACCGGGGTCTTTCCTGGCGACAACAACGCGGCATCCTTCATTGGAAACAACGTTTATGCCTACACCGCGGTTAACTCTGACTGCATGTATTACGGGATTTACGGATTCAAGCGAAAAGCGAACGGGCTTCTCGTCTCAGGTGGCGCACTGGCCAACTACCCGACACCCTCGAAAGATTTCCGCCGTTTCGTTCCTGAGCTTGTTGCCGCCGATCCCACAAACCACCTTGCCATGCTTATGCAGCCGGCAAACCCACCAGGCTGCACCACAGCGCTGCCTCAGTTGGCAACCTACACGGTGAGTAAGACTGGAGTCATCAGCACCAGGAGCAAGTACTCGAATATGCCGTCATCCCTGATCGCTGATCCTTACGACATGAAGATGTCGCCTTCCGGCAGACTCCTCGCCGTCGCGGGACAGCAAGGCCTGCAGATCTTCCATTTCAACGGCGACAATCCCATCAAAAAAGATAAAGGCCTCCTTACAACCGACCCGGTGAATCAGATTTTCTGGGATAACAGCGATCACCTTTACGCGATCAGCCAGACGACTGGTAAGCTTCGCGTGTATACCATCACTCCGACGTCGGTTCAGCTGGCTCCGGGTTCTCCCTACGCCATTAACAGCCCTGAACACCTGATTGTTCAGCCGCTCGTGCATCGCTAGTCTCGAAGCATCAACCCAAGAGGAGCCGTGTTACCGCGCGGCTCCTTTTTCGTTTTTCCAGCAAGGGATTTGTTCTTAAAACAGATCGGGAATGCTGTGAAACGCGATCCGCGTCGGTGCAGCCTTGTACGCCGCCAGCATGGTGGCCGGAGCTAGCGTACTCATTCCATACTTCTGATTCAGCTGGTCCATTGCCTCCAACAGTCTTGCCCGGCTCTTCGCGTTTTCTAGTGAGTCGAAGAGATTCAGCGAGTGCAGTCGGTCCGGCACGAGGCCGTTCAGGCTGACTCCAATGAAATAGGGTTCGTCGTAGCCTTTGCCTTTCGGCTTCTCATTCCACAAGCGGCAGAGGGCACCGATCAGAGTCTGATTATCCTGGCACTCCATTAGCCGTATCTCATGGTGCCATCCGCGCGTCGGCACGCCGAACCTGCTAACGGGAGCATTCATCTCGCGCGGCACCGAAAACCCAACCGCCAATCCAATCGAACTCGTCCAAAGCTTATGGGATCGCAGCCGCATCGCCGCCTTGTGCAGCAGTTTGTGCGCCACCGCCCAAGCCTTCTCCGGGGTCCGCATTTCCGGAGCCAGCACGTGCGAATGACTGATTGACTTCAGATGCTCTGTTTCCGAAGTCTCGAAGTCCTCGCCACGGAGCCAGTACCAGAGGCGTTCGCCCCACACCGAGCCCCACATCTGCCCAGCCTTCTCGCAGTCGAGTTCCAGCAGGTCATCCATGGTGCGAATGCCCCTCTCATTCAGTCGCTTTTCCGTCTGCGCGCCAATCCCCGGCAAGTCTCGGAGCGTCAATTGACAGAGGGCCTTGGGAAGCATGTCGAGGGTCAGTGCGACCAAGCCATCCGGCTTCTCCATGTCACTCGCGACCTTGGCGAGGTATCGGCTCGTGGCGAGCCCTACGGAACTACGGAGCATGGGCCCGACCTTCTCCTTGATGGTCGCCTTCACCTTCCGTCCTAACTCCAGTGCAGCGAGCAGAGGCCTCTCCCGCCCCATCAGCCTGCACGCCATTTCGTCAATGGACATCACCGCCGAAACCGGCAGGCAGCTTTCGACTGCTTCGACGATCCGGTGGTGAAACTCCACATAAAGTTCGTGCCGACCCTCCACGAAAATCATGCCGGGGCACATCCGTCGAGCATCCGCCACGATAGTCCCCGTCTTTACCCCGTGGGCTTTCGCCTCGTAACTGGCGGCAATGCAGCAGGTCGTGTCGGCCATCATGGGGACAACGCCGACCGGTTTCCCCCTGAGTTCCGGACGATCCTGCTGCTCAACCGACGCAAAGTATGAATTCAGATCTACGAACAGCCAGTTAACAGAGGGCGAACCATCGGCTTGGTCACGTGAAACCGTGGCAAGCGATTCCGACGCCGTGCCTTCCGGCCACTCCTCAGGTGGGAGTTCCGTTCCGGGATTTCCACTTATCACATGCGCCACGTCTTATATTCGCTCTTTATTCGCCCATTTACAACGTGGAAACCCTCCACTCTCATCTAACGAGGTGTTAGACTTGGGCTGCTACAAATCCTGCATTTGAGACTTTTCGCTGCTGATTGCGGTCTATCTCAACAGCAACCGGTTCATGCAGTCCACAGTGGCATATGCATACTCTTACTCATTTCATCGGCTCTTACGCGAGTGTGTTGGCCATTCTGGTCACGCTGGGGGTGGCGGTTCTGCTTGTCTGCTGCCTTGAATGCACCAACTGCCCCAAACGCGAAAAGGATGAATTCTTCAGCCGACACGAGCTTTAGTCCGGCGCGCTCAAGTGCGTTCTCCAGTTGCCGCGCTTTAG
>DATNFD010000110.1:0-4537 GCA_035606555.1 Occallatibacter sp.
GCGAGTCTGGCTACCTGATCCTCCTGCGTCAAGTCCGCGACGAACACTTCGGCTGTTTGTTGAGTCCCCGCGATGTCGCTCCGCACGCGCTCCATGCGATCGCGGTCACGCGCGACGAGCGCGATCTGCGCACCAGCTCCCGACAGTGCTTTCGCCATAGCCTCGCCCAGTCCGCGACTGGCGCCAGTAATCACTGCGGTACGGCCACTCAGGCTTATTTTCATGCTCCCCCTCCTCGTTGCTACTGCCGCCCTTTCAGTCAGGCACTCGTTCCCGGGCCTGTCGCGGTGACCGCATGCACCGTGCGTTCCCGGTTCCGACGCGCAGCGTCCGGATCGAGATACAGCCAGCAAGCCGCAGACACAGCCGCTGCACCCACCATCGTATGGATCAGGAGATTCCACCCGCCGGGTCCCCCGCCAACCCGCTGCAGGATCACGCCTCCAACCACTGGCGCAACGAACCCAGCCAAGTTCCCCAACATGTTCATCGTCGCCGCCACGGTCGCCGTGTAAGCACCACCAATCTCCACACACAGATCCCACGAGATAGGCATTGTCAGGTCGCTCGCAAAACTCGCCAGCCCCATCACCACCATCGCCGGACCCACCGATGGAATCCGTACGAATGCGAACAGCAGTACCGCGGTAAGAAGAAAGCCGCTGAAGGCAATTGCCCGCCTTGGAAGCGCCCTGGATATCAGCCCCGATATCAACGATCCGAACCCGCCAAATAGCAATGGCAGCACGGCAAAAACTGCGGCATGCTCTGCCGATTGTCCCCGACCCTCGCGCAGGTAGGTCGGCAGCCATGTGATGTAGAAATACCAGACATAGGAAAAGCAGAAGTATTGCAGCAAAAGTACTGCCACCTGCCTCGTCAACAGCAGCCTGGCCCAGCTCTGATCGGATCCCTGCGTCGTCAGGACGCAGGAGGAACTCAGCAATTCCCGCTCCCCTGCATTCACGCTCCGATGTTGACGCGGGTCGTCTTTGAACCAGGCCAGGAACACGGCACACCAGACAAGTCCCAGCGAAGCGAAGCACACGAATGCCCATCTCCAGCCCAGCCAGTGAATACACACCAGCGTCAGCGGCGGAGTAATGGCGCCGCCCCATCGTGTGCATGCCCACATCAGCGCCTGCGCCGTCACGCGCTCGCGAGCCGGCAACCACGCGCTCAACATGCGCGTGAGGTTTGGGAAGCATCCCGCTTCGCCGGCGCCAAACAGAAAGCGGATTGCGATGAGCGAGGTTGCGTTCCAGGCCGCCCCAGTAATCGCCGTGAAAGCAGACCAGGCCAGCACAATCTGTGCTAGCGCCCGGCGTACGCCCAAGCGGTCACCCGCCAGCCCCATGGGAATCTCGAACAACGCGTAGGCAACCCCGAAGGCCCCAAACACCAGCCCCATCTGCTGTTTCGACAGATGCAGGTCGTGAGCAATGGGCAGCGCCGCGCCTGAAATTGCAACTCGCTGCACATACGAGAGGACGGCCAGGCCAATGGCCAGCATTGCCACCCGGTAGCGCGCACGGGTCGGCTTCATGGGCGCAGGCTCCACGCGTAAAAGCTGCCTCCTGCGCCAAAGACGATGTACTGCTGACCGTCCAGTTGATACGAGATGATTCCACCCGATTCATCGGCATCGAGTTCGTGATGCCAGAGTATGTCCCCATTTTTGGCCGAGAAAACGATCAGGTTTCTCTCGTCATCCCCTGAGATCAGGAGATCGCTCGCGGTCGCCAGAATGCTTGGTCCCACCGTTGTGGGCGCGTTGCTCAAATTGGGGTACGGGTGTTTCCAGGCGATATCTCCCGTTAGTGGATCGATCGCCTTCAGGACGCGAACCGCACGCCCGATACCGTCACCCATGCCTCCGTAGCCTGAAGGCTTCTTGCTGGCATCCGTCAGGTAGTAGATCGCCTTACCCTCAACGGAGTTCACGTACATCAAACCCGTCTTTGGACTGTACGCCGGAGCGGGCCAGTTTGATGCATTCACAATGTTGATCGATCCGCCCACGGACGGATCCTTCTCCGGAATAGGGATCGGCTCCCCTTGCGGCGAAAGTCCTGAGGCGTAATCGAGTGGAACATAGGGCCGCACCATCAGATACTTGCCGGTCACCCGGTCCAGTGTCAGCAAGAATCCATTGCGCGCAGCCTGCGCCACCAGTTTTCTCGGTTTCCCATCCACATCGCGATCAAAGAGTACGGGAGCGGTCGTGTTGTCGAAATCATGCGTATCGTGCGGCGACATCTGGAAGTACCACTTGAGCTTCCCAGTGTCGGCATCAAGCGCCACAATGGATTCGGTCCAGAGATTGGCTCCGGGCCTGCCCTGGCCTGCAAACACCGGGTTCGTGTTTCCGGTGGGCCAATAGAGCAGGTTGAGTTCCGCATCGTACGTTCCCGGCATCCATGTCATACCGCCGCCGTGATCGGATGCCGCCTCGTTCGGCCACGTCTTCAGTGCTGGATCGCCCATCCTCGGTGTAGACCACCAGGTCCACTGCAGATCTCCCGTCACCGGGTCGAATGAGTCGAGAAATCCAGGCATATCCATCGCGTCGCCGCCAACGCCAACGATCACATGGTTCTTTACAACCAGTGGAGCAGAGGTGGAGAAATACTGTTTCCGCGCGTCAGCATAATGCTGTCTCCACAGTTCCTTGCCCGAGTTCGCATCGAGAGCCACGAGCCAGTTGTCAGGTGTCTCGAAGAACACGGTGCTCTTCCATATCCCCACGCCGCGCTGCCCCACCAGGTGTCCGCCATGATCCGTCCAGTCATAGCGCCACAGTGCCTCTCCGGTACGCGCATCCAGCGCCCACACGTGATCGGGAATGGTAATGTACAGCACTCCATCCGCAAGCACTGGCGTGCATTTGATGATCGGAACGGGCGCGCCGCGCTGCGCGCCGACATCGCGAATCCGGTATATCCAGCGCGGCTCGAGCTCATTCAGGTTTGAGGTATTGATTTGTGTGAGCGAACTGTAGCGTTGCCCCGTGTAGTCACCGTTGAACGTAGGCCAGCTTTCAACCGGCGCACTTCCTATTGCGCCCGGATCCACTGAAACGCGCGTTCTCTGGGCAGCCGCTACCGCCATCACCGCAATAGCAGCAGCCATGCACAATCCATGGGCCCGTCTCACTTTTGCGTCTCGAGGAAAGCGGTCACGTTATGCATATCGTCGTTTGTCAGGGTCGGCAGCATCTGCTGATGCGCAGTGAGCGGATCGTGCAGATGCACCTCGACGTCCTGTCCCCGATCCACATTCACCGTCTGACCCGATTCATTCACCAGGGTGATGCGGAAGTCGCTGATCTGTACCGCCCGGCCTGTGACGGTTCCGGCGGGAGTCTTCACCGTTGCCGTAATCGCACTCTTGCCTGCCGGCCATATCCAGCTACGCTGCAGTTGCTCCGGTGAACGAAATCTGCTCGCGATGTGCGTGAACGTCGCCATTGAGTGGCACTGCACGCAGTGCTTATTTACATATGCTTTTCCCTTGCCGGAATCCCCCACCACGATATTGAGTACCTCATATGTTCCCCGATTGGCGACATTCTCCACCTGAACGTGAAGGAATTCGGCGACATCTCTCAGTTGCGGCTCGCTCATAGCCGTGAATGCCGGCATACCTTTATCCGGACGGCCAATTTTTAGAAAGGTGGCAAGTTGTTCACCGTGTTCATCTCCCAAAACAACATCCGACGTGATCAAGCCCGGTGCAGTCGCGCCACGCGCATTCGCTCCATGGCAGAAGCTGCACTTTTCGGCAAAGACGTGTTTGCCCCTCCCAGCCGCGACTCGATCCGGCACCGCTCCAAGACCTAGAAATTCGCGAGTGGCGTCGGCCCTCTGGGATGGCGTCATGTCCCTGTAGCTCTGCTGCTCGACGCCCTCCTGGCTCCCAGTCTGGCTCTGCTGAGCCGCGAGCAGCGCCGCGCACCCTACGGCGCCCAGCACTTTCCATGTCCAGTCGCGCACTTTCCGCTTAACGCTTGGACTCATTTCAGCTCCGAAGCCTGACCATACACGTGCAATTCAAAGAACCTTTTCTGCCTGCCTCCGATAGAGACTCATTTACGGTTCTGGGCGACACAATCGGATGAAACGCAGTATACAGATCAGTTACAAATACATCAGACCCGTCTACGGTTCGACGAGAATCCAACATGCGACTGAAGTGAAAGGCACTTAGCCCTCACTTGCGGCTTTTCCCGCCGGTGCGTGGAAATGCTTGTGCGAGATAAGCCCGGATGCTCTCCAGCTCCATGGCAGACGCTGAGGCTCCTTTGGCCGACATCGTCTGCACAACGTTCGTCCATTCCCGCGGGCTCAGTCGTTCGTTCGTGATCACGTCCAAACCATGGCACGTGGAGCACGCGCGAATCGTGATGTCCCGGCCCACTCCCGGCGGCAGCAAGGCCGCTTGTCGGCTGAGCACAGCTGCCCGTTGCGGATCCTGCCTCTGCGCGGTTCCTGTGGGCGCAGGCGCCACAATCGCCTCGTGAGATGCTGCCGGACTG
>DATNFD010000111.1:0-6916 GCA_035606555.1 Occallatibacter sp.
AGGAGATGTCTATTGCCCCATGTCTGCTCTTCTGCAGAGTTGAAGTGAGCGATGGATAAGGCGCCTGTCTGCGACAGGCTTGGAAATCGCCGCGCGATTCCCACTTATCCACCGCTCCGGCTGCTGCTGACCAGTTCTTACCGGGTCTGCTTGGGACAAATAGATGGACAACAGTCGAATCGACGCTCCTGAAGCCTGATTCAAAAAAGTGGCTTGCGAATAGCCGTACACACTTAGCAGGACAGGGACGTGCGTATCCTCATCGTGGCCCAGAGCCAAGCTCTAGCAAGGCCGGATACATTTTCGCGGACTGCTCAACCATCGACTTTTTCCCCTTGCAGTCGTGCGGCGGACCATACATTTTTTGATAGCACCGCCTTGAAGCCGACGATGTCCAAAGCCTGCTCGGCCACCAGCTGCTTGAGCTTGCGGTTCTCGTCTTCCAGCTGACGAAGCCGTTGCGCTTCGCTCACTTCCAGACCACCGTACTTCGCCTTCCAGCGATAAAACGTCTGTTCACTGATGCCGTGCTTGCGACATAGCTCCGCAGTCGGAACACCAGCTTCCGACTCCTTCAGGATCCCCACTATCTGCTCTTCCGTGTATCGGCTCTTACGCATCAATGTCCTCCCGCGTCAGGGCCTCATCGCCCCAACTTATCGGAGAACTCTCACTACCGTTAGACTAAATCAAAGGATGCAGCTCAGTTTGGCTAACCGCACTGATAACTTACTCATCTATTACATCGAAGATGGTGTTGCAATGGCAATACGTCCACGGATTCTCTTTGTGGGAGATGACATTACGCTATTGCAAACGCGGGAACTGATTTTCGGAGATCGATTCGAGGTTCTCATTTCTGCCCGGCTATCTGAAGCATTCAACCTGGCGTTGAAGCAGCCGTTCAAACTGATTGTGGTTTTCTCGGAAACTGAGAGTTGGAGAGAATTCGCGGAGTTCATTGCGCGAGAAAGTCCCAAGACAATAATCCTTGCCATCACCCGAAATGGCGAAAGTAAACCCGGTTGGGCGGACGAGGTCGTCCCCTCGACTAAAGGGTCCTTGGAACTTCTGAGAGTCTGCGCTCAACGGTTAGGCATCACAATGAGATCGAAATTCCACGAGCTTCTCGAATAGATCATTCAAAAAGGTGGTTCCCATCTCGTCTCGACAGGACGACGAATAATTCGGATGGATGCGAACAAACCGTCATGGGCCGGCGTCCGCGGTTCAATCCCGTCCCTGACCACCATTCAGAATCAGTAATTTAGATCAAATTTCTCAGAATCTCTCCACCCGCCATCTACCCGTGATTCTGGCGCAAATCGCCGAAGGAACTCCCCGCACCGATTCTGCATCATCTCCGCAGTTACCAGGCCTACCTGCTTAGGGAGCGTAAACTCTGCCCGGGAACGGTAGAGAACCACGTGGCTGCGCTGCAATTCTTCTTCGTACGCACCCTTCGCCGCCATGAGTTCCGCGGGTTCCTGCCCTATCTCAAGAGTCAGAGGAAGCTGCCAAGCATTCTGAGCCAGGAAGAAGTTGCCCGTCTGATCAACGCCAGCAGCGACTTGTTTGAGCGTGCGCTGCTGATGGTTCTCTATGGCACCGGTATGCGCCGCGCCGAGATCGCGCGGCTCAAGATCGACCATATCGACAGCCGGCGCATGATCATTCATGTGATTAACGGCAAGGGCCACAAGGACCGCGATCTTCCCCTGAGCCCGGCGTTGCTCGATACCCTGCGTGACTACTGGCGCTGGCTCAAGCCGCAGACCTACCTGTTCCCGTCCCGCTCGCATCGCAGTTCCGAACAGCCCATCACCGACAAGACGGTGTGGCGGGCATGTACCCATGCCGCGAAGAGAGCCGGCATTCGTAAGAGAGTCTCGCCGCACCTGATTCGACACAGCTGGGCCACACATCTGCTCGAAGCCGGCACCGATCTGCGCACCATCCAGCTGCTGCTCGGCCATGAGGATTCTACTGGCACCGTTTGAGCAGAAATTCTATTTTCCAGAAAGCGTCATTTTCTGGACAGGACGCGCCTTACTCTGTCCCACCAGGAAAGCGATAGTGCGATCTGACCACGACGTATAGGGCGGCTTCAATGCACGATCAAGGAACGATCCGACGAATGAATTTTGAATCAGTACACCTTTCTTTTTAGAAAATGCACAAAATCCGTCAAAGCCATGGTAAGCACCCATTCCGCTCGACCCTACTCCACCGAACGGTAGCTGATGCTGAACGAAGTGAAAGATACAGTCGTTGATCGCAGCGCCACCTGAGACTGTCTGCTCCAATACCTTCTCTATTCGAGACTTGTTTCGGTCGAAATAGTAAAGTGCGAGCGGGCGTGGCCGGTCATTGATGAAGCACAGAGCGTTCTCGAGCGAAGAATAGGTCACAACAGGCAGGATTGGCCCAAAGATCTCTTCCTGCATGACGCGCATCGAGTTGTTTGCGTCAAGAATGAACGTAGGTGGAAAGAATCGGTCTTGGGCAGGAACGTCGGAATTCGAATCGACCTGAAGAACTCGCGCTCCTTTGTTCCGCGCATCTTCAGCGAGATCCCGCATTCGTTCCCAGGCTGCCTGGCTGATTAGGTGTGTGTAGTCCACATTTGAAGCGGCATTGGGGTACCGCTTTGACAGAACTGTCTTGCATTTGCCGACAAACTCCTCCGCCTTGTTCAAAGGCACAAGTACGTAGTCTGGGGCAATGCAGGTTTGTCCGGCATTCCAAAACTTCGCAGAGCAGACGCGATCCGCCGCGATTGCCATGGGATAGGATTCGTGCACCAAAGCCGGCGACTTTCCGCCCAGTTCGAGAGTGACGGGCGTAAGGTTCTCCGCTGCTGCTTTCATCACGAGTTTGCCAACGCGTTCAGAGCCGGTGAAGAGAATATGGTCAAACGGCAACGCGGAAAAAACAGATGCAACCTCCGGCCCCCCCCCGTGACAACAGCGACATATTCTTCGGGAAATGCTTCCTTGATGATCTGGCGCAGGATTTCAGCGGTTGCCGGTGCGTGCTCAGATGGTTTAACGAGCACATGATTGCCTGCCGCGATCGCGTTGACCAAAGGCGACAGAGTCAATAACACTGGATAATTCCAGGCGCCAATGATCCCTACCACCCCAAGTGGTTGATAGACGATTTTCGTGCGACCGGGTAGGAACTGCCAGTTCGCCAGCGCACCTTTAGGGCGCATCCACCGGCGGAGGTTGCGCTTCACAAACCGGATCTCGTCAACCAGCGGAAAGATCTCCAGCAACCGGATTTCTCTGGCGGAGCGTTGACCAAAGTCTATCGTCTCTGCCTCAACGATCGCGTCCTGATGATTGAAGATACTCTGCAACAAGACGTCTAAGGCTTCCAGCCGTTTCGGAAGTCCGAGCGGAGCGCATTGGCGAAAGCTGTTTCGTTGTCGTTCAAATATGTCCTGCAGCTCTTGCGGCACTCCGGTGACCGCAACTGTCGGTTCATCTATCGTCATGGGAACACACGTCCTCACGTGCCAAGCAGGATTTGAATTTAAAAGGGGAAGAGGGTAAACGTTCCCCAACCTTAGCCGTGGATAGATCGTCTGTCAAGGATTTGCGATTGCCACAACCTACAGCGTCTGGCAGCAATTTTCTGTGATTCTGGTCGGATTTTCGGCTACTCGGACCCTTAGAAGGCGGAGGTTCAGCAAAGTTTCCGGATTGCCATGATTAGAACGCGATCGCATGATTGACATCCGGTGAAGCGAGATGTTACACGTTCCCTCTCCCCTGAAACCGAGCAAGCCCACAAATCTGATCTTCGAGGTAAATCATGACAAAAGATTGTTGTGCTACTGTCTGCGCCTTCGCATCATTGGTAGTGATCGCCCTGCCCTGCGTCTCACAGCAGAATCCATGGAATGGCTCTTGGAAACTCGATCCCTCTACGCTTAAGTACGATGGTCCGACCGTTTCAGTGGCCGCGGACACCGACGGCTTTACTGTTACGCGAGGTGGAAAAGCCAGCCCCAAAGTTATCTGCGACGGAAAACCCAATGCACCCGATAACGGGGTCGCCACCACCTGCCGCAAATCCGGCGCGGGATATGAATTGGAGAATACCCGCGACGACAAGCCAGCAAGCAAAGTGAAGATCGACATTTCACCCGATGGAAAGAAGATAACCCGGACCATTGATATTACGCCGCAAGACGGCAGCCCGTACACACTCACAACCACATCGAAGCGAATTTCAGGGGGACCGGGCTTCTCCGGCACTTGGAAGGAAACTGGCTTCACCGAATCGCAAGACACTGGAGTGCTCACCATCGATGTGCAGGGAGACAGTGTTGATTTTAAGGAAACGGACAACGATAAGCCGATAACCTGCAAGCTCGATGGCACTCCGACTACCGTCGGCGGGAGAAACACGATGAGCGTAAAGCAAGATGATACCGATACACTGAAGGTGACCTACATGAATGATGGTAAAGTCGCTCGCGAAAATACCTTCGTACTTAGCGGCGATGGCAAGACCGTGAAGGAAACAGACATCACCCCTGCACCATCACCTTCCACTATGACAGTCACGTTCCACAAATCGTAGCTCGAAATTAAGTATTCCCGACCGCGGCCAACCACAATCGAGATCCCAGCTTTGGTCCACCTGAGTCGAGAGCACCCATTCTCGACTCAGGTATGAGTGGATCGTCGGCAATCCGGAGCCTACCTAGGGGCGAGGCGAAAGGCAAAATGTCAGGGACATTGCAACAAAGAGGCATAATCTGTCATTCAGTCCCGAACAGTCTCGGCGGCAAGGCGGCATCTGCGGAATATCGCGTGCGGAAAGGGAGATGGATGAGACGAGTCCTCATTTGGATCGTGCGAACCGTTGCTTTCATCGGTTGCATAGCCGTTGTGATTTGGGCCGGGTTTCTGACAATTGACTTGATTGGCAAACACCGCATAAAGACCATCGCCGAGAGGGCTCCCGCCGCCTACATCAAAGAGCAAGCCCCCAAGTTGATCCTTGACCATGTTCGCATTATCGACGGAACCGGAGCCGCGCCTCTGGAGGATCAAGCCATCGCAATTGAGGCCGGAAAAATCAGTTACGCTGGCCCACGGTCCCAGCAGCCTCAGATACCGGGAGCAAAAGGTTAGACCTGGCTGGCCGTACAGTTATCCCAGGTCTCGTAGGCATGCATGAGCACCTGTTTACAACGGCTCCCAGCCCAAGCCGTCAACACATGCTTGTTGAACAGAGCACCGTGATCCCTTTGATGTACTTGGCTGCCGGAGTAACTACGATACGAACTGCAGGAGCATTGCGCCGGAGCGCGATCTCGCGGTCAAACAGAAGATTGATCAAGGGGCTTCGGTAGGACCGGAAATGTTTCTTACTGCTCCGTACCTCGAAGGGGAACCACCAATGTTTCCCGAGATGCATGGCCTGGCCAACGCTCCCGAAACGCGCCAATCAGTCGATCATTGGGCCGATCATGGCATGACGTCTTTCAAAGCCTACATGAACATTACATCAGAAGAGTTGCAAGAAGCAGTCAAGGCCGCACATTTGCATGGACAGAAAATCACGGGACACCTGTGCAGCGTCGGCTTCCGGGAGGCAGCCGATCTCGGCATAGACAATCTTGAGCACGGACTATTGATGGATACGGAGTTTTACTCGAAGAAGCATGCGGATGTTTGTCCGGACTTCCGGTTCTACCTCTCCGAATACAACGCACGGCTGAGTATAGACTCCGCCGCTGTTCAGGATGTCATACGCTACCTGATTGCGCACCATGTAGCCGTGACCTCGACGTTGGCCGTAATTGAAAGCGAGTTTACGACATCCCGCCCGAAAGAAGACTTGAAGAGAGCCTCACATGCAATGACATGGAAGGCGTGGCGTGCGTCGCGGCAACGAGTAAAGATGGTGCCTCATTCGAGAGTCGATCATCTCTTGGCGAAAGAGATGGAGTTTGAACGCGATTTCGTAAAAAGGGGAGGAACTCTGCTGGCTGGATCCGATCCGACCGGGGATGGAAGCACCTTGGCGGGCTTCGGCGATCAGCGGGAGTTGGAACTCTTGGTGAATGCCGGATTTACTCCTGTCGAGGCTATCCAGATTGCGACAAAAAACGGAGCCGATTTTCTTGGCATTGGTGACCGGGTTGGCACCGTTGATGCTGGGAAACAGGCAGATCTGATCGTCATTGATGGAAACCCAGCGACCGACATTTCAGACATCAATAAGGCCGAATTTGTTTTTCGAAAAGGCGTGGGATGCGACCCGGTGAAGTTACTGGACGGAATCGATGGCGTGGTAGGGCTCGAAAACTGACCTCAGATCTGCCTTCGTGGGCAAGTCGGATTGGTTCCTAGCCGACACGCTGGTGGTCGGTCCCGCCTTGAGTCGACTGCAGCGCTTGATCGTTCAGCATTGGTATATGGCCCCCCCATTGCGATAGCAGTCGTCAACCTGTTCAACTGACTCATCGTGAGTGAGAAGCAATTGCAATAGGCGCACGTGACTGGTCTTCATTGGAGTTGCTATGATGTCGGTGAATTGCCGGGCTCCCTCTTAGTTTTTGGTCATGTCGATCATTCGATTTGGGGAATTTGAGCTCGATGAGCAGACGCTCGAGCTCCATAGGAACGGTGCGCCGATTCATATCCAGCAGCAGCCGGCTCGCGTTCTTGCGTTCCTGCTGAATCACCGCGGTTCCGTAGTGACGCGCGAGCAGATTCGACTCGCGATCTGGGGTCAGGATACCTTCGTCGATTTTGAGCAGGGACTTAATTTCTGCATTCGTCAGATAAGGCTTGCTCTCAATGATCAGGCCGTACACCCTCTTCATGTTGAGACCCTTCCTCGGCTCGGCTACCGCTTCATCGGCTCAATCCAAAAAGATGACGACAGA
>DATNFD010000112.1:0-9789 GCA_035606555.1 Occallatibacter sp.
CCATATGGCATGGTATGCCTACTGCATTGGTGAGAAACAAGCCTTCCCAGAACTAGCCCGCCACCGAAAACCAGTTCCGCTTGAGTCAGTCCACGGGGTTAGCGGAAATCAGGTTTTCCTTTACCCAGCCAGTGATCTAGCCGTTATCGTCAGCGAGCATAATCCCGCAGAAACACTCAATCAAAAATCCGGGGTCGACCACGCAAGAGTTATCGCTGATTGTTTCAAACACTCCACAGTTCTTCCCTTCCGATTCGGCACCATCTTCAACGACGACGAAAGCCTCCGCAAGTCCATCCGGTCCAACCAGCGCCAATTCCTCGGCAACATCGATAAACTCCGCGGAAAGACCGAGATGCACCTCAAAGTCCTGGTGGATGACTGCAGCTGTCGCGAGCTTTCCTACCTTAATCCCGAGAAGGTAGGTCGCGAATACCTCACGAACCTCCGCGAAACGGCAACTCGCCAGCGTGAGCGACAGACCCGGGCACGCGCAGTCAGCTTCCAGATGCACCGCCTGTTTGCTCCTCTGGATGAAGAGGTCAGCTGTCGGCTCACTGAATCCGGCAAGATGGTTCTAGATGTTGCTCACCTGATCGATCGCAAATGCGTGGAGCGCTATCAGAACAAATTCCAGACCACCAGCGCGATGATGAAGGATTGCCAGATGCAGCTATCCGGTCCCTGGCCGCCTTACCACTTCGTTCATCGCCTCACGCGTGGCGCACACATCCCCGCGCATCCCACGCCTGCAGAACCCGTCCCGGCTGCCGCATCTGCAACTCCGCAGATCGTAGCCATGGCTTAATCCCGATCGTAATTCTGCGTTCAGCCCGGCTCCGGCCGGGCTTTTCGTTGCTCTGAGATATCACTTATTTCAAAAGTGATCCAGGTTCTCCGGTGACGAACTCAGTCGTCTCGAACGCCAAGAATTGTCAGACTTTCGTATCGGGCAACGATACGACCGCGATAATTGACTGCATGATGACAAAGACGATCATCGCGATCTCTCTGATCACATTGTTAACTGGGCATCAATATACCTCGGCTGAAGGGCAGCAGGGCTCTGACAGCTTACAGAATTCTCCATACACTTTGCGCCTCACCAGGAGCGAAGTAGTCGTCGACGTGATCGCGGCTGACGCACATGATCATCTCGTTCTCAACCTTGTTCCGGCTGATTTTGAAGTTTTCGACAAAGTCGAAGGAACGCCAAGAGTGTCGAAAACTATTTCGACTCTCCGCATCGTCGATCCTTCTTCAACATCATCTTCGCCCGATTTGCCACAAACAGATTTTCCTGGCCTGGTTCAAGGCAGTTGCATGCTCTCCTACACCGCTCATTATCAGCTTGCCTATAATCCTGGCCCTGATCAGTCGGTCCCTGGAATCCATACAGTTCAAATACAGGTTCATCGTCGAGGAGTGAAGCTCTCTTACCGCCATGGCTATTTCGTCAGTCCTCCAGAGGGAAAGAATTCCAAGCCGCCCATTGTATTTGCGGTCTCGAGCGATGAGCCGCGCAACACGACTGTTCTGGCAGGTAGTGAGGGAAACTTGATCTCTTTGGGAGGCAATTCTTTTGGATCGACAGTGCCAAGCGCAACCGGACTTTGTGCAGACGTATACGAGATTCCACCTAACACAAAGCACATACCCGACTTTCGGCGTCTCAGTCCGCTCGGTATGGTCTACACAGATTTCCTGTCCGTCACGCGTGATGCAAACATAATCGGCATGGGTTTGCCCAACATAACCACTCGAGGTGAGTGGGTAGGACTCGACTACTACGGTAGATTTTGGATCACCAATCCCGGTGCTTATCATTTCCAGATGATCGCCGACGACGGTGCACGACTCGAGATTGACGGCAAGAGTGTCATCGATCTCGATGGAATCCACCCTGGCAAATCTGGCTCAGGCGAAGTCACCTTGGTCGCGGGACCCCACTCGATCCACATCCCTTATTTCAACGGACCGCGAGCTGCAGTGTTGATGCTTTATGTAGAGGCTCCAGGCGAGACGACCACCCTGTTCAATACGCGTAGGTTCGCTCTGCCTCCTGCGGCTTCGCACTAGTCGCTGTAACGTCGAAAACGCGGCCCACGGAACTTTGGCGAACCTCCGCTTTCCCCCGTTGGAATTTCGCCCGGCTCCGGCCGGGCTTTTCGTTTACAAATCTTTACCTTACTTAACCATTCTTGATCGCCCGCAAAATTCGCTGATGTTGCAATGCCCTTGTGATGGACAAGCATTTCAACCTGGCGTACGACCTCTTCAGCGATATCAAGTTTGCCGTTCGCAGCTTGAGCAGATCGCGAATCTTCTCCGTTTTCGCAATCCTGACACTGGCCCTCGGAATCGGCGCGACCACGACAGTATTCACTCTCGTCAACACCCTCCTGCTTCATCCCCTTCCGGCCCACGACCCTTCTACACTTGCCTCCAGCTACGCCACTGACCTGAAAACTCAGAAGCAGTCCGGCAGTCTTCTGCCCATCTCCTATCCCAACCTGAAGGACTACGAAGCGCGAACGTCCGCTTTCAGCGGATTTACGAGCTACTCATCTCCGATGGGTTTCAGTCCCGCCGACCCGTTGAGCCTTCTGGGCGCTTCACTCGCGCTGGTGCTGGTCGCCGCAGTCGCGTGCTCTCTGCCCGCGATTCAGCAAGCCGCCTCGATCCCATCCGGGCGTTGCGGGAGGGATAATCTGCAGTCTGGGCATCCCAAACACCGGCTACCCTCCGCAAAATCCCATTGACGCTAGACTCAACTTCGGATTAACGTACTCAACAACTCCAGGGTTCGATGTTCGAGTCGAGTAGTTGAGTTTCAACCTGCCTGCACGCCGGAAAGCCCCAGGTGTGCCTGCCTCGTGTAAGCCGTATTCGAGCGCTCGGGAATTTCTCCGAAAAAGGCACAATTATGAAGTTGATCTGCATCTTCCCTCAGCGCCTCGCGGTCGCTATGGCACTCATTCCCTTCTGCCTCGCCGCCTCAGCGAAGAACAGCCGACCCCAGACCACCATCGTCAAGAACATTCAATCCGCTTACACATGGTCGATGACGCAGGACGGAGCCACCAATGGAATCTCCACCGGAACCATGGCACTGGTCCGCAAGCCATCCATCAGCGGCGCCGCGCGCCAGTTCGGCATCAGCTTCCAGAACTCCGCCGGTGAGCGTTACTGGTCTGTTTTCGGCACGGATACCGTGGCCACGAACTTCACCTATGACGTCAAGGTCTACATCGCCTCTCCCTCCACCGACATCGCCAACCTCGAATTCGATATGAACCAGGTCATGGCCAACGGCCAGACCGTCATCTTCGGAGTGCAGTGCGATGGATATAGCAGCACGTGGGATTACACCACCAATGCCGGCACGCCCGACTACCCCGTCGACCAGTGGCTGCACTCCACCGCTCCCTGCAATCCGCAGAAGTGGACCACAAATACCTGGCATCATCTGGTGATTAACTACTCGCGCGACAGCGTCGGAAACATCACCTACAAGAACGTCAGCCTCGATGGCATCCTGCAGCAGATCAATGAAACCGTACCTTCTGCCTTTGCACTGAATTGGGCATCGGTGCTGCTTACGAACTTCCAGATCGATGGCATGGGCGGGTACGGCAGCGCGACTGTCTACCTCGATCAGCTGACCGTCACGCGCTGGTAGGAGCCTTGCGGCAGGAAATTCAAATCAGGCAGCAGCCGGGTTTAGAGTTATCTAGATCCGGAGCTACCGCACTTGTATCGAAACACCACGATCTACATCGACATCGATGACACCATCATTGCGGAAGTCCTGCCCGGTTCAGGTCGCGATCTTCGCCCCTGCGTGATCACCCATCTCACCGTTCTCGGCGAACTCTATGATTGCTGCTGGCTCACTTCGTGGCCGTACTCACCCGCGGATTCGCCGGCTTCCGGCATGTGTGTCCAGACGCTTATGCGTTCACTCTATGCACATCGCATCAACCAGACATTCCGGTACGCAAGGTGGGACCGTGAGCACCCCGACGGCAAAGCAGGATTCGTTCTCAGCCCCGACCAGCCCGAAGACTGGTACTGGCTGGAAGATCCCATTCACAGGGGCGAACGCGACGCCCTTGCAAGTCTCAGCAAACTCGATCGCTACATCCCGGTTGACCCTCACGGCCCCTGGGGCTTTCTCGATGCCGTGAACGAACTGTTCGACAGAACAGGAATCACTCGTAGCGCTTTCGATCGAGTGGGCGCACGTCCGGAGTGGTTCGACACAAGGGTTTTCACTGTTTAGTCCACTTCGATCAGAAACATTCGGAATTGCTCTTCACACTCATTTCATCAGTGCGGGCCAACAATTCGTAGACACCGCGATGGATGCTGTGTAGGATGGCCTTCCGTTCCCCTCTTCAGCGCTCAAGCCCCCGGGACAATTTCTTGTCAATCGCTGAAGAGAGCTGCTCCGCTCACATTCTCTGTTTCACCCGCCAGAAAGGAAGAACCTATGACCAGATCCCGCTTGTATCAGATCACCGGACTATGCGCCGCCGTCGCAACCTTCGCGATCGCAGCCTCAACTCTCCCCTCCCCTGCGAAAGCCGAAGCGGGCGATTCACGTATTCAGATCGGGCTGAATGCCGCGCCCTTTCCCCTCGACATGAGAGGCAAGAACGCCGCTCTCGTCGGACTCGGCAGCTACTATGTCAACGTCGTTGGCGATTGCGACGGCTGTCATTCCGCCGGTCCGCAAACCGAATACGCGCCCGGAGGCAATCCCTACTTCAGTCAGAAGGAAAAGATCAACCCTGCTACCTACCTCGGCGGCGGCAGAGACTTCGGCGCCCTGATCCCCGGCTCAGCGCACATCATTTCGCGCAATCTCACTCCCGACGCGAGCGGAATTCCAATCGGAGGCGACAGCTTCGAAAAATTCGTGCACACCATTCGCACCGGCATCGACCCCGATCAACTGCATCCACCTTGCACCGGCGCCCCGAATGCAAACTGCATCCCGGCCCCGTTTAACGGCAACCTCCTCCAGGTTATGCCATGGCCGAATCTGCAAAACTTGTCAGATCACGACCTTCGCGCGATTTATGAGTACCTGAGCACAGTACCCTGCGTGCAGGGCAACTACCCGGGCGAGGATCCACACCGCTGCGGCTGAAATCACTTGATTCCAATGCAGGCGTCGAATCGGGGCGCCTGCATATTTTCTGCTCGATTAGACTCAGTCAGCTGCCTTCTCAGATTTCCACCCCGTCCATCTCACTCAATGCGCGGCCAAGCCTCTTCCATCTCGCCGAAACTCAGCGTCCTCCCGCTCCAGCAAATGCAGCACAAACTCACCGGCTCCATACCCCACCATCGGCAGCGCTCCTGTCGGATCACCGATCTTCCCCGGGAAAAGTTTGCATGGAACCGCTACATACATTTCCGGAATAATGTCATGGTCCGCAGCCGCCTTCTTTACGATGCGCTCGAGCATCGCATCTGCCTCCGCAGTTCTGCCCAGCCGTCGATAGAGTTCCGCCAGGCTGAAATCGACGAAGAGAAATTCTTCCTGTTCGTACCAGTACTCATAGATCGCCGGATCCGTAAAAGTGCCTCGTACGCGCCGGTATCCACCCGAAACGACCCGCAGAAGCTTCATACGGTCGGCGACGTCCCGAATGATCTCCGGGTCGGTCACGACTCCGAAGTTGATGATCGGCAATAGCGCTCCATCAATGTCGTTCTTCACCCCCTCTTCAAGCGTGCCGTGAAGGTGACCACCCCGGATGAACGCAGCATTGAACCCGCTCTGCAACTGCTCGATTTTGCCCTGCAGCTCAACTCTTGTCTTCTCATCTCCAGCACGGTGAGCAACCTCCGCAAATTCTCGCAATCCGAAAATTGCCGCCGCCGTTGAAAACGCAAAGTGCTTCTTATCCTTCTGTCGTTCCTCCCAAATGGATGTATCAGCATCAACAATCAAACCGCGCCCGAAAACTTCAGTATTTGCAAGCAGAGGCTTGACGATGTAATCGCGCGCGCTCTCGTAGAGCTTCCCGCGATAGGTATCCGCGCGCAGCAGATCAGCATCGTCGAATCGCTTCAAATACTCGCCCAGCACCCACAGCGCCTCGCCCCAGTCATCAAATTCAATATTGGTGCTGCCTTCCTGTGTGAAAAACGGTTCCTCCGCCCCATCGCCAAAATAACGGACGATCGAAATTTGGTAATCCGCACCTCGGGTCTCCGCCCGCATCTTCCCGGTCGGTCGCGCATTGAAGTAAGCCAGCACTGCCGCCCGCGCTTCATCGCGATGTCCCATCCTCGTCAGCGCCACCGTTGCCCACGCCATGTCCCGAACCCATGGTGTGAAAAACACTCCATCCGGCAGCGCCGCAACTATCAGTCCATTCCCATACTGTCCTGGACGGTTTGGTTCTCTGCACTGCGCGATCCTCAGCATCACCTCGCTCTGACGCCACAGGTGCCGCTCCTGCTCGGACGCGAAGTGGATAGCAGGTTTCACGCGCCAATGCTCGAGTTGCTCGATTTCGCGCTTCGCCAGTGCGTCCGGCGAAAGATCCGAAGCCCATTCCACGAATTCCTGCCCCACGCGCTCTGGATCTTCGTTCCGCTCGAGGGAAACAAGTGCGAAGGAGGTGCCTGGGAGAGTCGGCTTCCCTGCGGCAGCCTGCCGCACCGGACTCATCGAAATCAGAAGCAACGATTCTTCAACGCCCTTGAATCGAAGCAACGTCGCATGAATCGTGCCGAATTGAAGCTGATGTTCTGAGGTGACTGGATGACCATACTTGATTGCAAGAGCTGCATTTGGAACAGTAGGCGTTCCGTCCACAATCACCGCTGCGTGACTGAATCCGAAGGGCATGAAGACAAGCAATTCGCCACGCGAAGAATGAACCCGAATCATGTGCGAGTCTTCAACGTAGTCAGCCGACGTCTTGCTGGGATTACTGCTCCAGCCGAGACTCGTGATGAAATTGGCAGTTTCGACTCCTTCGCTCAGCGCATTCTGTGGATCAGGCCTCATGAAGCTGTAGGGATGCGCGTAGAACTTCGTCACCGCACCCGTTTCAGGCGATACAACGGCAAACCCGAATCCGTTGCCGGTGACAAGATGGGAAGCCGCGAGGGGCGTGCACGCGACGAAAATAATTGCAGCGATTCGATGGCGAATGAAGTGCATCGTCAGCCAAGGTACGACGCCGGATAAGGATGGAGCAACTGCGGACATCCCGGTCAATAAAGCGGCGCTTCTCCCGGTGGACGTGTCTTCCAGCGTCGGTGGATCCACAACCACTGGTCCGGATACCGGCGGATCCATGACTCGAGAACGTCATTGCATTGCTGCGTAGCTGCAAGCACGTCCACTTCACTGTCTCCATTTCGCGCGAAGTGTAACTGAGGCCCGAAGTGAAGCACATACTTCTTCTCCTTCGGTTCCCAGAGCAGGAAGCCCGGCAGCACGGCCGCGCCCGTTTTCAGCGCGACACGAGCCAGCCCCGATGCCGTACATGCTGTAATCTCGAAGAACTTCACAAACTCGCCCTGCGGCGGAGTCATGTTCGTGTCCATCAGAATTCCGACAGTCCCGCCTTCATGCATCGCGTGCAGCAGGCCTCGGGCAAAATCGTCTTTGTGCAGCACACGATTCCCATGCATGCAGCGAATGTTGTTTACGAACTCATCGAGCCGGCGATTATCCAACCTGCGGATCACCATCCCCATCGGATGACCCATCAGCGAGTGATAGAAGCTGGAAAGTTCCCAGGCCCCCAGGTGTCCGGTAAGAACCAGTACTCCGTGGCCAAGAGCCTCTGCAGCCAGAAAGTGTTCCAGGCCCTCTGTGCGGATGTGACCCTTCGTATTCGCGCGCGTGTAGTGCGGCATCCGGCAGAACTCAACAAGTTGCCAGCCAAGATGTTTGTAAACTCCCCGGAGAGTTTCACGTCGCCTCTCCTCGGAGACATCGGGCAGCGCGAGTTGCAGGTTTCGCTCACCGACCCGGCGAAGTCTGCCCATTCCGTGAAACACAGCCCATGCAAGCCCTCCGGTAAAGAGGCGTCCAAGCCACCGCGGCAGGATTCCGAGAATGCGCGCGATCGCGACAACCAGCCAGTACTCGAGCGACTTCTGCATCGTTTGAGGCAAAGACAAGTTTATGGCACGGAGAAGCCTCCAAGGCTAGGGCAAAACTGAAATCCCACAATCTGCCAAAAGCGGAGGCGACCTCCCAGGAGGCCGCCCCCGTTCGTCTCAAGCTTCCGGATCTACTGGGCCTGCTTTGCCTCAGTGAAGTGATGGGCAACATCACGTACAAACTCGACCGCACCGTCCGGTACAGCCACATTGCCCTTCAGCACACTCTCGAAACTCTGTGGTGAGCCATAGTAAGTCTCAGTATCTACTTTGTTCTGCGACACGCCCGTTCCATCCAGGCTGATGCCCGCGAAAATTCCCTTGTTCCGGGAATAGCTCAGCAGTTCGGCATTCATCTTCCAGTCGGTTGCCGCCTGTCCTGCGCGGCCTACCGGGCCTGCCGCCGCAGAAGCATCCGCGCCGATCTTGAACTTGCTCTTAAGCAGGTCCTGGAATCCTCGGTTGTTCACCGCCACCAGGATCAGGTCTGTTGACTGACCGCCGATCTGCAATCCCCACGAACCGCCCGCGAGCCGAATGAATACCGGAGCGCTCCAGCCGTGGGGGGTGCGGCAGGTGACGACGCCTTGCCCGTACTGCGCGCCGAAGACGAAAGCGCCCTTGATCATTCCCGGCACCACGCCGACGCACGTCGCCTGCTCAAGAATATTTTGCGGGATCGTCTTGTCCTGCGCGTCCATGATCTGATCGAGCACGTTCTTCGCTGAGTCGATCCTGTCCTGCAAATCCTGTTTGGATGAAGCTGCGTTCGCATACATCGAACTCAATAAACAAAGACAAAGGGAAGCAATAATTTTTCTCATCTGGGGATTTCCTTTCACTTTTCCGCACACCGCGAGCCCGCGGCACGTTGCCTGCTCTCTGTTAGGACAACATGCTCCCGACAAAGTCGCGCATGTGCATCCTCTGGATTTCAGCAGGCGAACAATCTGGTACAACAGCGACTGCACCCGCGACCCGCATAGGCTACAGCAAGCACGGCCCAGCAGAATGCACAGATTCAGGCAAACAACGCCCCTGACCAGATTTGGCGTGGAAAATTGAATGTGCGGAGTTCCTGCCAGAAAAAGGCAGTAAAGACGGTTGCAGGATCAAAAAAAGAGGAGTTCGCAGGCCTCACTCACATGGTGCCTGGGAACTCCTTTCCCCAGATCTGCGTTGTTTCTGAGACCATTATGGGTAACATTCCAAAACGACACAAGGGTACTAAGGTTTTAGAATAGAAGTAATCGATTTTCAGGTGATTTTATGGTTACTGCCGAGCGCGAACCGACCTCAAGCCCGGAAAGCTAGACCGTTGCCGGCTCGGCAATCTGCTGATAGTGGTTGTGCGGCACGGATTGCTTGTACGAGCCGTGCAGCGCGCGCATCGAGAGCTCAATCCGGTTCTCCGCCCCGATCTTCCGCATCAGCTTGCCCACGTGGGCCTTCACCGTGCGCTCCTCGATCCCCAGTTCCCCTGCGATTTCGCGATTGGAGCGTGCGAGCAACAGAAGCTGCAATACCTGCTCTTCCCTGGCCGTCAGGTGAGGACGCGGGCTGGTCACGCTGGCATCCTCACCCGAGAGAAGGCGATCGATCAGCTTCGAAAGCAGTTTGCGTGGAGCCCAGATCGATCCGGAA
>DATNFD010000113.1:0-3170 GCA_035606555.1 Occallatibacter sp.
CGATGGCCTCAATCAATGCCGTGTACGCGCAGCAGCAGGCGAACATATCGTACCAGGCGGCTACGGTACAGGGCATTGCAAAGCTGTTGTCGATTGGCCCGTGACGCGCAGCTCCGGAAGAGAATCTCTCAGCGACGAAACTCTTCCAGGCGAAGATGCAATTCAGCCAATTCTGTTTCTGGTCTGGAGAGATTATGCCGGCTCAGCCCGACAGCGGTCTACGCGTGCTGAGTCGCGCACTCCAATTTGATATGGAAACAGCGCATTTGGGGAGCAGGAGACGATATGGACGAAGCCAACAGACAAGTCGTGGACACTGTCGCGGCGACCAACTACAAAGTGATCGGCGACGCGCCGGCGCAGTCTCAGGGCATCACCCTCGAAACCTATTCATACTCACTTTCCCTGATGATGATCAACGCCGCCTCGAATCAAAACGCGGGAGCTCAACTCGCAAACGCTTCGGTCGTGAGCACCTGCGCTGAAATTCTCAAAGCGGCCGCCGGAGTTATTCCGTGAGGGTATCGATAGCCTCGCGTCTCGGGCTGCGAGCGAATTTGATCTGAAGGACAATCTCGATGGCGGACAAACCAAAATCAAGCCTAGATGTTGTAATGGACAGCGTTCAGCAGACGAACCTGGCGGTTTTCTCAGGAAAGGGTTCCGCGGCCGCCACAACTGCTGACGGCGGGGAGCCGCTGCCGCCACTCGACCTGCCACATTCGTATGATCAGAGCGTCGCCAAGGCGGTTCAGTCGGTAGGTCAAACAACCGCCATCGTCATTCAGGACGGCGCCGACATGCTGCGCAACATAAGCACGATCGAAGTAACGGCGATCGGTGCGGCTACGGCGGCATGGCTCGCGACCGGACTCGAAGCCGTGTACAAACCGATCATCGAGGAATCAGTGAAGGTGATGCAAGACTCCGCGGATCTGTATTTAAAGATCGGCCAGAACGCCTACACGGTGTTGGACCAGTTTAAGCCGTCCTGACCAGGTCCCGATGAATTGCAGCGTCGAAGCGTTGAGGAGCGCAGCACGTGGAAAAAGGCGAGACTCACGATTACGGGCTCGATATGCCAAACGACCTTCAACAGGTGTTCAACACCTATCAGAAGGAGTTCCGAGTGGCTATGGAACGAGCAGCCGGCACACTGCGGAATGCGATAGCCGCCGCCCAGCAAAGCATCTCGACGCAATTAAGAGAAAGTGGTTTGGATCTCGCTCAACAGCCTGCTGTTCCGAGTGCTCAGCCGCCGCCCCCTCAACCGCCGGCGGCTGAGGTTGTCGACCAGGCCTTCGTGTGGGCAAGGCAAATATGGGAGAGCATGGAGCTGGGCCTGGCTGATGGCGGGCTGCCTCCCGTTGAGCCTGGTTCCGTAAAGGGGCTTCCAAATCCTCTTGAGCCGGCGCCCGGCGATCCGCTCGCGGCAAGCGGGTTCTTGATGTCACACGCGACGGACTCCTTGAACGAAGCAATGGAATCGATCATTCAGGCGATGAACGCGCGCTCTGAACAGGAAACTGGGGGATGAAGAATGGACAAGAAGACTGCCGTCCCCAACTCCGCGACAGCTGATGGCCTGATTGAGAGCGTGGGTCAGGAACTGGCCCCTGTCGAAATCCAGGCGCAGACCACTTCCCCGGTCAAACCGAAGGATGGTAACTGGAGCTTTCAATTCGACCACAGGCACCCTTTAAAGTTGTCGATGTTGGTGGATGTGGTCTTCACAAGTCCTTTTCCTTTTGTTGCCGAGTTGCGCTCACACATGAATGAGGCCCAGGTAGAGAATCTCTGGGACTGGCTGTCCCACGTGCTCGACGTTATGAACAGAAGGCCTGTGGTCGAATATTTCTCTCCACCCTTCGGCAAGGCTGGAGAAAGCGTGACCATTACCGGCAAGAATTTCTCCGAGGCCATCACAGTGCATTTCGGAAGGGACTTGATGACGGCGAATTTCAAAACGATCAGTGACAATCACATCGTTGCCACCGTGCCGCCCAAGGCTCAAACCGGGCCAATCTCCGTCAGAAATCCGCGCGGCCTTGGCAGGTCGAACGAGATTTTCATCGTTCCAGGGAGCCGGCTTGACAGGGAGTGAAGGCCGCGTCGCGCCGACTGCTTAGTTTCGCCGGATATCGCGTGCTCAGTCGAATGTAGCGGCAAGCGGTGCAATGGAAGATTTGATGCCGAGACGACGCGAACTCCTGCGATGCTGCCGGTTGAAATTGGGGATCGATCCAGATTCGGCCGCGGTCTCGCTCCTGAATGGCTTTTGAAACCGGCCGCTCGACCGCGCCGAAAAGGCTCGCTCGCGGCGGATCCGAAATTAGGAGGATACATACATGGCTACGATTCAGGTTTACAAATACAATACCGACATCTTGTTGGGAACTGGTACGGGAGCCGTCGACAAGAAAGCCCAAACGGCCAGGGTCGATGCCTGGTCTCAGAAGCCGGGGCTGCAGACCGGCACTCCGTATAAGCTCAAAGCCGACGGGGTAACTTACACCGATACCAACTGCACCGCGATCAATCCCGCACCGCCGCTGGCCACATTCGACAACGTGTCGTGATTCGGGTTCCCCCGCGCGTGATCGCCCTGGCGGGTGCGGCTCGCGGACCTGCCGGGGCTTCGCTCGCGGTGCGTCTCTTCGGTGACCCCCTGACACGCACCGCTCAAGATAAAAGGAGGCTGTTGCCATGCTCATTGTATGCACGAAAGATCAGACCATCGTCGACTGGACCAAGAGCTCCGAGTCAGGAGCCAAGGCATGGGGAGAACTTGTCGTACTCGATCCCGGCTTGTCGCAGGTGGACGCCACAATTCAGTTGGTTGAAGCCTTAAAGAGGTTGACCGATCCGCTATGTCTCTCCGCCCACGGGAACGATACGGAGATCGGAGACGAAGGGTCCGGCGGTAAATACTGGACGTGGACCTACAAGCAACTCGCGTCGCATTTTCTTCAAGCGCCCGGATCATACAAGGGCCCGGTGCTTATTCATGCTTGCGCCAAAAGCATATCGAATTTCTCTACGTACCTTGTGCTGGCCTTGCAGGAGATCAAGGAATTGGACGGAGCCTGGATTTATGGCTACAACACGCCCATCGGGTCCGAGCAGCGCTACCCGGATCCATATAAGCTCAGCATCCAGGCAGATGTTCA
>DATNFD010000114.1:0-41727 GCA_035606555.1 Occallatibacter sp.
CGACCAACGCAAAAACTATGCTCCTGCTGACTTTGACCGTTCGAAGAACTTCGAGCAGAGCTTCACCTACGAGTTGCCAGGTGGACGTGGCCATAAATACTTCAACTCGGGCATTGGCGACGCTGTGTTTGGTGGCTGGAGACTCTCCGGTGTGATTTCCATTCTTTCTGGTTTGCCGTTCAGTGTGTATGCAAATCAAGGTGTCCTCAATACGCCAGGAACCGCGCTGCTGGCCAGTATCACAGGCGCTCCTAAAGTGACACACCAAATCGGGGCGGGCAAACCGTGGCTGGACAAGTCCAATCTCTCCCAGCCAACTGGCTGCACCGGCCAGAGCCCATGCACCAATCCCCAACTTGGAAACACCGGGCGAAATCAATTCCGGGGACCGGGATACTGGCAGAACAACTTCTCGCTTGCCAAGAAATTCACGATGTTCCGTGAATTTGCCAGCGAGCTCCGTATCGACGCGGTGCAGTTGACGAATACACCGCAGTTCGCTAACCCCAGTGCAGGCAGCGGAACGATCATTACAGCAGGAAACTTCGGTCAGATAACGAGCACTCTCGGCAGCGGTCAGGGCACCGTGAACGGTATTGGCGGCGGCCGAAGCCTTCAGGGTTCACTTAGAGTCTCCTTCTAGCCTTCAACCCGGCGGGCGAAGCAGATTCTATGCTTCGCCCACCCTCATCCGCGCGCAGTCGAACGCCGTTGCGAGCCTAAGGACATAAACAATGAGTAAACAATCCCGCCGGACTTTCGTTATGGGGTCCGCGGCGGCAGCGTCACTGCTCGCTTTGCGAGTATCTGCCAAAACTGCCAAATCGGTATTCCATGTCGCCGTGATTACAGATGAAATCTCACCAGACTTCGACCATGCCTGTCAGGTTGCTGCACAGGAGTTCGGAATGCACTGGGTTGAACTGCGTTCCATGTGGGGCAAGAGCCTTATTAACCTCAAAGACGATCAGCTCGCTGATGCGGAAAAGGTGCTGGCTAAATACAATCTGCGGGTCACGGATATTGCCAGCCCACTATTTAAAACGGATTGGCCGGGAGCGCCGCGTTCGTCATACGGATCCAAGGGCGATATGCATGGTGCGGCAGAGACGACTTTCAAACAACAGGATGAAATTCTGGAAAAGTCGATTGCGCTCGCCAAAAGGTTCAAGACCAATAAGGTGCGGTGTTTCGATTTCTGGCGTCTTGACGATGTAAAACCGTACCGGGCAGCCATCGACGATAAGCTTCGTGAAGCCGCGGAGAAGGCCGGCAAAGAAGGCGCCCTCTTGGTTCTGGAAAACGAATTTGAATGCAATACAGCGACGGGCCGTGAGGCTGCGCGCACCCTCGGCGCGGTGAAGACGCCCTCGCTGGCGCTGAATTGGGATTCGGGCAATGCTGTTATGCGCGGCGAGATGGATGCGTATCCCACTGGATGGGAGATGCTGCCCAAAAATCGTATTCACCATTGCCACGTCAAGAATGCTGAAAAGAACGATGCGGGCAAAGTGGTGTGGGCTCCCGTCGGTCGAGGTGTGATCGATTGGACAGGACAATTCCGAGCGCTGAAAAATGCCGGCTTCCATGAGGCTGTGAGTCTTGAAACTCACTGGCATGGAGCGGCAACCCCGGAGGAATCCACTCGAGAGAGTTGGGCAGGCATGAAGAAGGCCCTGATGGATGCCGGTGCGCTGTGAATTTTGATTGAGAACTTTCAACCTGAGTGAACCATCTTTACCTTGGGAGGGCATGTGCTTACACGACGTGAATTTATTGACACTCTTGCCACCGGAACCGCCGGACTCGCGATTGCTTCGACGGCCAAAAGCTATGGACAGATCATGGGGTCGAATGACCGCTTGAACTTCGCGGTGATTGGTCTGCATTCACGTGCCTATGCGCACCTCTCCGCCCTGAAAGCAAACAAGGCTGCTGCGCGCATCGTTTACGTCTGCGACGTGGACAAGAACACGATGCAGAAATTCGCGTCCGCGACTGAACGGGAGATGGGCGAAGCACCGAAGACTGATCAGGATTTCCGCAACATCCTCCGCGACAAAGAGGTAGATGCAATCACGATCGCCACCCCCGATCACTGGCACGCTCCGATGGCGATTCTGGGGCTGGAGGCAGGAAAACATGTCTATGTAGAGAAGCCATGCAGCCACAATCCTGCCGAGGGAGTGATGCTGGTCCAGGCGCAGAAGAAGTACGGCAAGCTGGTGCAAATGGGCACGCAGCAGCGCTCTAGCCCGCACACGATCGAGATTGTGGACCGCATCCACAACGGCGAGATCGGCAGGGCTTACCTGGCGAAGGCCTGGTACGTGAATACGCGCAAGTCCATCGGAGTCGGCAAAGAAGTGCCGGTACCGCCGCAGCTCAACTGGGATCTCTGGCAGGGACCGGTGCCGCGTCGCGCTTACACCGATAACATCCAGCCCTACAACTGGCACTGGTTCAAGGTTTACGGAACCGGCGAAACCCTGAACAACGGAACACATGAAATTGATGTTTGCCGCTGGGCGTTGGGCGTCGACTTCCCCGAACGCATCAGCGCACAGGGCGGCCGCTATCACTTCAAAGACGACTGGCAGTTCTATGACACGCTGGTTACAAACTTCGAATACCCCGACAAGATGATCTCCTGGGATTGCAAATGCTGCAACGGGATGAAGCTCTACGATCGCGACCGGGGCTCGGTGATCTGCGGGACGAACGGTTCGGTGCTTGTCGATCGTGATGGGTATGAGATTTACGACCTGAAGGGCAAAAAAACCAGTGAGAAGAAGGCTGGCTCTGAAACATCCTCGAACGATCTGGTCGGACGCGATTCGATGACGGACGCGCATTTCGCCAACTTCATTGCCGGCGTCAAAAAAGGCGAAAAGCTGAACGCGCCTGTTTCCATCGGAAATGTAGCTGTCACGATGCTCCAGCTATCGAACGTCGCGTGGGATGTAAAGCGCGTCTTGAATCTCGACACCGCCGACGGCAAAGTTCAGCACGACCCCGAGGCGATGAAGCAGTGGACACGAACCTACGAGAAGGGCTGGGAGCCTCACATCTAGCAATTCGATGAGGGCCGGCCGGCGCTGGCCTTCAGTTTCTCTCTACATGCTTTTTGAGGAGTCATTTGAAATGAAGAAAGACTTTTCGCGCAGACATTTCCTCCAGGGAAGCGCCTTGGCAGCTGCAGCGGCAGCCGCGCCACATTCGGTAATGGCTATGCCTCCCTCTCAGGAGCTTGGAAAGCCCTGTCCTATCCAGCTTGGAATCGCGACGTATACATTCCGGGCTTTTCCACGCGACAAGATGATTGGTTTCCTGAAGCAGCTGGACATCAATCAGATCAATGCCAAGGACATCAAGGACCATTTGCCATCCGAGCCTCAGCAGGAAGACGCTGCTCTCAAGGACTACCAGGCCGCCGGGATCAAACTGCATGCCGCCGGAGCGATTTACTTCCGCAAAGATGAAGATGAGGACATCCGGGCCAAGTTCGAATACTGCAAGCGCGCAGGCATTGGCGTGATTGTTGCCGGAGATCCAACGCCGGAGACTTTGCCGCGAGTGGAGAAATTCGTCAAGCAATACGATATTCGAATCGCGATTCACAATCACGGCCCCGAAGACCCGGTCTGGCCCTCTCCCCTCGACATTCTCAAGCTCGTGAAGAACCTTGACCCGCGCATCGGCTGTTGCATCGACGTTGGCCACACTGTGCGTGCAGGAACCGATGTCGTGGAGGCGATCAATGCGGTGGGCCCGCGTCTTTTCAACATGCATGTCAAGGATTTGTCCGACTTCAAATCCAAAGAGAGCCAGGTCGCTGTGGGGCGAGGATTGATGCCCATGCGGGAGATCTTCGCTGCGTTGGCTAAGATCAACTACAAGGGATTTGTCGACCTCGAATATGAGATTCGCGAGGACGATCCCATGCCTGGAGTAATCGAGAGTATCGCTTACATGCGCGGGGTTCTCACTGGGATGGGATACCGCCTGAATAGCTGAACCATCTGCGCGTGCTATTGGCCACCGCAATCAGCGATTCGTGATGCACTCATCAAGCCTCGATGGCGGCAAAAAGGATTCAGGGAATGCTCTTACATCCAGATCGTCTGTTCCCAGCTGATCTGTCTGCACGCAAGATCGCGCGAGAACTGTATGCTGAAATCTCTTCGTTGCCCCTGGTGAGTCCGCACGGGCACACCCAGGCAGCGTGGTTCGCGCGGAATGAACCCTTTCCCAATCCAGCTGCACTCTTTGTGCAACCTGATCACTATGTGTTCCGGATGCTGTACAGCCAGGGAGTGTCGCTGGATGACTTGGAGATCGGCCGACCGGAGATCAAGGATCCAAGAAAGGTCTGGCGGATTTTCGCCAGTCATTACTATCTTTTTCGCGGCACGCCTACCCGCATGTGGCTTGACTATTCTTTTCAGGAAGAATTCAAGCTTACCGAGCGACTCTCGGAGGAAAATGCCGACCACTACTATGATGTGATCGCCGATAAACTCCAGACACTGGAATTCCGGCCTCGCGCCCTTTACGAGAAGTTCAATCTTGAGGTTCTGGCAACCACCGATTCACCGCTTGATTCCCTGCAAGACCACAAGAGCATTCAAGACTCCGGATGGAAGGCACGCATCATTCCCAACTTCCGCCCTGATTCGGTTGTCGATCCGGATTTTCCCGGCTTCGCTCAGAACGTATCCCGACTCGCAGATCAGACGGGCGAGGACACGACCACCTGGCAGGGGTATCTGCGCGCCCTACGGAGGACGAGAGAGCGCTTTCGCCGGCAGGGATGTACGGCGACAGATCATGGCCATCCCACAGCACAGACGGCAGATCTCGGATCAGCTCAAGCTGAAAAGCTGTTGTCTGAGGTTCTCTCCGGCAAAGCTGATGCCAGGCGTCGGGAACTCTTCCGGGCCCAGATGCTCACTGAGATGGCGGCAATGAGCCTCGAAGACGGTCTGGTCATGCAAATCCACCCAGGTAGCTTCCGCAACCACAACGTTGCTCTTTATCAGCGTTTCGGCCGCGATATGGGCGCCGATATTCCGCAACCCACCGACTACGTATCTGCCTTGCAGCCATTGCTGGCACGGTTCGGCAACGAAACAAGGCTCACGATCATCCTGTTTACTCTCGACGAGTCAACCTACAGCCGGGAGTTGGCGCCGCTCGCTGGTCACTACCCGTGTCTGCGCCTGGGACCCGCGTGGTGGTTTCATGACAGCCCGGAAGGCATGATGCGCTTCCGTGAGCTGACTACTGAAACGGCGGGCTTCTACAACACAGTTGGATTCAATGACGACACGCGCGCCTTTCTCTCTATTCCGGCGCGGCACGATGTGGCCCGTCGCATAGATTGCGCGTTCCTCGCACGACTGGTTGCTGAACACCGCCTCGAAGAGGACGAGGCCCTTCAAGTGGCCCATGCGCTCGCCTACGAGCTCGTGAAGGAGGCTTACAAGCTCTGACGGGCGTGAGGCGGCTCAGGTCTGCGAGCGCTCTATACTGAAGTATCCCCCCTTTCAGTTTTTCCCCATCGCGTTCCGGGAGTGGCGAGCGCACGGAAGGAATCAACCCATGATGCCGATGCTCTTGTTGGAAGACAAGCAAAGTGCCTCCAACCGAACACCGCGTCACATCAATCGCAATCTGATCTTCAACCAGATTCGGATCCGACAACCAATCTCGCGAGCAGATCTCGCGCGAATCTCTGGATTACAGAGAAGCACGGTCTCGCTCATCGTCGAAGAACTTCTTCAGGAGCGGTGGATCGTAGAGGGGGTTGTCGGAGATTTGCCGAGGGGCAGAAAGCCTACCGGCCTGGTGGTAAACGATAAGCGGACAGTGCTGGCGGTAGATGTACATCCAGCGCAAACCACCTTGGCAGTTGCAGATCTTGCCGGTCGGATTACGGCGCAAAAGCAACTTCAGCTACCCGGTGATCCGAAGAAAGTCATCCATGCCATCGCAAGCGCTATCAAAAAAATGATCTCTGAGCACGTGGACTGTTCGTTCGAAGGCATCGGGATGACCGTGCCGGGCCGTTTCAGCCATCAGTTGAAGAAGACAGTCTTTGCACCGAACGTTGGCTGGCCAATTGCGCAGATCAAATCGCGAGTGGAGCAGGCCACGGGGCTATCTGTCGTGGTCGACAATGTCGCGAACGCGTGCGTTCTCTCTGAGGTTTGGTTCGGCAGTGCCAATGAGAAGCTGGACATCGTTCTGGTCAATGTCTCGGAAGGCATCGGCACCGGCATTTTCGTTAATGGAGGGCTGGTCCGAGGTTCAGGAGAAATGGCCGGTGAATTTGGCCATGTCCAGATGGATCCTGAAGGCGTTCCATGCGGCTGCGGGAGCAATGGTTGCTGGGAGACGTTGGCTTCCAATCGCGCGGGATTGCGTTATTACACTCAGATCACCGGTCAATCTCTGCCATCGATCGATGCTCTGTTCAAACTGATCGAGGGAGACGACCCAGACGCGATCCTGGCGATCACGAAGATGTGCAAAGCTCTCGGCCGGGGGCTGCATATGATCGCAATCACGCTGGCGCCAAGCCAGATCGTACTCGTGGGCGAGTTCACCCGGCTATGGTCACGAGTCTACCCAATCATCAGCGCTGAGCTTGCGAAATCGCCGGTGACTGCAGTTCCGAAGTTGCGTATGGCTACCGAGCCGGACACAGCGCGCCTCCGAAGCGGGGTTGCGCTGATCATGAGCGAAAAGCTTCTGTGAGTACTTGAGCCAGGGGATAGCAGTTCCAGCCGTCCATCTCAGCTTCAACCTAAAAAACAATCCAAAGCTCCCAACCATCGGATCGCGTACCTGGCTCGAACACACCTTGAGGGAGATCTCCGGCCTTGCGCCACCGCCTATTCGCAGAGACAGAATCATCTCGCTTGCCAAAAGCCGATCGCGCTTTATCAGGGTCGTCGCGATTACGACCTGCGCCGATTCGCCTTGTCTTCTTCAGGTGAACTCTCGCGACGAAGTCCCTTTGAAAAGGCCTCAGATCCAGGTGGCTCGCGGAACGGTTCGACAGCTATCCGCTCATAAGACACTTCCAGCACTGTCAGGTATTCTGTACCGCCCGGTGCGTGGAGAACTACGCTGTCACCCGCTGCCGATTTCATCAATGCTCGTCCCAGAGGTGATACCCAACTGATGTGATTGCGGTTGAGATCGACCTCGTCGGTGCCTACGATGCTCACCATTCGCTCCGCCCCCGCTTCATTGGCATAACGCACGGTCGCGCCGAAGAATGCCCTTGTTTCCGCCAGCCTCGATCTCGGAGTCTCCGGATCGACCACTTCCGCAGCTTCGATTCGCTTCGTGAGAAAGCGAATTCGCCCATCGATCTGACGCAGCCGCCGCTTGCCATACTGGTAGGCGGCGTTTTCACTGCGATCGCCGTTGCCTGCAGCCCACGCCACCATCTCCGCCACAGCAGGGCGGTCCCTGGTGAGCAGAAACTGGTGCTCATCTTTGAGGCGTTGCAGCCCGCTCGGTGTTATGTAATTTTTTGTTTGCGTCGCGGGCTCGTCCGCCTGTGGTCTCCTCGTAAACCCCTTACGCATCTCCCGGTCCTCCCAGCGCGAATCCAGTACCCGCCAATGAACGCAAAAACGCTAAGGTCCTCCCCGCTTGATGGAAGTTCATCTGTGCTCCTGACTAATTTTTCCACGTATTTCGGACCTTGGCGATCCTATCCGTCATTCTCAGACGATTGCCGGCAAAAGGCGCCTGGGGAACCAGTGCCGATTGAGCCTCCACCGATCCTCACCTTTGCCCTAAGAAGAAATGGAGCAGACAGGCATCTGTCTGCTCCATCCGAAGGCGGTAAAAGCTCCTAGCTGCATCCGCTCGTAGAGCCACAGCTCATGCACCGATAACAACTTCCGTTGCGAACCATGATGGCTCCGCAGGTAGAGCAGCTTGGAGCGTCGCCCATCTCGTACATGCCGCGCATTGCGTCAGAAGCATGGAAGAGTCCACGATCCTGAAGCGAGGGTGTGCTGCTCGAAGATGGGGCTGCGCTCGCGGCCTCAGGCGCAATGCTTCCGCCCGGGGCTGAGGTACTGCCCATGCCGGTATACGAGCGCTTTGCCATCTCTTCGGCGAGGCGAGAGAGCTGGTTGTGCTCGTTGGCCTCGGGCTCGGAATCGGAGAGGATGGTTGGCGTCTCAGGCAGAGGCGCGGCTTGCGGAGCGAGTCCCGCAAACAATGTGAGTTGCTCGCCCGAGAGGAAGCGCAGATTCAGCCACCGGAAGATGTAGTCCATGAGGCTCTTCGCGTAGCCGATCTGCTCGTTGCCGGTCCAGCCGGAGGGCTCGAAGCGGGTGTGCGCAAACTTTTCGCAAAGCACGCGCAGCGGAACACCGTGCTGAAGCGCGAGCGAGATTGAGGTTGCGAACGCATCCATCAGTCCGGAGACAGTCGAACCTTCCTTCGCCATCTTGATGAAGATTTCGCCCGGCTGGCCCGTGGGGTAAAGACCGACGGTGATGTAGCCTTCATGACCTGCGATGGAGAATTTGTGAGTGATCGAGGCACGCTCCTCCTGCAGACGGTGGCGAACAGCACGAGGCGGCGCATTGAGGTCTTGTGATTGCGGCTCAGCAGCGAACGCAGCCGTGAGTTGCGGAATGTTTGTGGCCTTGGCGATTTCCTCAAGTGCACGCTGGAAAGCGTTGGCTGCGGAGACAATCGACTTGGCCGTGACCTCAAGCTTCTCGCTGATCTTCGCTTCCAGCGTCTTCAGGTCCGCTTCGGCCGCTGGCTGCCCGGACGCGATCTGCATGAGTACACGCTGGCCGGCAACATCCAGAGCCGTCGCGTCTTTCTTGCTGTCCATGCTGGTGTTTAGCGGCTGCGTTCCCTTTGATCCATCGCGATAGATCGCGACCGCCTTGATGCCCTGACGCCAGCTTTCCGCGTACGCTTCGGCGATATCTTCCACCGTTGCTTCCTGCGGAAGGTTCACGGTCTTCGAAATTGCGCCGGAGAGGAACGGCTGCGTGGCGGACATCATCTTGATGTGGCCCATGTAGTGGATGGAGCGCGTACCCTTCGCCGGCTTGAACGAGCAGTCGAAAACCGACAGGTGCTCCGGCTTGATTCCCGGGGCGCCCTCGATGGTGCCGGTCGCGTCGATGTAGCTGACGATGGCGTCGACCTGGTCGTTGTTGTAGCCGAGCTTGAAGAGCGCTGCAGGCACAGTGTTGTTGACGATCTTGATCATGCCGCCGCCGACAAGCTTCTTGTACTTGACCAGAGCAAGGTCCGGCTCGATGCCTGTAGTGTCGCAATCCATCATGAAGCCGATGGTTCCTGTGGGAGCGAGCACGGTGGTCTGCGAGTTGCGGTAGCCGTGGCGCTCGCCATAGACGAGAGCCATGTCCCAGCACTCGCGGCTGGATTCAATGAGCGCCTCGAGCTGCGGAAGCATGAAGGGCTCTCCGCTGGTCCGCGATTTGCCGATGTTGTTGACCTCGGCGCGATGCATGCGGATGACATTGAGGAACGGCTCACGATTCACATAGAAACCGGGGCAGGCTCCGCCCTGGCGCTCGACGCTGGCAGTGAGCGGCGTTGCCGATGCGAGCGAGGGAACGTTAGCAGCGAGAACGGCCGACTGGAGATATGCCTGTCCGCACATGATGGCCGTGAGAGCGGCTGCGAGATCGCGACCGGTTGCCGAATCGTACGGGATGCCGAACGACATCAGCAGCGCGCCAAGGTTCGCGTAGCCGAGGCCAAGCGGACGATAGTCGTGCGAATTGCGGGCGATTTTCTCCGTCGGGTAGCCGGAGTTGTCGACCAGGATCTCCATCGCGGTGATCACAACCGAGATGGCATGTCGATACTCAGGGATATTGAAGACACCATTCGGCGTGATGAACTTCATCAGGTTGAAGCTCGCCAGGTTGCACGCAGAGTTGTCGAGGAACATGTATTCGCTGCAGGGGTTGGAAGCGTTGATCCGGGCAGTGTTCTTCGACGTGTGCCACTTGTTGATGGTGGTATCGAACTGGAGCCCCGGATCACCGCAGTGCCAGGTGGCCTGCGCGATCCTGCCCATGATGTCGCGAGCCTTGTAGGCATGAACGGGTTTGCCGTCCTTCACACCCTTGGTCCAGTACTCGCCGTCGTTCTCATACGCACGCATGAACTCGTCGGTCACGCGGACCGAGTTGTTCGCGTTCTGGAAGAAGATTGACGAGAAGGCTTCTGAGTCGGGGCCGGAACCGTCGTAGCCATTCCGGATCAGCGTATGCGCCTTGGCTTCTTCCTTGGCCTTGCACTCGATGAAATCGATGACGTCAGGGTGCTCGGCATTCAGGATTGCCATCTTCGCCGCGCGACGGGTCTTGCCGCCGCTCTTGATGACCCCGGCGAACGCATCCAGTCCGCGCATGAAGCTGAGCGGGCCGCTGGCCGTTCCGCCCCCGGTCACGCCTTCATGGCTCGAACGCAGTGAGCTGAAGTTGGTGCCGGTGCCCGAGCCGTACTTGAAGAGCAGGGCCTCAGTGCGAGCGAGTTCCATGATGCCCTCCATCGAGTCGTCGACGGAGTTAATGAAGCAGGCGGAGCACTGCGGATTCTTGTAGCCTGTAGCGCCATGCACAACGCCACCGGTCGCGGGGTCCCAGTGCCAGTTGGCGCCGGCCGCATGCGGCTCCATCCGATCGCAGCCCACGTTGAACCACACGGGCGAATTGAAAGCCACCTTCTGCGTGAGCAGCATGTGCGCGAGTTCGTCGTGGAACGTCTCGGCGTCCTGCGGACTGGCAAAGTAGCCGCCGGCAATACCCCAGTCGCGCACGGTCTCGGCGACGCGGGAAACAAGCTGGCGGACGCCAGACTCGCGCTCGGGCGAACCAATCGGGCCATGGAGGTACTTCGAAGCGACGATGTTCGTCGCAGTCATGGACCAGTCGACCGGAATCTCGACGTCCTTCTGCTCGAAGATCGTGTTGCCTTTGCTATCCGCAATCAGCGCGGTACGGCGCTCCCATTTCACTTCGTCGTACGGGGATACCCCTTCGGTTGAGAAATGGCGGGAAAATGTCAGGCCACCCTGGCTTTTTGGGGTCTGCAGGGCTGCATCGGTTGTTGTCTGAAGGTGGGCCTCGCTCATCGATTTCTCTCCATTGGCGAATTCTTAAGAACACCTGTCCCTGAGGCATGTAACGGCCTGAATCTGGGGCTGGGTAAGTCTTGCAGCGACGGAAAACGGGGGCTTTCTTTAACCGCGGGTTTTCTTCTGTTGCTGGGCTGCTTTGTGGAACAAGATTACAGTCTCTTTACAGCCGCAAATGCAAAAATAGCGCTGTCTATGGGGCCTGTCAACCGGAAACCACAATATGTTGTATTTCGCTGGTAATTGTTGCATCCGGTCTCTAAACACAGGGAATCAGGCTGTGGAAACCGCCAAAACTGGCTTGATTTGCGGATTTCCTTCGTCTGATTTGCCCAAAACCCAGTGCAGAAGCGGGCCTGAGGCTCGGGTCTGTTCTGAAACTCAAGACTAGTGCGGGCAGAGGGTGTCTACAAGCGCAGAACCGGCGCATTCCTGGCATATTTGCTGTGCGAAATCGAGCAAAATGTGGAGAAGCGGGTCATTACTTTTCCGGCACCCGTCAAAAGTAGATCCAGCCGCCTGATAGGCTGATTTCGTGCCGCAGACTGAAAACCTGTCCCACTGGAAACCGGTTCCCCTTCCCGCCCCGAAGTTGTTCGAAGGGCGGTATGTCCGCCTTGCACCATTGAGCGCTCCAACGCATGCTGGCGACCTCTGGAGAGGGGTAGAAGGCCACGATGAGGTATGGGACTACCTGGGCGAAGGTCCATTTGCCAGCGAGGCGGACCTGAGGGGCGCGATCAACGCTAAGGAGGCCGGGAAGACAGCGGTGTTTCTCGCCATCATTCCGCGGTCCAGCGGCAAAGCGGAAGGCTACGCCAGCTACATGCGCATGGATCCCGCAAATGGCGTGATTGAGGTTGGCAACATCCTGATGCTGCCTTCGCTCCAGAGGACGACTGCAGCCACCGAAGCAATGTACCTGATGGCCCGGCATGTCTTTGAGGACCTGGGCTACCGCCGCTATGAGTGGAAGTGCAACGCGAACAATGCACCTTCCCGCCGGGCGGCTCTGCGGTATGGCTTCACGTTTGAGGGGATCTTCCGCCAGCACATGATCATCAAATGCCGAAATCGCGACACCGCCTGGTTCTCGATGCTGGATTCGGAGTGGCCGGCGCGCAGGGCCGCATTCGAAGCATGGCTGGATCCCGCGAATTTCGACGCCGAAGGACGGCAGAGACAATCGCTCGCCGAAATCGCAAAGAACGCGCGTTGAGCCTGATTCCTCTGAACCTGAGCGCCACTTCGTTGAGCCTTTTCCAAGCGATCAAAGTACCTGAAGCGAGGCTGGCCCACATCTCTCCGTTGATTGCATCTGAATGATCTGCAGCGGCCGGCACCTGCCCGCGCCGCCTGCTCAGAATGCGGAGGAGACATGTCGGAAGCGAAGGAACTTACCGGCCCAGAGGGCCTCAAGAAACTCGGAAGCCTGATTTCAGAAATTCGGTTCGCCATGCTGACCACCATTGCACAAGACGGCACGTTGGACAGCCGGCCGATGGCTACGCAGAAAAAGGACTTCGACGGAGTGCTTTGGTTTCTTACCGCGCGGGATTCGCGCAAGGTGGATGAGATTGCCACGGACGCGCACGTCGCACTTATGTACGCGGATCCGAAAGATCAAAACTACGTGACCATCAAAGGCCGTGCGAACGTCTCCCGCGACAAAGCGAAGATTCACGAGTTGTGGAACCCGATGTACAAGGCATGGTTTCCCGGCGGCGAAGACGATCCTCAGATACGCGTGCTGCGTGTCGATGTGGATGAAGCGGAGTATTGGGAAGCCAGCGACAGCAAGATTCTCCGCAGTCTCAAATACCTTGCCGCCGCGGCAACAAAAGGCGCCGTGGACGTAGGCACGCACGGCACGGTAAGCGTAAATCGCTGAGCTGTATTGGATACGAATTACGACGAGTTCCACTTTTTGCGAGGTAAGGTCCTTGGCATCTCGTCAGTTATCCGAGAGCTTTTCGATGTGATCGATCACGAAAGAATCAACTGAAGCATTCTGCTTCATCAGCTTCAGGCCGACTTGCCTTTCCAGAGCTCGAGGCAGCGGCGGTAGACCGATCGTATCTGCGGAATCAGCGTTCGGTTCCGCGCTATCGGGCCCGAAGTCGAGCACGGCATCGTAGCGTCCCTCAAGCCCGGTTTTATCAACTACGGACAGAGGCAGTCCCAAGCCCAATGCGTCCGCGATCTGCCGCATCGTCACATTGAGCAACTCTAGACGGTGCTCGCCGCTATGGCTCAACTCGCGGCCAAAAACGCCGCAGCGTGTGGGAACGGCCTCATACGATGGATTCACATTTGGAAACTCCTTCTCATCTTTCTGGGACGAGGCAAGCGTACAGGGCGCGCCTTCAGGATGGGGTTTTAATCCCAATCCTTGCTTTGCAACTACAAGCGCGTATACCTGACCGTCGCGCTTCTCCATGTGAGCGGCGAACTGAAACCGATCTTGGAGCAACGAACGCACCATCTGGCGCACATCGTCGCGGCTAGGTTTGCCTTCAGCGCGGGCATCGACGGTGAACCAGGTTTCTTGAGCCCACTTTGGCAGCGCCTCCCGCGCTTGACGCCTCGCTTGTGAGCTGCGAAGGTCGTACGCGAAATTGATCAGCCAAGGTAACTGCGCATTCCACGAAAACAGACCACCTTGCGGGGGCGCTGCATTTCCAGCCGGATTCAGGAAGTCTGCTCCCTTGAGAGGGAGTTCCTGAGTGCTGGCTCGGACGGAGGCAGCATCAAATGCTATCTTCCCAGCACTGGGTGTATTCGCACTCACCTGTCCAATGGCTTGAATCGCAATCGCCATACTGACAGCCAGTATCGCGGGTTTGTGAACTTTGTACGGATGAGAGAGCAGCAGTCACCTCCCGCGTATGAATCAAGTAATTCGATGCTGATTCCGAGGCAACGCGAAAGACAGAAGTACACCGAGAAATGAAGAAGGTGATAGTTCACACCGCGATCGAACTGCGCAGGTTCGACCCAAATTGCTTGGCGGTTGAGCCGTCGCCTACTCGGAACCAATATGGGAAGGTCGGGAAACCGCACTCAGTGTACTGCTGGCAGCGAGCGTACCAGAGTTTTATGCCTTCGAAGCCACAGAACCAATGCCCGGCGCAGATAGAAGGCCAGCAGCGGCATAGCGATGACAGCTATCAGTCCCCACACAATCAAGGCGTGCCACTCCCATTGCCAGATCTCGTGAAGCAGGCGCAAAGGATGATGGCTTAGATGCTCAAGCTGCTTGTGATCCATCGGCAGTTTGCGGGTGTGGAACATATGCACGCCGAGATCGATGAACGGGATAATCAAGAGCAGGTGCAGCGGGGCGACCATATGGGTGCCGATCAGAGATGCGAGTTTGCTCAGGCCGAAAACCCATGCGACAAGAACAACCAGTATCGTTGTAAGCCCGACGGAAGGGTTGATGCCAACAACCATGCCCAGAGCCAGACTCCATGCTAGTCGTCTCGGAGTAACACCTCCGCGCAGAGCGCGGAGCAATGGGCGTAGAACATGACACCGAAACCACTCGCGAATGGGCTCTGGCACCAGCACAAAAGGTTCGATGGCGGCCCGCCCCAATCGTTGCCCGGTGACCGATGGGCGCAATAGACGTCCGCCTCACGAGCCGCTTCATGTAGTGTCCTGGTCGATACTCGCCCACTCGGCAGTTGACCACAAAGTGTACTCAGGCTTGCCCGCGTCGGGCGGCATAGCTCTGTACTCAGTAAGGGCATTCCATCGCAGCCAGCATCGGATTTGTACCCAAAACGCCGCAGCCCTGCGCATTGCACGCAGGGCCGCAGCTTACTGGTCGTCCACCAGTCTCAGTATGGCTAAGTTGTAGTCCTGGCCGTCCTCATCGCCGAAGCAAGCAGGGACAGCCAAGGTGTTTTCCTGCATCACTGCAGGGGAGATCGTTACTTTCCTTCGATGCGCATCCCGTAGAACGACTTGTGCACGAAGAAAACCGAGACCAGGAAGAACGCGACTGCAAGTCCCATGCCGAGTCTGGCATTGCTCTTGTTCAGCGTTACGGCAAGCTCCACGGCAAGCAATCCGAACAGGGTCGTGAACTTGATGACAGGGTTTAGGGCCACGGACGACGTGTCCTTGAACGGATCGCCCACTGTATCGCCAATCACGGTTGCGTCGTGCAGAGGTGTTCCCTTTTGCTTCAGGTCGACTTCAACAACTTTCTTCGCGTTGTCCCATGCGCCGCCGGCATTGGCCATGAAGATTGCCTGGTAGAGCCCAAAGATCGCAATCGAGATCAGGTAGCCGATGAAGAAAAACGGCTCAACGAACGCGAATGCGAGGGTAGCGAAGAAGACTGCGAGGAAGATGTTGAACATCCCCTTCTGCGCGTACTTGGTGCAGATCTCCACTACTTTCTTGCTGTCTGTGACCGATGCCTTCTCCGCGCCTTCAAGATGAATGTTCGCCTTGATGAACTCCACCGCGCGGTAAGCGCCCGTGGTGACGGCCTGCATGGATGCGCCGGTGAACCAGTAGATCATCGCTCCGCCGGTAATCAATCCAAGGAGAAATGGCGCATGCAGCAGAGAGAGGCTCTGCACGCCATTCCTAAGTCCGTCTGTCAGGGCCATGATGATTGAGAAAATCATCGTGGTTGCACCCACTACGGCTGTGCCGATCAGCACCGGCTTTGCTGAAGCCTTAAAGGTGTTGCCGGCTCCATCGTTGGCTTCGAGCAGATGCTTCGCACGTTCGAACTTCGCGTCGATGTGAAAGTCCTTCTTCAACTCGGCTTCGATGCCCGGAACAGCTTCGATCAGGGACAGCTCATAGACTGACTGAGCATTGTCCGTCACTGGACCGTAAGAGTCGACCGCAATGGTGACCGGGCCCATGCCCAGGAAGCCGAATGCGACCAGGCCAAACGCGAAGACAGCTGGTGCAAGCATCAGCGCGTCCATCGACGGCCCCGTGCTGAAGTAGTACCCGATTGACATGAGGCCGACCATGCTCAACCCCAGCCAGTAGCCTGAAAAATTGCCTGACACCAATCCCGACAGGATTCCGAGAGAAGCTCCGCCTTCCTTCGCCGAGGTCACAACTTCCTGCACATGGCTGGAACTTGTGGAAGTAAACACCTTCACCAGTTCGGGAATGATGGCGCCAGCCAATGTTCCGCACGAGATGATCGAAGACAGCTTCCACCAGAGCGTTCCATCGCCAAGGGTGGGGATCATGAAGTACGAGACGACGAAGGTGAGAATGATGGAAACGATGGAGGTAATCCAGACCAGCGAGGTCAAGGGCGCCTCGAAGTCCATCTCGTCGGAGTTTGCATACTTCGCATGAGCGATTGCGCCGTTAAGGAAGTAGGCGCCCGAGCTGGAGACGAGCATCGCGACGCGCATCACGAAGATCCACACCAGCAATTGCACCTGCGTTTTGGGATCGTGAACCGCAAGGAGGATGAAGGTGATCAAGGCCACGCCGGTCACGCCGTAGGTTTCAAACCCGTCGGCGCTCGGACCGACGGAGTCGCCTGCGTTATCACCAGTGCAGTCGGCGATAACCCCGGGGTTGCGGGCATCGTCTTCCTTGATCTTGAATACGATTTTCATGAGGTCGGCGCCAATGTCGGCGATCTTGGTGAAGATGCCGCCGGCGATACGGAGAGCGGCCGCGCCGAGGGATTCGCCGATTGCGAAGCCAATGAAGCAGGGTCCCGCATAATCCCGCGGGATGAAGAGCAGGATGAAGAGCATGATGAGCAGTTCGACAGAGATCAGCAGCATACCGATGCTCATGCCGGCCTTCAGCGGAATCGCATAAACCGGATAAGGCTTTCCGCGCAATCCAGCAAAGGCGGTCCGCGAATTCGCAAAGGTGTTCACTCGAATTCCGAACCACGCCACTCCGTAGCTGCCCGCGATGCCAATAAGCGAAAACAACAAAATGATCGGCAAGGTAACCGCGATCGATTTGCCCGGCACCGGCGCCAGATACCCGAAGTACAGCGAAATGATGACCGCGATGAAAACCCAGAGCAGAAGAATGAACTTGCCCTGTGTAATCAAATAGGTCTTGCACGTTTCATAGATGAGCTCGGAGATTTCGCGCATGGAGCGATGCACCGGCAGATTTTTCAACTGCACATAGATCGTTAGGCCGAATAAGAGGCCGCCAACGCAGAAGAGCAATCCGATCATGAGGAGCGCGTGTCCGTTCATGCCGAGAAAACTTACACTCGACAAATCCGGAAGGATCAGGTTTGCTTCACCTCCACCGGTCTGCTCCGATTGCCCGAAAGCGAATGTAGGAAGCAGAAGGCCTATGACGATGGCCACAGATTTACAATTCCGCTTCAAAAATAGGTACACCGATTCGATAACTGTCACATACCCTCCAAGAGAGATTTGCGATTCAAAATGTGCGGGCAATACAAGGCACGCGACCTCATAGAACCTGGGGCTATTTTCCGCAAAATAAAGGCCCGCGGCGCCCCCGGCTCGAAGTCACCGGAAGCCTATCATCCGTGTATAGACCTGTCGAGTGATTGCAGTCACAAGCTTCTAGGGCGAACGCATCATGGGGAAGATCACACCATCCTGAATCCGGAAGCGGAGAAAAGGTTGTACATACCGCGGGCAGGAGTCTACTCAATCGCGCATTAAGTCGTCTACACCTCCGCGCAAGAATGTGCGAAACAAAGCGCTGAGAAAGCGCCGATTCAAGTCTGCTACTCGATCGGGATCTCGATCTTGTCGTCCGGCTGAGGTGCCTGCAGGTTATTGCCGTTGATGATCCGGGGTTCTGAAACGGGGTGCAGCTTGAAAAGGACGAGTACGTCCCGCTCGGGATCATCGAAGGCCTTGAACTCCGCAACCTGCTCGAGTGAATAGTGGGTGTGGATGTCCTCCAGGGTGCCTGGGTCGATGTCGTTCCACGTCGCCCACCAACCGGGCTTATAGTACGCCAGCTTGGATCCGAGATCCGGAAATCGACTCGTTCGCATGCTGAAGTCATCGCACAGAGACTGCAGGCGCGTGACAAGAGTGATTTGATCACCGCTGATCGACACCAGAAGGCGGTTCCCGTTGGGATGCTGATCGATATAGTTGGTCAGGTCTCGCGCGGCGTTCACGAATGTGTACTCGGGATGCGCGGCGAGACTCGCTGTCCAGAGGCCGTTCGACACAGACGCGATTCCCGCAATCCCTACCGCGCCCCACCCGAAGATTCGACCCGCTCCGGGCTGCTCACAGAGCTTGCCTGCAGCCATGGCGATGATCAGGAAGCAGAAGACGGCCACCAGGGCGAAGTACCGTGGCTGCGGATGATTCTGATACGTCATGAAAAGGATGTAGCCGCCGGCCGCCAGAATGCACGCGCCAAAGACGGGATCACGCATCAGTTCAGCTGCCCATCCCGGGCGCTTGCGAAAGAAGCTGCCGGCAAATAAGACCGTCGCCACCAGCAGCCCCGAAAGCGGAATCAGGATGCGATCGATCCAAATGGATGCATGAAACGACCACCAGAAGCTGAGCAGCGGCCAATAAAACTCCGTTGGCTTTACGTACTTGTTAATGAACATCAGGTATTTGTAGTCGCCGAAGTATCCCAGCGCGACGACCAGAGCCACCCACGCCCCGAAAGTCAGAACGAACGCCGCAATCGCCCACGCTGCGCAGCGAAGAGCGCGTTGGTGAAACCACCTGCGAAGACTCGATCGCTCTGTGCTTGACGATGCCTCTCCGCGGTCCCAGAAGGCGGCAAACATAGCCCAGCCGATCGCAGGAAGAAGGAACACCGCGGTCGTTTTGGTCAACATCATCAGCGTGAAAAGGACGCCGACTCCGGCGGATGTCGCTGAAGGGTGGCGCATTTGTGGAAGCCGGACCGTCAGATTCAGCGCGGCGAGCATCAGCGTGGTCAGCATCGGCTCCAGAATCGCCAGGCGGCTGAAGCAGTACAAAAAGGGGCTCGTCACCATCATGGTGAGACCAAGCAACGCCACCCATTTCAGTGTGCGCGGCCGCAGCAGCGTATAGCAGAGAACAAGATTCGCGAAGAAGAATGCGATTGCCAGTGCGCGGGCGGCTTCGATGTTTACGCCGGTAAAGAAGAAGAGCACCCACTCGAGAAACGGCCATACTGGAACTGCCGGTGCCGGATTGAAATCGCCCGGCACATACCATTGGCCGAACAGATGCGCCCGCACCGCCGCATTGCCGTACCACCCTTCATCGGTGTACTTCGCCCAATCGATATACCACGGTGTGTGGTTAGGAAAATCAGCTGCGAGGTTCATCGCATGCAGCACTGCGAATACGCCGATTACGACAACCCAGACAGCGTACATCCACCTCAGTGAACTGCCCCTGGTTTTCGAAAAGTTCGACAAAGACACTTTCTCCGCTGCTGGGCCTCTACGCAGGTGACCTCATTAGTTTGTTGCAGGGGAATCAGAAAGAGTATAGCCATTGCCTGCCTCTGAGCGCTCCGTTGTCTCCCGGCGCGAAAGCTATTCGTAAGCGAGAGCGTCAATCGGATCCTTACGCGCCGCCATCCATGCTGGATACACGGCGCCGACAAGCGCTCCTCCGAACGCGATCAGCGCGCCCTGCACGAGCCACTTCGCCGTGATCTCGAAATGCATTGTCGTCGAGTGCAGAAGGATAGTGCGCACCAGATACGTTCCCGCAATCCCGAGCGCCACACCCGCAACCGCCATTACAGCCGTCTCGCGCAGGACAACGCTGACGATCTGTGGCTTCGAAGATCCCAGTGATTTGAGAATTCCAATCTCGCGCGTGCGTTCCAGAACTGCCGTGTACATCGACTGGAAAATCACCAGAAATCCCACAATCACCGCGATTCCCTGGATCACTTCGAGAGCGAGATTGAAGCCGGGAATCTTGTCGGGCGTCATCTGGTTCATCCAGCTGTCAATCGACATCACGGTGTTGTTGCCGAAACCCCGCGTGTCGTGAATCTCTTTCATCACCAGGTCGGCATTCTCCGGGCTGTCGCATTTGATGTAGAAGAGTGAAGCCTTATCGGGCGCGCCCGCGAGTTCCTGCATCGTCTCCAGCGGAATCAGCTTCCGGCCGCCCTTGCCAGGCTCGACGATTCCGGAGATTCGAAATTCATGGCCCAGGATGCTGATTGGATCGCCCACCCGATACTTCTTCCCCGAACCGGCCAGTATCGTGTCGATGATCGCGTCGTTCGGACCCTGAAATGGGCCCCCCGCGACATAAGCGAATGGCTTCAGCTGGTCGAATGTCTTGTAGTCGATGCCGTAGAGGATTTCGACGCTTCCATTCGTGGAGATCTTCTGGATTGCAGGCGACGCCACGGTCACATGCGGAAGGTTCAGGAGAGCTTCCTCGTCCTTGACAGGAATTGCGATACCGCTCGCGCCATTGAACACACTGGCGTTCGAGGGCAGAAACATCAAATCGGCGCCGATTCCGTTCGTTCTCTGCTTCTGATCGTTCAGCATTCCCATGAAGATTCCAACAATCGACAGGATCATGACCACTTCAAGGGCGACAGCCGTGACACTGATCAGCGACCGCAGCGGGCGATGCAATAAATTGGCGATGACAAGCTTATTCATGAAGACTCAGTCGGCCCCAGGCCCTCAACTTAGCCTAACAGTCCACTTCGGATTGCATTTTGGGTACCTCGAGTGAGATTCCGGGGTTTTGGGCATCATTTGCACATGGAAAACACTCAAAATGGCCCCGAAGTCTTTTTGCACAATCCGTAGTGACGCAACGCACATTTCCTCCCCCTAGCTCAGTGATAACTAAGGGTGATAAAGTTGGTTCATACGCGAAATGTCCTTCGTAACTTGCCTGTGGAAAAGCTCCGGGCTATTATGACGGGACTGGTTACCAAATGAGTACTTTTGGGGAAGAGCTTCGATCGCAGCGAGTATCGCGCGGAATCGCGCTCGAGCAGATCACTGCCGTCACCAAGATCAGCCAGCGCCACCTGGTTGCGTTGGAGCAGGATCGCTACCAGCAGCTTCCCGGCGGCATTCTGAGCAAGGGCATCGTCCGCGGCTATGTCGGCGCCCTCGGCCTCGACACCCGGGACTGGACCGACCGCTTTATGAAGGCCACCAACCAGGTTGGCCTGACCGTCGACACCCCCGACAATGGATGGGCTACCTTCGCCTCCAATGTCGGCAAAGAACGCATCCAGCGCCGCGAGGCAATGGAAGTACGGCTCCGCTGGGTCGGCGCAGCCGTTCTCGTTGCAATCGTTGCCTTCGCGGGATACCTGACCGTCCGCTACGTCGGCGTTCGCGCCGGCTGGTGGAGTTCCGTCGTCCCCGTCCCCACCAAAGCCCACGCCGTCGTCGCCCACCTGGCTTCCTGGTTCAAACACTAATCTCGTAGCGATCTGGCAGGTGGCCCGTTCATCCTTTTCAAGATTTGCTCTGCTGCCTCGTAAGCTGTGGCAGGTGGCCCGTTCATCCTTTTCAAGATTTGCTTTGCTGCCTCGTAAGCTGTGCCCCGTTCATCGCGGCTTTATCGCGATGAGCGGGTCTTCAGATCAACATCGAATGGATATTACGATAGGACCATCGGCAGGTGGCCGTTCATCCTTTTCAAGATTTGCTCTGCTGCCTCGGAAGCTGTGCCCCGTTCATCGCGGCTTTATCGCGATGAGCGGGTCTTCTGATCAACATCGAATGGATATTACGATAGGGCCATGCCGTACGGTTTGAAGCGATTTCAGAGAGCGGAGGCCCTAGTGTTCCGTAATAATGGACCGGAACTCTCGCAGTGGCATTTGGCAACTTGGCAATCGGCTCTCAGATGCGCGCTGATTGCGCCATGTTCCTTGTGTTCAAAGATGGAAAAATCGTCAGTCAGCGGAACTACGACTGCTTCCATCCTTGGTAGCAAGCGATCTTTGCGAAGTTGCTGCGTCTCTAGCAGTCAAGTCCCTCCCGGATCCCCCTCACCCTTAGTCGCTGATTCCAAACAGAAAAAGCCTGCTTCCGTTTTGCCGGCCAATTCGCCGGCTTCTTCACAATAGAACCAGGGGAGAGTTCTAAGCTTCCAGTCGATCCGAGTACCGGAGCACTGACGCCTTTTCCCTGATCTCTGTTCCCTGTTCTCTGTTCTCTGACCTATAACTCCTTTCAGCTCAGGACTCTGCGCCGGAAGCCATTGACAACAAGCAGCTTAGCCGACGTTCGCTTTCGCAAGCCATTGATAACAGGATAGTTCTTTGCAGAGTATGGGGTACACCCCCTTCCAGGAGAAAGCCATGTTCCAGGAATGCCGCCATCTGATGCCCAACGGCTCGCGCTGCCACTCACCCGCTCTGAGGGAGAAATCGTACTGCTATTACCACCAGCATCTCCACGCCGCCGTCCACGCTTCGCGGCACAAGAAGAGGCAAGACCGCACCATCGACCTCGCCTCCATCGAAGACGCGGCAGGCATCCACATCGCCCTGACGCAAGTGGTCGATGCCATGACGGCATCCCGCATCGACCGTCACCACGCCGGTACCCTCATTTACGGGCTCCACCTCGCATCCAGTCTCGCCAGACAGCGCGCCGCCTTCGACCCCTCCCAGGTCGTCCGCGACGTCTGCCAGGACGCAGACGGCTCCTTCATCGCTGCCGAAGAACCACTCGACTAGCAAACACTGCTGTGCCCCGTTCATCGCGGCTTTTGGCGATGAGCGGGAACCGGATGCCAATCGAAAGCTCCCGCCAAAGAGGTCAATATCGAAAACTCAGGATCGGGATACGATCACCCCCAGCCCCAAACTCCGCAAACAGGCCGCGCAGCGGCCACTAACTGCGCTGCAATGCCGGGACGCTGCCCCCCATTGACCCCACCCATTGCTCCTCTGGGTCCCTTGTTCTGACCATTCCCTGCCATTCTTTGCCCGCTCAGCCGTCCCGCAATTACCATAGATAGATAGGCAGGTTCCGACTCCCGTCGGCCGATGCGCCTTGTCTTCCGCTGCAACTGCCATCATCAGCCACTCGCGGCAGGCAATCTACTTAAGTCCCTTCAATGGGGAGGAATGCGAAGTTGAGCGATCGTTTTTTGTTTACTTCTGAATCGGTCACGGAAGGTCATCCTGACAAAATTGCAGACCAGGTATCCGATGCCATTCTGGACGCCTGCCTCGATCAGGACCCTTATAGCCGTGTTGCAGCCGAGACCCTGACCGCCACCGGCCTGGTGGTTATCGCGGGCGAAATCACTACCAAGGCCTACGTGGATTTTCAGAGCCTTGTCCGCGGCGTGGTTGCGTCCATTGGATACGACAATGCCCTCTACGGTTTCGACTCGAACACTTGCGCTGTGATCTCATCGATTAACAAGCAATCGGGCGACATCGCCCAGGGCGTGGACACCGGCGGTGCCGGCGACCAGGGCATGATGTTCGGGTTCGCCACTAACGAAACGCCGGAGCTGATGCCTGCTCCTATCTCCCTGGCCCACAAGCTCACCCACCAGCTCAGCATGGTCCGCAAAAACGGCAAGCTGCCTTACCTGCGGCCCGACGGCAAAAGCCAGGTCACGGTGGAGTACGACGAGAACGGCAAGCCTGCCCGCATCGATGCCGTTGTGATCTCGAGCCAGCACTCTGAGACCGTCGGCAACGACGAGCTCCACGCGGACGTTCTCAAGCACGTCATCCAGGCGGTTCTTCCCGCGAAGCTGCTTGACGAGCACACTAAGTACCACATTAACCCCACTGGCAGATTCGTCATCGGTGGTCCGATGGGCGACAGCGGCTTGACCGGCCGCAAGATCATCGTCGACACCTACGGCGGCATGGGCCGTCACGGCGGCGGCGCCTTCTCGGGCAAGGATCCGACAAAGGTAGACCGCTCGGCAGCTTACATGGCGCGCTATATCGCCAAGAACATCGTGGCTTCGGGACTCGCCGATAAGGCTGAGGTTCAGCTTGCCTATGCGATCGGCGTTGCGGAGCCTGTCAGCGTGTTGATTGACACCTTCGGAACCGGAAAGATCAGTCCGGCGAAGCTCACGGAACTCGTCCGCAAGAACTTCTCCCTCACGCCGAAGGCAATCATCGACAGCCTGAACCTTCGCCGCCCGATTTACAAGCAAACGGCAGCCTACGGACACTTTGGCCGCACTGAGCCGGGGTTCACGTGGGAGGCGACCGACAAAGCCACGAAGCTCGCGGAGCAGGCTGGCGTTGCTGCAACGGCTGGAAACGCAAAGTAGCCGCAAAGCGCAGAAGCTCAGAATGGGACCCCAAAAGGGTCCCATTCCGTTTTGGCGCGGTTCCAGCACCGATGCGGAACCACCCTTTCTCTATCCGTGCTTTAGAATTTCCATGTCGTCACTCAGAAACAGGAGCTCTTCATGCGCCGTTGTGCATTGATCGTCGGTTTTGTGCTTGGGTCCGCATGTGCCGTTGCACAGTCAGGCGCCCACTGGGACTACTCCGGAAAGAACGGCGCCCTCGCATGGGGGAGGCTCGACCCCGCCTACCAGGCGTGCTCCAAAGGACACGAGCAATCGCCAATCGATATCCACGACGCTCGTTTGAACAAGAACCTTCAGCCGATCGAGTTCCACTACATGGCCGCTTCATTGGAGCTTGAAAACACGGGAAATCTCATCATCGCTCATGTAAAGCCTGGTAGCTACATCCTGGCGAATGGGGAGCGCTACGAGCTTCAACAGTTCGAGTTTCATCATCCCAGCGAAAGCGCAGTGAACGGGAAGCTCACGGACATGGATGTCGAGTTGCTCCACAAAAGCTCAGACGGAAAGCTGGCGATTGTTGAGATTCGAATGGCACTCGATCGCGGCAGCCCGAACGCCGTGCTGGCGATGTTGTGGCCGCACCTGCCCAAGACGGCCGGCGCCAAGGAACAAGTGTCAGACATGGTAAATCCGCGAGGCTTTCTGCCCGCTGATCGCGGTTACTGGACGTACATGGGTTCTCTCTCAACCCCGCCTTGCACAGAAGGCGTGCGCTGGTTCGTCTTCGAAAACGAGATCAGCGTCAGCCTGGAGCAAATCCGCACACTTAACTTTTTGTTCCGCTTAAGCTCACGGCCCTTGCAGGATAGGCATGGCCGGCGCATTGAAGCGAACGAGTAGAGTTCACTCGGCCAGCGGATTGAACGTGAGTACGATTCCCTGTTCACCATGCAAAGTGCGTACCCGCACTTCCGTCACGTCCTCGATGAGATAGTGAGCCGCAGCAAGCGATTCCGCCTCGTGAGAAAACGTGGTTGCGATCACTGTGCATCCTGCGGCGCGGCCAGCCAATGTTCCGGACTCTGCATCTTCGAAGACCACGCAATCCTCTGGCGGAAATCCGAGTAGAGCTGCACCGGCCAGGTAGGGAGCAGGGTCTGGTTTGCCTTGCTCTACGTCATCAGCCGTCACCAGTCGTGCAGGCACCGGAATGCCCGCCTGCTCCAGCCGCTGTCGAGCCAGCCTCTCTGTCGCGCTCGTCACGACGGTCCAGCGATCTGATGGAAGGGCACGAAGCAGTTCCTGCACACCCGGGAGCACTGCAAGCCCTTCGCCATCCGCCAACTCGATGTCCTCAATAAGCCGGAGTTCTTCTTGAGAATCGAGATCAGGCCGCAGCAGCGCGGCTGTTTCAATCGCACGCCGTCCGTGAGCCGTTTTGCGGGCAAACTCTGGATCGACCCCCCGCATTTCTGCCCACTTTGTCCAGCTGCGTTCCACGGATCCGATGGAGGAGATAAGGATGCCATCCATGTCGAACAGCACGCCTTTACAGCGAATCTCGACTGGGGAAGAGACCACTTTCAGTGCCATGTATCGATTGTAATGATCCGGTTGTCAGCCGCCTATTTTCTGGGGCTGGAAGCCTTCGCCGCTGCAAAGCTGACTTTGGGCGGTTCGCCGAACGTGATCGCCACCTTGACCGCTGTAACCCGCTTCCCAGTCCTGATGCTGCTGTCCTTGAGCGTGATCCCGTTGTTCGCGATGTCAGCGCCAGAAGACCACTCATCGAATCTGGTCAACACCGCTGGCACGGCATCGGCACCATTCGAAACACGACCGCTGATCGCGCCCTTTTTCCACTCGAAATGCAATGTGCCTTTCGCAGACGACGCAAGATCCGTCGCGGTAAAGCCTGCGAGTTGCACGGTGCCGGCGGCGTCAACCGCCTGACCCGAACATTGGAGTTCGAGCATGCGGCACAGTTCAACCGGGTTTACCTGCTGAACCTGCCCTTCCAGTGAGTAGGAAGGCTTATCTCCATTTTCGATTTTGCCAGTCAAGTGGACCTGGCCGCCCAGAACCTGGGCATCAACGCTGGTCAATTCGGCTTCGGCAGGCGACACTTTCATATCTGCCGTCGCGTTCTCGAGCGTTACCGGCCCGAGAACGAATGTCTCCGCCTTCAGCATTCCTTGAAACGCGGGCCACTTATGGTCAGAAGAAGAAGTCAGCTGCGAAAGCACCGTCGATAACAGGGTTCCCTTCTGCTGCGAACCGAGCAGCGTCGTTTCGAGTTCCTTCGCATCCAGCTCCAGAAAATCCAGACTGACCGTGGGCAGACACTGCTGGTCCGGATCGCACACCGGGATCAAAAGCCGCGCTGTGCCCTTGAGAGGTCCATACACGAACGCGACAGGGTCCCACGTGCTTGCTCCTCCGCTGAGGTGCAGCACAGCCTGTGGTATCTGCACTGCAGTCGGTAGAGCATCAGTCTTCCAGTTGGCATTGTGCAGTGTAATGGTTCCCGATAGGCGATCCGGCAGTGTCCGCGGTCCTGCATCGCCGTCTGCGAACACCGGTGCATCACTGGATCCCTCGCTCTCCGCCAGCAGAATCTCAGGCGCGGGAATCCATGGTCCGGCGATCGACACATCAAGTGCGACGGGATCGCCCGTGATCGTATCCAGTGCGCCGGCTTCTTTCAGGCCGGCTGCCTTGGCAAATTGCCGGAGACGTGCCGGAGTTGCCGCCCCTCTTGCGGAAACCTGATATCCGCTTTTCGTGATGCGAACTGAGAGATTAAGTGGGACGGATGCTCCTGCAGGTATGGTTGACGATCCGGCAAGGACCTCGCCTGAGCCGTCTTCGTTTCGCGCAGGCTCCAGCAATGCCTTCTGGATAACGATTGGCTGCTCTAAGCTTCCGCCGCCGAGGCGCACTGAATCGATGCTGATGCCGCCCGTCAGAGGTCCGGGACTCGCAGAAATTTCCTTGATTACAGATCTGCCGCGATGACTTGCCTTCGCAGGACGAGGCTGCGGGGCTGTTACCGGCAACGATGCATCGTAATCGAGTTTCCCGCTCAGTGTGCCTGTGGCTTCCACTCCCGCCCCAACCTCATGACGAACCGTTCGCAGCACATCCAGAATGGCCTGCGCTGGAATTTTGTCGAGTTCGAGTGAGATCTTCGGCTGGCCATCACTCGGCAGATTTCCTTTGATGAGGAGCCGTCCATTTCCGAGTGGCGAGTCACAAGCGAGCTTCTCGATGGTGCGAGCGGAATAGTGGTAAATAAGCCCGCAGTTCGCGTCGAAGTCCAACGGCTCGGCTGGTGCGAACTCGGCGCGATGCACACCTGCTGCACGCAGCCGCGTGGTCACCTGTGCCGATTCCGCTGTCCCGTCGAGTTTCATTTCTGCGGTCAGATCGCCGCGCCATCCTGGATCGCTGCCGATAAGAAGACGACTAAGCTGTCCGAGTTGAGCGTCGCGCCATTCCATCTCCACGTGCACCGGCATCACCTTCAACTCCGGTGCACGACGCATCCTCGCTTCGAGCTGCACAATTCCGGTATCCCCGAGTTCAAGGGCGACGTCGGTGCGAGCGGGCTGTCCCTTCAACCGGACACGCCAGTCTCCGGGATTTTCCTCCCAGAACGAAAGGTCCGCGTTCACAAGCGAATAAGGAAGTTTCTCCACGCCCTGCTTGATGTTGATTCGAGAGTTCGTCGCTTCCAGATAAGGCAGAGGCTGCCTTCGCGGCCTCGATTCGTCAGGCTGCGCCTGCGCTGCCGTGCGAAACAAGCTATCCATGTTCCAGCGACCCGCTGTCGTGTGCACCAGATTCAGACTTGCTTCATCCACGCTGATGCGGCTGATCTCGAGACGACCGCGCCAGAGGGAAAAGAGGCGTATCGCCGCTTTCACTTCGCCGGCGTGCAGCACCGGTTCAGCTCCAAACGTGGGATCCTCCTGAACGGTAAGATCGGTGATGACGAAACCCGGCCTCGGAAGAAGCCGCAGTTCGACACCTGAAAGATGCACCGGCCTCCCCAGCGAGTTCGAGATCGCGCTCGCGATGCGGGTCTTGTAGCGATTGATGCTTACTAGTGGCGGAAGAACGATGATCGCGACCAGGATGGTCAAAACCAAAGCCGGAATCCAGAGCTTTGAACGCCTTTGCTGTCGGCCTTGCGCTGCGTCCGTCATCGTGGTCGTATGCGTTCTGATGGAAAGCTCTCCGGCAGCGATGGCCGAGGTTAGCGAGTAATGTGCAGCGTCCGCTTCCAGCGCGTATCTGTGAAGAAATGCAGAGCCACATGAGCGATCCAGGCAACGTTGTTTCCAATGCCGGTCTCTTCATACTGGCGTTCCGGCGTCTTGAACGACCAGTAGTTGAACAGAGGTCTGCCGAGAATGTTTTCGCGAGGGACGAATCCCCAGAAGCGCGAGTCAAGGCTGTCGTGGCGGTTGTCGCCCATCATGAAGAACTTGCCTTGAGGCACGACGAGATCGCCACCCACAACATGACTCGAAAACTCGTTTGCCCAGGCATCGGGTGTACCGTTGTTCGGATCACCGTTTCCTTCCGGAGGTATTGAGGGAAATTCGTCCAGGAAGGGCGTGTAGTTCGCCGGCGTGGTGGGTTGCGCGTACGGGTACGGGTGCTCCTGCCCGTTGATGTAGACAATTCCGTTATGCAGATGGATATGATCACCGGGAACCCCGACCAGCCTCTTCACCAGAAAGAGAATCGTGGGTTTGCCTTCGTTATCGATAGTTCCTGGCTTGATAAAGACCACGATATCCCCGCGCCGCGGCTCACGATAGTGAACCAGCGGCATCCACCTGCTTGGCGGTGCAAGCGTGATCCGGTCAACGACGAGGTGGTCGCCCACCAGCAGCGTCTTCTCCATCGAACCGGACGGAATTACAAAGTTCTGTGCAATGAAGGTCAGTATGAAGAGTCCGACGACCAGGACGGAACAGATGCTCGCCGCCGCTTCGAACGGAGTTTCTTCGTGCTTATCTTGGGAGATGGGCTCAGTTTCAGCAGGCGCTTTGGCTGGCGGCATATTCTTCGTGGTCATCCTGTCGCTCTGTGCCGTGATGGAGCCCTCGGAATAGCCGTTCAATCTAGTGCACTATGCGGAAGATGCGCTTCCATCGCGCAAATGCCGCCAGGCGTGCCGAGAGTTCCCTGTCGTGTCCGAGTCTATCATCCGTGACCTGTTGCACATCGGTGGTGGAAGGCCGACGCAGCGAGAAGTAGATCACGAGAGGCCGAGCCATGATGGCCTGCCGGGGCACAAATCCCCAGAAACGCGAATCCTTGCTGTGATTGCGGTTGTCTCCCATCATGAAATAGTCGTCGGGCGGCACCACCAGTTCCCCATTGTGCGTGAGACTCTGCATCTCCCGCCACCAGGTCGGGTCAACGTTGGGGTCGGTATAGATGGTGGTCGGAAAATTCTCACCGAACTGGTTGGGAGCGACTGGCTCAAACGCAGCGTATGGCTCATCGAGAGGTACACCGTTGACGCTGACTTTGCCTCCATCGATACGGAGTCGATCACCGGGAATACCGATAACTCGTTTCACGAGATAGGGCGGATCGGGATGATGGAAAACCACGACATCGCCCCGTTGCACGTCGCGATATGGCAACAGCCAGTGAGCAAATTTGGAGTTGCTGCCTGCGGGCGCAAAAATCTGTTTGTTGACGAGCAGGAAATCTCCGACGAGCAGCGTGCGTTCCATGCTTTCAGAAGGGATCAGGAACGGCTGCAGTACGAACGTGAGCAGAAACAGCGCCACGACAACCGTGCGCATCAGCGAAGCCAATGCTTCGGGCACTGTGGGCAGATGCTCCCAGATGTGAGACTTGTGCGCGGGAGGAGCCGGAGTTTGAGTAGAGACACTCATTCGGTCTCTTGGTCCTCCATCTCAGCGGCTTCCTCCGCAGTAGCCGCGCCGCCACTCAAACGGACCAGCGCTTTGCGAGCAGCATCCTGCTCCGCGTGCTTTTTTGTGGTTCCAGTACCTCGGGCCAAAGGTTTCCCCGGCTCCCCATCGGCCGGTTTCAATCTGACTTCCACCAGGAACCTTTTGCGATGATCGGGCCCGCTCTCATTCTTCACCCTGTAGACCGGCGCACCGGCATGGTCTGCCTGAAGCCGCTCCTGCAGCGCCGACTTATAGTTGCCCAACGCTGCTCCGGAACGCAGTTGTTCCGCCAGTTCCTCGACGGTGTCGCCCATAACGTAACGGCGCGCAAAGGCTCGTACTGACTCCAGTCCGCCATCGAGAAACAGCGCCCCGATCACGGCTTCCATGGTGTTTGAGAGTACCGTGCTTTTCCGGCGCAAGCCACTGCGATCTTCTCCACGACTGAGGCGCAAATGATCGCCAAGGGACAATACCCCTGCAACTCGTGCCATATGCTGCCGGCTGACCAGTTGTGCCCGCACGCGCGTCAGTTCACCCTCCTGCCACTCGGGGTGGCTCAGGAACAATGCTTCTCCGACGACCAGCCCCAGCACTGCATCACCGAGAAATTCAAGCCGTTCGTTGTCAGCGGAAAGGCCACTGGAACTGGCACTGCCGGTATGTTGTTGCTGGTTGGCCAGCGACCGATGCGTCAAGGCACAAAGCAGCAATTCGGGCTGGGAAAAACGATGCCCGATGGCTGCTTCTAATTCAGTTAGAACCGCTTCCACGTATCCTCTGCTGGACTGATCCCGGCAACCGGCACCGCCCCTCCTGGTCCGGTGCGGTTCGCACGCGTAATACTGCAATTATTCCTTAGACGCGCCAAGGCATCCAAGCGAACTGTCCCACTCAAAACCCACAAGGGACCGCAACTCTCAACAGCTGCCTTCTAAAGAGCAAATAAGTGACGGAGTTCAGGCAACCCCACAAACTGCCAACCCGCTGCAAATCCAAGGCATCTAGAAACGAGTTCGGGCGCTGCGGCATCTGCCAAAGCGTGACGTTCGCGAACCCTTCTCGACCGGAGAGCAGTCTCCGGCGAGGATAACTCAACCTTGGAGCACACTCTCATGAATCGCATCCTTGGCTGTGCCGGACTCGTAGCGCTTCTGGCACTTCCCTTGTCAATCAACGCTAACGCGCAGGATGATCAGACGCCGCCCCCTGCTCCTCCTCCGCAATATGCGCAGAATCCACCTAACCACAGCTGGGACAACAACCACGGCTCCATCGGCATATACGGCGATTTATTCCGTGTCAGTCCTTCCGGCGGCAGCGCAGTCAACTTCCTGGGACTCGGCGGCAGGGTTGGATTCAACGTACATCCGAATATCGCTCTTGAAGCTGAAATGAACTACGACTTTGAGAAGAACTACACCGCGATCAACACCGGGAACAATTCCGGCAGCGTGACCAGCACCACCGTATCCAGCAGAACTCGTCCGCTGACAGCATTGTTTGGACCGAAGTTCCAGTTCGGCACCTCGGGCCCGTTCCGTGCATTTGTCACAGGAAAAGTAGGATTCACTGAGTTCAGCCATAGCTCGACGACCACCGTTTCCGGCGACACCTTCAGCAACTCGTTCGATCAGTTCGGCGGTGGAACAACCCACTTCGCGGCTTACCCGGGCGGAGGTATCGAAGGATTCTTCGGGCCCATCGGTCTTCGTGTCGAAGCGGGCGATCAGATGTACTTCAATAATGGAACCTATAACAATCTACGCGTAACATTCGGTCCTGAAATTCGCTTCTGAACTACTTGTGAACCGGATACTGATTATTCAAGCTGACCGGAATCATTCAGGGGGAGCGCTCATTGCTCCCCTTATCACTTCAGAGATTTTGTCGCATCATCTCTCCGGCAATATACTCAGAGGCGCGCATCGAGAGTGCGAGGATCGTCATGGTCGGATTCTGCCACCCCGAGCTTGCAAACTGCGCACCATCCACAATGAACAGATTCTTGTGATCGTGGCTCTGGCTGTACTTGTTCAACACGCTCTTCTTCGGATCGTTTCCCATCCTGCACGTACCTACTTCGTGGATGCTGTATCCCGGAGGGTTGGGCTTATCATTCTTCGATAACACTTCGAAACCCGCGGCATCCGCCAGCTCGCAGGCCGTCTCCACCGCATCTTTCGCCATGTTGAATTCGTTGTCGGTGTACTTCGTGTCCACGTGCAACACTGGAATTCCCCATGCATCTTTCCGGCCCTTGTCGAGGCGCACGTGATTCTCGTACCGACCAAGAACCTCGCCCATGATTGTCATATAGAAGCCGCTGCCGTAGTACTCGTCCAGCTTGCGCTGAAGTTCGGCGCCATAGGCTGCGAAGTTCCGCGCCGGAATCGCTTCGACGGAAGCCGTCGTGTTGATCGCATAGCCGCGCAGGAACTTATCGCTCTTTGTATTGATATTCCTGAACCTCGGAACAATTGCGGCGGACCCCATCCACGCATTGATGTTTCCTTTGCGCGCATCAGGAACCGAAGCAAGAACGCCCGGACCATACACCTGATCCATGAGATAGTGCCCGAGGACTCCGCTCGAATTCGCCAGATTCGAATTAAGCAGGATGCGCGTGCTCTCCAGCGTTCCGGCCGCAAGCACCACCACGCGCGCCTTGACGCTCATCTCGCGATGCGTGAGGCGATCCACAAAACTGCACCCGTTCGGCAGTCCCGTGTTCTTGTCCACCGTCAGCTCGCGTACAACGGCATTTGCAATGGAGGTCAGCTTTCCGGTGCTCTCCGCATCCGGAAGCAGCAGGTTCACTGAACTCGCCAATCCATCACGGCCTTGCGCCCTCCGTTGCTTGCAAACGGGAATTCCACGCGGCTTGGCTACTTCGATGAAGCGTTGCAATGCGAGAGTCCACGGCGCGTCATCGGGAATAAAATTCCCGTTCGGCAACTGCGGCACCCCGTCCTGCGCGCCCGTTACGCGAAATATGCCTTCGACGCGCGAATAATAGGGCGCCAGGTCCGTGTGACTGATCGGCCAATCTTCCCCGAACCCGTCATGCGACTTCGCTTTGAACTCGTAGTCGCTCAGCCGGAATGACTGGCGCGACCAGAATAGAGACCTTCCGCCAAATAGCCGCACCCGAACCCAGTTGTACGGCTGGTCCGTCTCTAGCGTGTACGGGACTTCCCGCTCATCCACCCAGATGTTTGCATTGAAACCATTCGACTGAAAAACGTGTTCGATCTGTCCCGGTGGCCGAAAGCCGCGGAATTGCAACTCATATGCAGGCTTCCGTTCGGCGTTGCGCGTCACGTCAGCTACCGGGCCCGCGTTCAGCATGATGCAGCGAATTCCATATTCAGTCAGCATCTTGGCGGCCATTCCGCCCGAATGCCCCGAACCGATAATTAGAACGTCGTACGTCTCAGTCGACATGGCAATTTTTCTCGACGATCATTCTCCGTGGCCTTCACCGCTGGTAGGAAGGCATCCGGTGACCCGAGGGCGGGATTGCCCGCGAATGCGGCTGCACACCCGATGAGTGGGCATTCTGCGATGTGACGTCAGGTTGGATCGGCGACCAATACAGTTCTTCCTCAGTCTTCGGCTCCGCCCCCACTTGCGGCGCGACAAACCATTCTTTGGAGTTCACCGTCGCTGTCCGGATATCGTCATGCGCGATATTCACGAAATCTGCATGCTCCTCGGTGGGCGGATGGTCGTTGAGCCACGTACGGAGCCAAGGCTTCAGTAATTCACCGGCCTGCGCATCGGTGATCCTTGCGAACTCCACATTGAACTTCTTCCTGGATTCCGCATCGAGCCAATCCAGTCCCCTGCTGTAGACTTGCCTGCGCTCTTCGGGCGAACTGCCGATCAGAAAGTCGAGGAACATCGGGGTCTGCGCCTGCACAGCGCCCGGCTTGTCGCCGATGGGCGGCATGAGCACGTCGCTCAGTCGCGTGAGAGTCGCCATTTGCTGCGGCGGAAAGAAGCGCAGTTCCACAGTGGCTACCTGCTCAGCAGCCTCCACATGCGGCATCGGGGTCTTAGAGTTGAGGCCAAGAAGCCACGGAACAGGCTCGGGCGGAGGAGGAGCAGGAGCAGCCTGCTGGCTCAGCAGAAATTTGGGAGCGGCACCGACCGCGAGTGCGGCACGGACGAAATCACGTCGACGCATCGATCCTCCAGGGGGTAAGCCTCGCCGGACGCATTCCCCAGGGAAGCGTGAAGGCTCAAATCTTTGATGCGTGCAGCAAGCTTTTCATGACACGCGTCCCCTGATTCGTCGCCGAAGGGCCTCTTTGGCAGGCTCTGCCGCGCGATTATTGTGGTTTGGGCTTGCCCTGTGGCGCGGACGAGTCGGATTTCGGGGGTTGACCGACGTCCGGCCCATCCGCATCCTCTTCGCAACTGTGCCCCTTTACCGCGTATGCGGCTTTCACCCCGCGTTCGGCCGCAAGGCGCGTATCCTGTTGCCCGTCCCGGCTGGCGAGCGCCTGCTGGTATTCACTGACTGCCTCGTCGCGCTTACATTCGAGGTCAAGCATGCGCCCCAGGTAGATATGAGACCAGGCGACGAGCCTAGGTTCCTTGCTCATTGAAATCGTCTTCTGAAACTTGTCGATCGCATCCTCCGGATGACCTGTCATGATCGCCGCTCGCGCGAGGATGAAATCGGCGCGCGCTTCGTCGCCGACGGAGGCGATCGTATCGGTCTTCTCTGCCAGCGCTTTGCGGGCAATCCCGCTTGCCCCGGCGATATCGCCCTCCTGCAGCTTCGCCTCGGCCAGGTCCAGACCCGTCAGCACTCGCGGTTTGGCTTGCTTCAAAACGTCGTCATCGGCTTTCTGATCGAATTCGGTCTGTTTGGCGCGATGCACCTGCTGCTGGATATCCATCCCGTAAACCATTTCGCCGATAGTGTCGCGAAGACTGGCAGCGTCCTTTTCGAATTGAATCATCTGTTCGAAGAAGTACTGCGTCAGCACGAATCCCTGCTTCATGTCGTGCTGTACGGCAGCGACTCGGACTGCCTCCTGTTTCTGCACAGTTGCCAGGCGCTCGCGCTCGTAGCGGGGCAGATCGGAGCGGCTCACTCCCGCTGGGATCTTGTAGTCCGGAATCCCCGTGTTCAACGTCCGCGCTTCAATTGCCTTTATCAGACACTCAACGACCAGCGGCACCGTCTCGGACCGATAACGGAATTCAAGCGGAGCTTCCCGAACCTCTTTCAGGATGGGCTGCATGCGATCAATGGCATTCGTGCGCGAATAAAGCAGCGGCTCGATCACATAGTGCAGGTAGACGTGCCGCACATCCTGCATGTCGATCGTGCCGTTTACCGGCGACAACACCACCACATAATCCGTACCGTAAATCCGGGCATTCACCATCTTCGGCGAGAGCATAGGCTCGATCAGCACGATGAAGCGCCGCCCCGAGTACGTTGAAGCCGGCATCTTGAGATAGAGATTGGTTGAGACAATCATCTTCGACAGCGGATCATGGAGGCTGTTGGTCTCATCGTCATAAGTACGACGCACAGCGAGCCAGATCCCGTGCAAATCGACGGCCTGGGCAAAGTCCTTCAACAACGGAACGATCTCGACCACCTGGGTCGAGTCGGGCGGCATCTCCGGCAGTTCAACGGTTGTTTCCAATGCCGGCGGTGGGCTGAGATAGAGCGCTAATGAAATGTACTGGGAGATATCCCGCTCCGAGCCGCTCATCCGATGCTGTGCGATATAGAGACAGATCTTGTCTCTGCTCGCACGGGCTTTTTCGCTCTTGGCAAATGCCGCGTTCATCTCATCCCGGACCCGCTTGCGAACCGGAGCACTGTCGTCAAGCCCCTCATCGTACCCACAGGCATTCAAGGTGGCCGCCATAAAAAAGACTTGTTCAGAGCTGATCAGCGAGATCGTCGGACCAGCCGGATCGACTAGAGATGGCGCTCTTTCCTGGACGGGCTGCGAAGATGAGCCCTGCTGGCTGCTGCTCGAAGACTGAGCAAAGACCGCCGAAGCGTCCGATATTGAGAGAAAACAAACTGCGACCGCGAGCGTGCTGGCAACGATAGGAAAACGGCTTAACGGCATGAACAAGGACCTTGCATGAAGTCTACGGCATTCGCCGGGTCGAAGCCGGGCAGAGAGTGCATCGGAAACGCAGGCATCCCGCCGGCAACTCACCGTAAAAATCCAGGGAACACACAGCTAGACGAAGCACAATGCACAAAGAAAGGTCCTCGCATCAAAGCAAGGACCGGCTTTCAACATTGGTCTTTGAATCTATCCCCGGACCGAGACGCCCGAAAATGAGAGCACCGCCAGCCCGCGGACCGGCTGGCCGAAAAAGCGCGCCGGCTCAAAATGGCTCCAGAGGAGCAGGTTCTCGACCTGCTCGCGGGTCTTGTCGTCCACGGGACCGGAGACAATGCGGTAGTCGTAAACCTCACCCTCTCCGTTGATGTACGCTTCAACCACCACAGAGCCACTTACTTCACGGATCTGATCATTGCTGCTCACGGCTGAAGAAAGATAAAGAAAGTGGGGAGCAGTCGCCATACCCAACGGTTCGTCAGCGCCGTGCGCCATCTCAGGTCGCGTGAACATGCCCACCAGCACCGTCACGGTGCCAAGCAACAGCACAGCGCTGGCGAACCCGGCTGCCGCCTGCAATACAAACGGCCCGATGGTGTTGTCCCATGCCAGCTTGCACCTCTCCAACAGGCTTCGGCGGCTCCGTGCGCGCTCCTGGCTCACAGCCACCCGGACCCGCAGGAGCAGGTCCTCGGGTTGCGGCACCGGGCCCAGGGAGGCCAATGCCATCTGCGTCTTCTTTAGACCTGCCCACTCGATTGAACAATCCTGGCAGCTTTCAATGTGGGCGGCGATGCTCTGCATCTCGTGACCGGTCAGCCGGCCGTCGAGATACTCCGAGAACTTCGGCTGAATGGAGTTGCAGTCGCTCATCTCGCCTCCTCTCCGAGAGAAACCTCAAACCCACGATGCGATACAGCAGCTTCAGTGGAACGAGCTTCCTCAAGAATGGCCTTCAAAAGGGCTCGTCCCCTCACGAGCCTCGATTTCACTGTTCCGAGATTCACCCCCTGAATCTCGGCTACCTCTTCGTAAACGAATCCCTCAATGTCGCGGAGTATCAGCGTTGTGCGGAATGGCTCCTGGACCTGGCCGAGCGCCGCTTCAACCCGCGCCCGATTCTCCGCATGCAGTGCCATCTCAAAAGGAGACTCGCCCGGATCGACCAGCGTCTCCTTCAACTTCATCGAGCCGCCTGAGTCGCAGTCACCGATCTCCTGCTCAATTGGTACTTCCTGCTGTTTGTGACGCATCCACCAGCGCCGCTGGTTTGATGCCTCGTGAAGAGCGATGCGGTAAATCCACGTGCGCAGAGAAGATTCCCCATGAAAACGCCCCACTCCGCGAAAAACCTTAACAAAGACTTCCTGCGTGAGATCGGCCGCGTCGGCGCGATCGTGCAATGTGCGCGCAAGAAGAGAGTAGATCGGCTGATGAAAACGAGTAATCAGCCAGGCAAACGCTTCTTCAGACCCCGCCTGCAACTCTGCGATCAGTGCGGCTTCGTCGGGTTGAAGTGACAGCGCGCTTGCGATATTGCCCATGGTGAGATCCGCCTGCAATCCAGTTCCCCCCACGTTACCGCATCAGCGCCACACTTGGCATCTCTTCACTCCGTTCATGCCAGTGCGCTTCCCGCTGCGGTAGTTGATCCCGGACCTGCAAAACCTGCCCGGCGCCGTACTATCCGAGCGCGAAGGGTGCGAAGCTCTGAGATTGCCCCGCGCGCCTATTCTCTTAGACACCGGCACACCCCCAAAGTGTTCCCGGTCACGGAATATCTCCGCCGTAGCTGCTGCATTTTGGACAGTTTAGGTTCTAGAAAGCCCGTTGCTGCGTCTTCGGCATCGGCCAAAAACAATGGGAGCGGCCCGATCGGACCCGCTCCCACATGCCGTCTGAGAATCGAACGGCTTTCCGAAATCTACCGGAACAGGCTGAGATCGATCGCATCCCCCATGATCTGATACCCCGGATCCTTCGGATGCAAGTGATCTCCCCCGTCCGCCTGCGGCGAAAACACCAGCGGGTTCGCCGGATCGCGCGTTGCCTTGTCGAAGTCGATGGTCCCGTCGAACACACCCGAAGTCAGAATCCACTGGTTCAAGGCCTCGCGAATTTGCTCGCCCTTCTCCGTGAAATAGCCTGCTCCCTTATAGGGCGTAAGTGTCGCCCCGAATACTTTTATCCCGTGCACGTGCGCACGCGCGACCAGTTGCATAAGCCCCTGCTCGAGATCCTCTGCCGTCAATTTATACTCCGGCAAGTTCGGGCTGTGCAGTCTGCCGATATCGTTGATTCCTTCCAACACAATCAGGTACTTCACACCCGTCTGCGCCAGCACATCCCGGTCGAACCGAGCCAGAGCGTTCTGGCCAACGCAGTGAATCAGGATGCAGTTGCCGCCGATACCCTGGTCGAGAACCGAAAGATTCGCCGTCGCCGGATTCGCCTTGAGTCGCGCGGCCAGGTAATCCGGCCAACGGTGATTCGCATTTTGGGTCGACAGCGCTCCATCCGTGATCGAATCGCCAAATGCCACCACCGCCGCTGCGTTTGCCTCCGATGCCTGAACATCCACTCCCTTCAGGAAGTACCACGAAGGCGTAACCACCGGTTCGGTGAACGAGGCATCCCGAACATGGTTCCCTTGCGCAATGAAGTTGTCCTGCTGCGCGCTCGAATGCACGGAAACATTACTCACCCGCTGCAGCGGGAGGTAGATACTCACCGCGAGGTTCGCCGCCGCAGGAATCGGCATGACCACAGGATCGCTGACTGCTTCTGCGCCCGCGGGAATCACAATAGAAGGCGAATTCCCGAAGGTCAGATTATGCAGAGTCGCAGTATCCACGCTGCTGGTTCCCGTGCTCGTTGCCACGGTCACTGCGTCTACGCGAAGCGGCTCTCTCCCGAACTCATTCGTCAGGTGAACTCGAACCGCATTACCCGCGATCGACGTGTGCACAATTTCCCGCAGCGTCGAGTCGACAATCGTCGGCACTCCGTGCCATGGGTCGCCATCAAACGGCGATGCAGCCCAGGTGCCCACCCAGTTTTGCGGAGCGGACGCTGCGGATTTTGTTTGTGCTAAAGCGGGGTAAACACTCAAGACAGCAATAGGCAACCAGATTGCAGTGCGTAGACGCATTTCAGTGCAAGCCCTCCTTGGGAATTCGAAGAAGGTCCATCATAAACGTCTGGTTCGATCAATCCTGCTCGCCTTGCTCATGCAAACCAAAACGCGTCGATTCCTCCGCATTTTCCCTTTGCTGCCGATTCTGCCGGTGTGAAACGTATTGACGCCCTCGATGGCTTCGGCCCCAGTCCCTGCATAGCCTCAGGACCCCGGCGCCTTGAAACGCAGCCCCGTGGGCGCGACCGAGCCAAACGAAACATCTCACAAGGTCTTCGACATCTCCCGCATCGGCGATGGCGAAAATGCAATCTTCTCCGGCGCAACGGCACCGCCCGTCAGCAGCATGCTCATGGCCTGCTCCATGTTCAGGTCCGTCATCGTCACGCGGCTGATCGGCAGTAGCTGTAAAAATGCCGAGGTCGGATTGATTGCATTGGGCAGCAGCACGGCTGCCAGTTCTTCGCCCGTGTTCGCATCTATAAGAGTTCGTGTGAGAAACCCGATGCTTTTCTGGCCGGCAATCGGAAAATCTACCAGCACCACGCGCTGGTTCGTGTCCTTCTTCGCCATCATCGAGTCCAGCAGTTGCCGCACCGACGTGTAGACCTTCGCCACAACCGGCAACCTCTCCAGAACGGACTCGAACAGGCCCAGAGCCTGCCGTCCAATCACCAATGAGGTGACCTTTCCCAGGACATACAGCACCAGCAGGGTTAGAGCGATTGCCAACACCGGCTGAATCCACGGCTGCCTCAGCCACGCTTCCGGAAACATCGTCTGCAGCCCGTAGACCAGCGGCTGCCCCGCCTTCGCCAGCTTATCCAGCAGAAAACTGAAAACCAGCCACGTCACAAACAGCGGGCCCACCGTGATCAGCCCGGCAAGAACGTTGCGCTGCAAACTCCGTAGCGGACGGACAAGTACGGATCTCAAGCTTTGCTCCTCGCTCCTCAGAATACGGAATTCATCCCGGTTTTTCAGAATGCTGGTTTGGGTTGATTCCCCTATATTTAGTTAACGGTGCCTCATGATTGATCCCCTTGGGCCGGATCCGAACGACCCGGCGGATAAAACCAGGAAGCCGACGGATATTATCTCGGAGTTTGAAGCGCCCGGCGCACTGACTCCGCGTGGACCAAAGGTGAGGCATGCGAACTACGACAGTCCCGAAGCGTTGATCCGTCCCGAGGGCACCACGCCACCCAACCTTGGCCCCGAATCGGCAGCGCCAAAACCCGATCCACAAGCCAGACCGGCGGCGCCCCCAACCGTCATTCCGAAACAAAAGCAGACCCCTGTGCCCAAATCCGCCACAAATGCACTCGCCCGCCCCGTCCCCCCGAAGCCCGGAAAGCTGGAACGCGCCGTCGGGATTGCTAAAACGATGCTGCCCCTCGTCGGAAACCTGTTGCCCCTGCTTGAAGGCAATGTTGCGGGAGCAGCCGCCAACCTCATCGCCAATCGCCACGGGCAGGAGGTTGACCTTAAGCCCATGCAGGAGGCAATCGCAAGCCTCCAGGCCGATCAGCGGGCCTTGACGTTCCACACGGGCGAGCAAAAGCGAGCCATCCGGCGCATCGAGGACGAGTTCGCTGCACTGCAGGAATCAGTCCAGAAGCACGCTGCCGATCAGGCTGAGTTGGCAGAACAGCTGGTGAACCTGGCAAGACGCACTTCCAAATTCATGCGCCTGGTCACCGTTTTGTTGATCATCTCGGCTCTTTTTACAGCCCTGCTCGTGGTTCGGATCGCCTACCTCATGCGACCGTAGTCGGGCATACCCCGATGCTTCGAAGCCGTTTCGGGTCTATTTACCCTTAAGATTCTCCACAAAATGAAACAAATTGACCTAATATGCACGATTTTCGATAGGGTGCGAGTAAGTTTTCCTCTTATGAAAACACTTTTGGCTTCCCTACTCACCTTTTAAGGCGAACGTGATGCAGAACATTGCCAGTCGTCTTATGTGAGGGATAGTATTCCGGTAGTTCAATTGGGGATATTTCGCCCTGTGTCGAACCGTTGTCCAAACTGAGTTCACAGAGCTTCACTAACGAGCGGCTGGCTTACCAGCTTGTCCGCACACGGAGTGCCTCCATATGGCATGGTATGCCTACTGCAT
>DATNFD010000115.1:0-10390 GCA_035606555.1 Occallatibacter sp.
CTGGAGTTCCTCCAACATCATCTGGCGTAGTCGGGTCACAAGTTCCTCCTGTGACCCTCACCTTATCCGCCAGCCCAGCCACGACTCTCCTCGTCAGCACACGCGGTAGCGTCCGCCGCGTCAGCGGCTTCGTTCTAGTCGCCTATACGTACATTACCAATCGGTTAACCATCCGGCCCGATACTCCCCCCAACCACCCCTAAAGACCTCTCCAATCTCCACATCTCCTTAATGCCCTGATTCGCAACGCAAAAATGGTCCGATCCGTTTTGCAGACCAATTCACTGGATTCCCCATAATCAATCCATGAGCTGAAATCAGCCGCGCCTACCGTGGAACATCCGTCCGGAACTCCACGCCAATGTGTTCTGTCCCAAAAAGCGGGACGAAAACCGCGCTGTTCAGCCGTAAGTGATCTGTTTTGTTCATTTTAGATTCTAACCGCTGTATTTTCAGCGGGTTACAGCCACCTCCAGCCGTAAGTGGTTGAAAACACGTGAGACCCCCCGGGGGGAGGGGGTATCCGGCCCGGCTGGTATCCCGTAAGGAGGAACATCATGTTCACCAATGCCGAGTTGTCACTCGCCGCCAGCAGAGGGTGGCATCGCTTCGTATTCACTGGCAGCATTCGATTGCATCCAGCATCGACGTTGTACGAACCTTCGATTCCTCGATCGCGTCAAGTCTTCAGAGTTCGAATCTGTACAATCGGCTGGTTACGGAGATTGCCACTGAAATGCGTCGCATAAATGTTCTGTTTTCGCTCGCGCTGCTTGCCACGGTCGTCATGACGATCCACGCACAACAGCCCGCTCCACTGAAAGTCGCCATCGTTGGCCTCGAGCACGGCCATGTCGCCGGCTTCCTCTCGCAGCTTCCGAAGCATCAGGACGTAAAGCTCGTCGGCATCGCCGATGCAGATTCCAGCCTCTGCGCGAAATACGGCAAGCAGTTCTCGCTGCCTGACGAGATTTTCTACAAATCCGAAGCCAACATGATCGAGCGCGCCCGCCCCGACGCTGTCCTCGTCTACACCTCCATTGCCCAGCACCGTCCCGCCATCGAAATTGCCGCGCAGTACGGCGTCTCCGTGATGGTCGAGAAGCCGCTCACCATCTCGCTTGAAGATGCCAAGGCCATCCGCCGCATCGCTCGCGAGAAGAAGATCCACGTCCTCGTGAACTACGAGACCACCTGGTATCCCAGCAACCGCGAAGCATACGACGAGGTCCGCGACAACCGTATCGGCGATATCCGCCGCGTCGTCGTCCACGACGGCCACGAAGGCCCAAAGGAGATCAACGTTCAGCCAGAATTCCTCAAGTGGCTCACCGACCCGCAGCAGAACGGCGCCGGCGCCCTCTACGACTTCGGCTGCTACGGCGTCGACCTCATGACCTGGCTCATGCACGGCGAAACTCCCGAGTCCGTCACCGCCGTCACCAACCAGGACAAGCCCGAGATTTACCCCCACGTCGATGACGACGCTACCATAGTTCTCAAATACCCCCATGCCCAGGCCGTCATCCAGGCCTCATGGAACTGGCCATTCGCCCGCAAAGATATGGAAGTGTACGGCGCAAATGGCTACGTCATCACCGTCGCCGCAAACGACGTTCGCGTCCGCCATCAGCACGATAATCACGAAAGAACCGAAACCGCCCCCGCACTTCCTGGTCCCGAGCACGATTCGCTTTCCTACTTGGCAGCCGTGATGCACGGCCAGATCGTCCCCAAAGGCGACCTCAGCGCCCTCGATACCAACGTCATCGTCATGCAGATCCTCGACGCCGCCCGCCAATCCGCCAAAACCGGGCAGAGCGTGCAGCTAAGTCCCGTCGGCAATTGAACTTGCAAGAAATGCGATCCAATCGTATATTTTGCACGCCTCCTCATCACCGTGGCTGAGCTCATTTACCTGCTCAGCCGCAGGCAGGCTAATCGAGCTTGAAGGACCTCCCGGAAGCCGCGATGCCGTCCGCCTTCGCAAACACCAGCCATCCCGCGCCCTGCGCAATCAGCAGCAACCCGATCCAGCTCTGAACCTCCACATGCGGTCGGATCAGAGCCAGTGTCATCAGATTCGCCAGCAGCGGCGCAATCAGAAACCGCGTCGTCATCTGCACCGCACTCATTCGCCGCATGAGCCAGAACAACAGCGCCAGCCCAACGAGATCAGAGACAGCCCAGCCATCCATAGAAATGGGCGAACTCCTGCGGACGATGCCGATCGAGCCCGTAATGCCCAACAGGATTGAAGCTGACCCGCACGCTACTGCCGCAAAGGTGAGCCGGCATATACCCCGTTGCTGCACGAGTCCCACTCCCACGCAGTTTGCCGCCGCAACCGATGCCGCTGCGACAAGCACTCCCAGAATCGCTCCCGCAGACGCGTACGAGTGCGGCAGTTCGAAAGGAAAGATCAGGAACGTCCCAGCCACAGCGATCATCGCCGCCGCGAAAGCACCACGAGTCTCACCCTTCTCGCTGTTCGACCCTATGTGCGGCTCGAAGATCACAGCGAACAGCGGCGTCAACGAGAACAGCGCCACGCGCGTGGCACCGTCAATCCACTCTCCTGCCACAAAGCCCAACACAGCGGGAACAACGAATAGTCCAAATCCAGCCAGCACCGTTCTGAACGCGACTCTTCCGGTTGGCCAACGCCTCTTCAGAATCACTCCCCCAAGAGCCGTTGCCACCGCAAACACTCCCAGCAGCGCCGCTTCCTGCCAAAGCGGATTCAATCTCAGCCACCCGCCCGATCCCGGCGACAAATCCGCGCGCAACCACCCCACTGCCCATAGCAGCGACAGCAGCAGCAACCCGCCAATCGGCATCCACTTACGTCTCATCTCACCTCTGCCCGGAAACTACCCCACAACATCCCCTAAGCTACAATGGAACATGGCCGGATCTGCGCGCGAGGCGCAGCATCGCCTACTTTCCAGGTACAGCAAGGAGTTTCATCTTTATGGCGATTCCCGCCACCCAACTGCGTCCGGGCATGATCATCAAGCACAATGACACTCTGCACAGTGTCTTCAAGGTTGAGCACCGCACCCCGGGCAACCTTCGCGCGTTTATCCAGGCTAAGCTCCGCAATCTCAAGTCCGGCGCGATGTTCGAGCACCGCTTTCGCTCCGCCGACGCCATCGAGAAGGTCTCCGTCGACGAAATCACCATGGAGTTTCTCTACGCCGACGGCGACGACTACTACTTCATGAATCCCGTCGACTACGAGCAGACCGTGCTCAACAGCTCTCTGCTGGGCGACGCCGTCGAGTACCTCACTCCCAATCTGCAGATCAAAATCAGCTATATCGATGGCCAGCCAGTTGGCGTTGATCTACCCACCTTCGTGGAGCTCACGGTGATCGAAACCGAACCAGGTCTCAAGTCGGCGACTGCCTCGTCGGTCACCAAGCCTGCCAAGACCGAAACCGGCCTGGTCGTCCAGGTGCCCCCTTTCATCAACGAAGGCGAGAAGATCCGCGTCGACACCAGCGAAGGCGCCTACCTCAGCCGCGCATAAGAGTTTTAGGGAAAGACGATGAACCGGGCCGATCTGCAACGATTGTCTAACGTGCGCCTTCAGGAATCCAAGGCTTTGTTCGCCGCCGGATTATCGGAAGGCGCATACTATTTGGCAGGGTACGCGTTTGAATGTGCGTTGAAGGCTTGCATCGCGAAGAAAACAAGAGAGTACGATTTTCCTCTGGATAGAAGGCAGATCGAGGATATCTACACACATGATCTGAGCCGTCTCGTTACCGCTGCCGGGCTCAGCGCCGATTTGAAAAAGCTCATGGATGGCGATCCAGCCTCGGCACTGGATTGGAGCACCATCAAGGATTGGTCGGAGAAGAGCCGGTACGATCAGAAGACTTCGGCGGAAGCGGTCGCGCTGTTGGACGCCATCGAACGTGGGAAAGGAGGTTTGCTGCCATGGGTTCGCCTGCATTGGTAAATTTCGATATCGAACTCGGCGACAGGGTGGTCAAAGCGCTCGATCAAGCTGGCAAAAGTCCAAATGTTGCGCTCTGGGCCAAACTACCCGAATTTGAAAAATGGCGGCTCATCATTGCCTCTGACCACCTGAATCAGGATTCGCCACGAGCGGGCTATTCAGAAGTCGATTCTGCCCTAAAGCACGTAGGCATTCGATTTCCCGGGCTTCCACCTGTTGCTCTACTGCCGATGAGACGCCCTTTCATTCAAGCCTTGCGTGATCTGTTCGGCTCTGCGCAGGATACATACGGAATGCGTCTCGGCAATCAGACCTTCGGGGATGAGTACCTGGAGGACGCATTCGTTTATCGGATTCGGTAAGAAACCACGAGGGCTCTCTCACTCACATCTCGGCCGGGTGCCCCATGTCTCCCGCTTTTGGAGACATGGGATACGACTACGACACACTCGAACAACCGCCAGCTGCCCCATGTTCCGCTTCCGGGACATGGGATGCAACGCTACTCCCAACGAACGCAGACTTCACTCACACCGCAACGCCACCGTCGGCTGCACGTGCGTCGCTCGAACTGCAGGCACCAGGATCGCGACAACGGACGTTGCAAGCAGGACTGCAGAGACGACCAGGAACGTAATCGGATCCGATCCGCTCGTCCCATACAGCAGGCTCGCCGTAAAGCGTCCCACTGCGAGCGAGATTCCCAGGCCGATCGCCAGCCCAATGCCGGTCAACAACATGCCCTGGCGAAACACCATGCTCAGCACCGCAGGTGGTTTCGCTCCCAATGCCATGCGGATTCCGATCTCCCTCGTCCGCCGCCGCACCGAGTAGCTCATCAGTCCATAAAGCCCGATCGATGCGAGCGTCAGCCCCACCAAGCCAAAAATCCCCAGCAGTAATGCCGAGATGCGCGGCAGCAGCAACGCCTTGTCGACGTGATCCTCCATGGTTTCGGAGTTGAAGATCGCCATGTTCGGGTCGAGCGCCGCAATCTGCTCTCGCAGTGATCTCGAAGCGCGTTCTGGATCACCGCTTGTCTTCACCAGCACCGTGATCCCAAAAAAGCTGATGGCCTTCTCCGGGGCAGCGTTCAGAAAGAAGTACACACAGTTCACCGGCTGCTCGCCGATCGTCCGCAGTTTCGAATTCCTCGCGACCCCAATCACGGTGTACTTCTCCTTCTTCTCATCGCTGAACGTCTGGCCGATCGGATCCAGTCCAGGAAACACATCGGCGGCCATCTTTTCATTGATGATTGCCGCGTGCTCATCATCAATCTGCACGTCGAAATCGCGTCCGCGCAGCAGGGGAATGCTCATCGTTTCGAAGTAGCGCGCCCCCACGCTGTTCACATTTGCGTTGCTCTTTTTCGCGCCGTGATCTTTGCTTGCGGGAACTTCAAAGTCATAGTCTGCGGTCCCAATGCTGAGTGGCACCACGCTCATGAAGCTGACCGATCGCACACCCGGTAGAGCCTCCGTTTTTTCGCGAAGCTGCTTCAGGAACTCCGCGGTCTTCTCGTTGGAGTAGTTGTGCAGCTTTGGATCCACGCTCATCAGCAGCACCTTGTCCGGCTTGAATCCAATATCGATGGAAGAGGCGTTCCCGAGGCTGCGCAGGAACAGGCCCGCGGTCGCGAGCAAAACCAGCGACAGCGCCACCTGGACAACGACCAGCGAGTTCCTCAGCCGCGAGCGGCCCTCGCGCCCCAGCGTCGGTGCAGAATCCTTAAGGGATGACACGAGGTCCGGATTCGACGCCTTCAACGCAGGCAGCAGCCCGAAAAGCAGGGCCGTGACCACAGAGAGTCCAAGCGTGAACGCCGCCACCCGCAAGTCAACATTGAAATCGAAAACGATGGGGAAGGGGAGAGGCAATCGGAAATTCGAGATCGCGCGCGCCGCAACCGCTGCCAATGCAAAACCAATTGCCGCTCCCGCAAGCGCAAGCAGCAGGCTTTCGATCATCAATTGCTGAACGAGTCTCCGCCTACCCACGCCCATCGCGAGGCGTATCGCGATCTCTTTCTGTCTGCCTGTTGCGCGCGCGAGCAGCAGGTTGGCAACATTGGCGCACGCCACCAGCAGCACCAGCCCCACCACGCCCATCAGTACGCCCATCAGCGCGTATGCCGGCGTAATCGAGCCTGCAATCAGTCCTCCGGCTGGCTGAAGCGTGAGGCTCTCGTGGTTCTTCTCGTCCTTGCGATACGTGTCATCGAGCCGCTTCTTGATCACATTTACCAGCACGGCCGCTCTGGCACGGCTCACGCCGGGACGAAGCCGCGCATCCAGCATCACCCACTTGCTGCCCCGGTTATTACGACTACCTGCTAATCCCGCCAGGTCCGGCATGATCTCCTCAGTCATGCACAGCGGCACCCAGAACTGCGAGATAATCCCCCGATCAAGTCCGTAAAAGCCCAGAGGCGCGACGCCCACCACCGTGTAGCTGTGCCCATTCAGCATGACCTGTTGACCGACGATCCCCGTATTCCCGTTGAACCGCTGTTTCCACAGGGCCTGGCTCAGCACCACGACGCGTCCGCTGCCCACCGCACGATCGTCCTCGGGCATGATCGGCCGCCCAAGGATCATTGCGATCTGAGCAGCCGGTAAGAAGTTGCCGCTCACCGCCTGCCCCCAGATCCGCTCCGGAGTTCCCGTGCCACCCAGGCTCGCCGGAATCAGCGGGAAATGAGCGATCACCCCGCCTTCAAAGATTTCACCCGATTGCGCGTTGTAGTCCACGTAGTCGGGGTACGAAAAGGAACGCCCCTCAGAGAACATCACCACGTTCTGAGCGTCCTTCACGGGAAGCACTCCCCACAGCAGCCCGTTGGCAACACTGAATACCGTCGCATTCGCAGCAAACGCCAGCGCAATCGAGATGATCACGATGCATGAAAACCCCGGAGCATTCGACAAGCTTCGAAGTGCAAAACGAAAATTCTGCAGCAGCATCTGCATTGGTCCCTCAATTCCAGATGGGAATCTCTATAGCCGTTAACGACACTAGAGACCTGAAAGTTCCCTCCAATCTAGATACCTGTCCCCCGTACGATCTGTGACCGCACAAACTTGTCGCTGTGAGTGACGCAGCACACCTCCGGCGCCGGGCGCAGGGATCGGATGTGCGCAGTCGCAAGCAGTTCAGTCAACGGCGAAGACTGATCGTCTGTCGGGTCGCCGACTATGAACAAGTACTCTCCGCAACTCGCTGCCTGCAAGACAGACTGTCATCCCGGCCGGAGCGCAGCGAAGTGGAGGAACTCGAAGTTGCCGTTCGCCAGGTGGCCCAGTTTCCCCGATGCTTTGGTGTCCCCATGTCCGCGATCTCGGGCCTGGGACACGTGGCACTTGACCGCATAGATTTCGTCTCACAGCGCCGGCAAAGATCCTTCAAAATGCCGAGTCGGCGAAAAGCCGCTCAGAGCGGTAGTCCGACGGCCATTTGCTAATCTTGTCATGCGCGATGAACAAGACAATCAGCGAAAAAAGACATTCGGAGGAGCCCCCAGCTTCAATCCATATTGAAAGGAAAGAGACACCATTTGAGGCAGTCGCCAGCGTCTGCTCTGTTCTGGTGGTGGGCTTATTCATCCTGACATTCTTGGCTCAGAACTACGTCATCCCTTCGGGCTCGATGGAGAACACGCTGCTTGTGGGCGATCACCTGGTTGTCGACCAGATCACGCTCATGCCGCCCGCTTCCTGGATGCCGCTCATAAGGTATCGCGAACCGAAACGCGGGGATATTGTGGTCTTCCACAAGCCCGTTTACCAACCCGGCATTGATGCGCCTAACGCCGATGGGACGCCGAAGTACACTCCTCTGGTGAAGAGATTGATTGGCGTGCCCGGCGATCATATTCATCTCCGCAACGGCATTGTGTTTGTGAATGGCGTCGCACAACCGGTGGGATTTGCGCAGCCGACCACGGCGGCTAACTTCAACGAGTTTCTTGATGATTTCCCCGCAGTACCCCCAGCAGAGGCATCAGGGTCAACGGAGTCGTGGGCTGTGAACTTCTCAAGTTATATCCAGGATGGCGACTTGGTGGTTCCACCCGGCATGTACTTCATGATGGGCGACAACCGGCACAACAGCCTGGACTCGCGCTTCTGGGGATTCGTGCCCAGGGCAAATATCATGGGACGGCCGCTATTTAACTACTGGTCGTTTAAGGCTACTGAAGGGGAGTACGAAAAGACGGGCGTCAGCCAGAAGCTTGCGTGGATGGGCCACATTGCGCTGCATTTCTTTTCGGATACGCGGTGGAAACGCACATTGAAACTTATGCGTTAGACCAACTCGAGATTTACTCGGAAAAAGGGCTGCTTCCATTCTGGTCGTATCACCGGCCTCCCTGAACTTGAGGTCGATTTGTTGCCAACTCCCAGTCGGCGACCACCCGCCCACAATGCTTGAAAATGAGACTACTCTGGACCACCCACCATGCCCCTGCGTCTAGATTTGTTGATCGCGGCGTACTTCTGGCTTACTTTTCGCGTGAATGTTGGGCGATTTGCCCGAAGTGCTCGAAGTTGCTAATCGTCGCTTCGGAGTTGGAGCGACGGTCCCCGGGGAAAGCCACGGGCATGGCCTGCACGTTTCGAGCATCCAGCAATGAGCAACAATGGTCCGGGTCCCAACCGATTCAAGAACAAGCCAGCCGATGAAACTTATCCTACAAAAACCATCGCGGCAACCAATTCAGCCTGCGCCTGCAACCGGATCGCCTTCTCACCTGCTTTTTCCTCGAAAAAATCTGTTACGCGCTCACCTTGGATATATGTTACAGTCTGTAACACTATGGCGAGTAACACTCACGACCCCGCCGAACTCGGAGAACTGGAAAGGGAAGTCCTCTCCATCGTCTGGCGCTCCGGCTCCCTCACCGCCGAGCGCGTCCGCGAAGAACTGGACCGCCCGCTCAAGGACTCCACTGTCCGCACCGTCCTGCGTCGTCTCGAAGAAAAAGGCTACCTTGCACACACCGTCGAGGATCGCACCTACGTCTATCGACCAGCAGAGTCAAGGCAGAAGGTCGCTGGCCGCGCAGTCAAACGCATTGTCGATTGGTTCTGCGATGGCTCCGTTGAAGCCCTGCTCGTCGGCATGGTCGACTCCAAGGTCCTCGACCGCGCTGAACTCCAGCGCCTCGCTGCGCGTATCGCAGAAGTGCAAAAGCAAACGGGAAAGTCGAAAAAGGAGGCCGAATGAGCTCCTCTTTATTGCTGGAAGCTGCCCTTCGTTCTGTTCTGCTCGCACTAGCCGTTTGGGCTGGTCTGCGCATCTTCGGCGTGAAAAACGTTCTCGCGCAGAAAGCAGCGTGGGGACTCGTGCTCGTCTCCGCCCTTGGCATGCCGCTGCTGCTACCCTATGCGGCGGCGCATTGGAGCGTCTTGCCCGCGAACGTCCGCGTCGTCATCCCCGACGACCCACAGACTCTGCTCGAGGAGTTGCAGGCGCGCATCAAAACCTCGCCACAACCCAAACCACTCTCTGCGGCTGTTCCTGCTGCCCAAGCCGCCGCGCCGGCTCAGGATCTCGGCGATAATCTCATCACCGACACCTCTGAAAGCCATGCAACAGCTCCAGTTGAAACCGCCGCGCCCGCGTCGGATACGGCAAGCTACAACGTTTCCGAACCACCTTCTCAAGGCGACATGGCTTCTGTTCCCGTTCCCGCTATGCAGCCTGCAATTCCCTCACGCGTCAGCGGTAAGTCCATCCTCACAGGAATTCTCTGGCTGTATCTCGCCGTCGCAGGCGTTCTCGCGCTTCGGCTCTTCTGCGGGCTAGTCGCTGCCCTTCGCCTCCTCTACTCGGCAAAACCGATCGCGGCCGACCCGCAGATTTCGCACTCCGCAACGCTGCGTCTTCGCTCCAGCGAGCGAGTCGCATCGCCTGTCACCATCTGCACCTCCATTGTCCTTCCATCCAACTACGAGGCTTGGAACACCGAGAAACTGCGTATTGTCCTCGCCCATGAGCGCTCCCACATTCGTCAGGGCGATTTCTATATCCAGTTGCTCGCCGGCCTCTACGCTGCCGCAGTCTGGTTCAGCCCGCTCGGCTGGTGGCTCAAACGCAAACTTTCTGACCTAGCCGAGGCGATCAGTGATCGCGCCGGCCTCGAAGAAGCTGCCGATCGAGCTTCTTACGCCCAGATCCTACTCGAATTCGCGGCCGCGCCGCGCCCAACGCTTATAGGAGTTGCCATGGCTCGCAGTGGATCTCTCTCCCGCCGCATCGAGCGCCTTCTCAACGACGTCTCCTTCCGCCAAGCCTTTGCCGGAACGCGCCGCGGCCTGGCCGCCGTCCTCGTTGTCCCGATCGCCTTGTTCGCTGCCACTGCTCTGGTGCGCGTCCAAGCCGCTGGACAGCAGACACACGACAAGGATCAGGTCG
>DATNFD010000116.1:0-16031 GCA_035606555.1 Occallatibacter sp.
AGGGCGCCTAGTTTTTCGGCCTGCTGCTCGATGCGCGTGACTTCGCGAACGCGATCGAGCAGCGTGGAGACCACGCGCTGCGACATCGACGGAATGGCGGCGAGCATGGCGGGGAACTGATCCTTGTGGACGAGAAGGGCCCAGACTGGACTGATCGCAAATCCCTGGCCGCCGGAGGCTTTCATGCGAGAGAACGGGAGCAGGCCAGTCATCTGGCCGGTACGGCCGATGAAGAGCTCCATGGGGCCGCCACGCTGACGGCGGACATGGATCTCGCCTTTGAGTATGAGGATCATGCGGTCGGCTGGCTGGCCTTCTTCAAAGAGAATGTCGCCCGGCTGCGCGATGACTTCTTCGCCGTGCTGCGCAAGCCAAAGGCGGTCTTCGAATGGAAGCCCCTGGAGCGGCGTGATGCGCTCGAGCGCGGCCGCGATATTCTCGGCGGGCGTTGGACAGGCAGGTGTGGACAACGTAGGGGAGAACATCCAGAGCCTCCAGCGACGGCCGTTTCAGGAAATGACTTCAGGCTTCTCGCTGAATTTCAAGGTCGCCGCTTCCTGTTGGTCGCGTCGACTTTGCAGATCGGCTTGGAGCTGGCCCTGGTTTCCTGAATACGGCTAGAGTCGACTTCAGGATAGCCGATGGCACCACGGGATGCTGTTAAGAACTGTTGTGAACCGGCTGTAATTGCGGGTGAACTGCGAAGAACCAGCAGCCGATTGTGACAGGTGCGGGAGAGCCGCTATGATGGGCGCTTTGAAAGACACAGAGGGGAAACAGCTGATGCAACGTGCGATGTTGTTCGTGATCGGTGCGCTTTTGGCAGGAGTGGGGGCTGGGGCGCAGGGTTCTACAACTGGTTATGACGCGGGGGCAAAGGTGTTTCGCCTGGATGGCGGGAACGTCACGTATGCATTTGGGGTGAACTCGCGGGGCGAGTTGCAGCAGTTGTACTGGGGGGGACGACTGGGGGCGACGGATCGAATTCCGACGGCGGTTCCCAAGCGGGAGGCGGCATCGTTTGATTCGTCTTATACGACGACGCCGCAGGAGTATGCGGGATGGGGCGCGGGTCTATTTGTGGAGCCGGCGCTGAAGGTCACATTCACGGATGGGAATCGGGACCTGGTGCTGCACTACGAACGTCATGAGAACGCAACCGATGGATTCAATGTCGTTCTCAAGGACATCAAACGACAGGTGTTTGTGACTCTGCACTATGCGATTGATCCGGCGTCGGGGATACTTTCCCGGTCGGCGACGATCGAGAACAAGGAGGAGCAGCCCATCACGATTGAGCAGGCTGCGGCCGCGGCGTGGTCTGTTCCCGCTGGACATTACACGCTGGATTATCTGACAGGTCGCTGGGGTGGCGAGTGGACGCTGACACAGGAGACGTTGAAGCCGGGAGAACGCGTGATTGAGAGCCGGCGCGGATCGACGGGGCACCAGGCGAACCCCTGGTTTGCGATCGAGGCGGGAGACAGGCCGGACGAGAATGCGGGAGAGGTCTGGTTCGGAGCGCTGGCATGGAGCGGGTCGTGGCGGATCACCGTGGAGCAGGATCAACTCGATGCGATTCGAGTGACCGGCGGATTCAATCCGTTCGATTTCGGATATGTGCTGAAGCCGGGCGAAAAACTGGACACGCCGGTGTTTTATGGCGGGTACAGCGCGCACGGGCTTGGCGGCGCATCGCGGCTGCTGCATCACTATGAGACTGCGCACGTGCTTCCGCGGCGCATCTGTGATGGCGAAGATGCGGCTCCGAAACCGCGCCCGGTGATCTACAACTCCTGGGAAGCGACCGAAATGAATGTGAGCGAAGAGGGACAGTCCGCGCTTGCGGAGAAGGCGGCTGCGCTGGGTGTGGACCGGTTCGTGATGGACGACGGGTGGTTCGGGCAGCGCAAGACGGATCATGCGGGGCTGGGCGACTGGTATGTGAATCCGCAGAAGTTTCCGCACGGGCTGAAGCCGCTGATCGACAAGGTGCATTCGTTGCATATGGATTTTGGCTTGTGGGTGGAGCCGGAGATGGTGAACCCGGATTCCGATTTGTATCGCGCACATCCTGACTGGGTGTTGAATTTCCCGGGAAGGCCACGGTCAGAGTCGCGCAATCAGCTGGTGCTGAATCTGGCGCGGCAGGATGTTCGGGATTACGTGCTGGGATTCCTCGACAAGCTGCTGAACGAGAACGATATTGCGTTTCTGAAATGGGATTACAACCGCAACTGGAGCGAGCCGGGCTGGGATCAGCTACCGCCGAATGAGCAGAAGGAAGTTTACGTCGCGTTTGTGCGGAACCTATACGGCATCCTGGCGGAGCTGAAGAAGCGGCATCCGAAAGTGGAGATTGAGTCGTGCTCGGGCGGCGGCGGGCGCGTGGATCTTGGCATTTTGCAGTACGCCGATGAGGTTTGGCCGTCGGACAATACCGACCCGTTCGACCGCCTTACGCAGCAGGATGGATTCACCTACGCGTATACGCCGCAGATCATGATGGCGTGGGTGACGGACTCGCCGCACTGGGGCAACAAGCGGTCGACCTCGCTTGAGTACCGGATGCTGAGTTCGATGCAGGGCTCGCTGGGAATCGGCGCGAACATCACGAAGTTCACCGACCAGGAGATGGCGACGGCGAAGAGGCTGATTGCCGCGTATCACGAGGTGCAGAAGACGATTGTGCAGGGGGATCTGTACCGGTTGATTTCGCCACGGAATGGAAGCGAGTTCTCCGCGACGCAGACGGTGAACAAAGATAAGAGCCAGTCGGTAGTGTTTCTGTTCATTCACTCGACGCAAGAGGGAAGAGGGTTTCCGATCCTGAAGCTGAAGGGGCTCGATCCGAAGGCGGACTATGCTCTGACGCCGATTGAGGGCGCGGTGCAGAAGGGAAGTCCGACGACGGCGAGTGGCGCGTGGTGGATGAATCACGGGCTGGTGATGGGCGACGATTTCAGAGGAGATTTTCAGGCGGCGGCGTTCAGGTTAGACAAAAAGTAGCTGTTCGAGATCAGGGAGACAGGCTTCTTCACCGCATTCGGTCCTAATTCCCCGGTCCCCAAAGGCGAGGGACCGGGGCACCAAAAAAGACAGGCTGGTATGATGCTGGTGCGGTGGAGCACGCCAAGCCGGGCTTGCATCGGAGCTTTGCGTTCTGATGCGGTCCTCTCCGGGGTTACCCCAGGGAAACGTGAATAACTGGAGATTCATCGGGTGATCTTCGCCACGCGCGGCGTGGAAAGGATCACGCAAGGCCAGCTTCGTTGGCGTGCTTCGCCGCATTTTTCTATGCACGGACCGGGGTTCTACGCGGCGCTGGCGAATTCGATGGTGTCGGGCGAGGCGACTGAAAATGCGATCGCCGCGCGGCTGGTGCAAACCCTTGGACACCGCTGGCGCTGGATTCGCCCAATGTCGCAGCGCTTTGTGGCGCGTTTCGGAAGTGCAGTGCGGCCTCGCCGACGGAGCGTTGTTCACTTTCTGAAAACGGATGAAGGGCTTGCGGGAGCGTTGCGGGTTCATGGCAAGTCTGTGCGCATTGCTGAGTGGCTTCCGCCTGCTCCAATCATGCAGCCGCACCGTGCTGCCGGAAAGTGGCCAGTTCCGGTCATCGAGACGGTTGGATCCCTTGCGGAATGGCTGCATGTGACGCCAGGGGAGCTGGAGTGGTTTGCCGATTTAAAACGGATGCTTGCGCGCCGCGAGAATGGATTTGAAGGACCGCTGAGTCACTACCGGTATCGGCTCCTTGCGAAACCGGGCGGCGATGTCCGTCTGATCGAGGCTCCAAAGCACCGGCTGAAGGAGATGCAGCGGCAGATACTTGCGGAGATCCTCGAGAAAATTCCGGTGCATCCGGCCGTGCATGGGTTTCGGCGAGGGCGGTCGATCAAGAGCTTCGCGGCACCGCATGTTGGGCAACGGGTCGTGGTTCGAATGGATCTGCGGGATTTTTTTCCGTCGATATCGGCGCCGCGGGTACAGGCGATGTTTCGGACGGCGGGGTATCCGGAGCGAGTAGCGAATCTGCTGGGTGGTTTGTGTACGAATGCGGCGCCGCGATCGCTCTGGACGGAGAAGGGAAGTGGGATCGAACCATTGCGGATGGCGGAGGCGCGGCAGCTCTATTCGTGGCCGCATCCGCCACAGGGCGCGCCAACTTCGCCGGCGGTTGCAAACATCTGTGCGTATCGCTTGGACTGCAGGTTGACGGGCCTGGCGGAGGCGAGCGAGGCGGTGTACACGCGCTACGCGGATGATCTAGCGTTCTCTGGGGGCACGGAATTCGAGCGTGGCGCAGAGCGGTTCGCGATTCATGCGGCAGCGATCCTGCTGGAAGAAGGATTCACTGTGCATCATCGCAAGACACGGATCATGCGGCGGGGCGTCAGGCAGTACCTGGCGGGGATCGTGACGAACGACCATCTGAATGTGATTCGACGCGACTACGACGTGCTGAAGGCAACGCTGACAAATTGCCTCCGGCATGGGGTGGAGTCGCAGAATCGAGAGAGGCGTGCGGACTTTCGCGCACACCTGACTGGGCGGGTTTCGTTTGTAGAGATGGTGAATGCCAAGCGAGGCGAAAAACTGCGAGCGCTATTCGATCGGATTCGCTGGTGACTACCAGCAGCAAAAGTTGTTTTCTAGCGCTCGCTGTTACCCGGTCCCCAAGTGCGAGGGAGCCGGGTGCACCCGAACATTATCTTTATTTCTGCTTTTCTTTATAGCCTTGCCAGACGTATTCGAGGGCTTCGGGGAGGGTCTGCATTTTGACGGCGCGGTCTACGTGAAATGCGTTCTGGGCGAAGACGAACTGATAGTGGTATTTTTTGGCTGCGAGGACGCGGGCCATGCGCTCGTTGGCTTCGACCCAGTCGTGCATGTTGTCTCGCATGACGTTGGGGTTGTAGAGGTCTTTGTCTCCGACCTCCATCCAGATGCGAATGGGCTTGGGCGGGCTCTGCGGGATGAGGTGCTCGTGGAACTCCCATGCACCGTGCGGCGTCTTCGGATCGTAGGGCCATTGCTGGTTGACCCAGGTGCCGGAGTAGGCGAGGACGCGGTGGTAGAGCTCGGGGTGATACCAGGCCATAATGAGCGCGCAGGCTGCGCCGGAGCTTCCGCCGGTGGCGGCGCGTCCATCGGGATCGTGCGTGAGCTTGACGTGCGCTTTGGATTCGACGAGGGGTAAGACTTCGTTTTCGACCCACTGCGCGTATTTGCCGGACATGGTGTCGTATTCGAGGCCGCGCTCGCTGCCCTGGGCATCTCCGGTGCCGTTGGCGATGGAGATGGCAATCATGGCTGGGATTTTGTGCTCGGGGATCAGGCTGTCGATGGCGGTGAAGAGCATGTGGTCTGGGCCGTCGGCACCGACGATGAAGGGAGCTTCGGTGCCAGGAACGTATTGCTTTGGGACGTAGACGGCGACCTTGCGTGTGTATGGAGCGGGGTGGCTGGTGGTGATGACGAGCTTCGCGGGATCGGTGGGGTCTGGTGTGCCGAAGGTGCCTTTGTCGCGCGCGATGCCGGGATAGTATTTGCTGTCGGCAGAGTTCATGGTGAACTCAATGACTTCGCCATGGGTGAGATCGGTGGCGGTCATGCCGGGAGCGGGAGGATGAGTGGGGCCGATGATGAAGTTGCCGTCGGCGGCAGGTGAGGGGATTGCGCCGTCGGGGATTTCTTTGGCCTGAACGTAACCGGGGGTGTGGGGATCGCGGGTGGGCGGAGTGGGTCGAGGTTGCGGCTGTGTTGCCGGGGTGGCGGGCGAAGCTTGTGCGAATGCGATGCTCACCGCTGTAAGAAAGAACGCGGATGTTGCGAGCTTCAGGGCGTGGCGCGAGGTCATCTGGTTGTCACCTGGTTTTGTAAATCTCATTTGGACCATGGGGGTACGATTCCGTTCATGCGGGCATAGGCGATGAGCTGGCCCATATGCTCGTTGTCGTGAACGATGATGCGGAGGTACATGCCATCGACGGTGGCATCGCGTCCGGCGATCTTCACCTTGCGTGATGCGTCTTCGGATCTTGCCGCGGCGTGGGCCTGCTTGACGGCTTCGAGGGAGCGCTTGAGCCAGGCGATGACTTCGGGCTTGGAGGTGATGGTCTTTTCGACGTCCTGCTTGAGATCGGGCGGCATCTTGGGGCCGGTGACACTGAGCAGGTAGAAGTTGGCCATCGCAATGTGCATGTAGACCTCGCTGGTGGAGCGGACACCGGGTGCCGGACGCCATGCAAACTTGTCGGCGGATGTGGCTTCGGCGAGAGCGATGAGGTGATTGGAGACGTGACGCCATTCAGCGTCGTAGCCCTGCCAGAGGCCGTCGAGGGGGTCTTGCGCGGACAGTTTGGAAACGTTCCCCAGACACAAGAAGACGGCGACGATCAGGAGCTTCTTCATCAAGGAGCCTCAAACAGAAAAACGGTCCGGTTCAGCTTATCCGCTTGCGCCACCGACGAAACAGGGAAATGTGATGAGAGTTGGTTCTGGCTTCACGCAGTATTTCGGTCAGCATGAGCGGCAGGTGCAAGTCATGAGCGGGCCAGCAGGTGGATGATTTCGTATCCGACGGCGCCGATGAGGGCAGCGCCGGGGAAAGTGAGGATCCAGCCTAGAACTACGCGACGGGCCCATATCCATCGGACGGCGTGTACGCCGCGTGTTGCGCCGACTCCTGAGACGGCACCGCCGATGGCGTGCGTGGTGGAGATGGGAATCTTCGCGATTGTGGCGATGCCGATGGTGACGGCAGCAGCAAACTCGGCGGAGAACCCGCCGGCGTAGTGCAGATGCGGGGTAATCCGCGAGCCCATGGTGCGAACGACGCGCCATCCGCCGGAGAGCGTGCCGAGGCCCATCGCTGCCTGACAACTGAGAATGATCCAGAGAGCGATTTCGTGGTGGCCGAGGAACGTGGTCTGGCCGCGCGTCCATGACGCGTGACCGCCGGCGACGAGAAGGGCGACGATGATGCCCATTGTTTTCTGGGCGTCGTTGCTGCCGTGCCCGAGGCTGTACGCGGCGGCGGAGACGAGTTGGAGGCGGCGGAAAGTGTGCTCGACTTTGTGGCGCGGCGTGCGCCAGGTGATCCAGGCAACGATGTGCATGAAGATGTAGCCGAGGATCATGCCGAGCAGCGGTGAGAGCACGAGGAAGAGGAGTACGGGTTCCCAGCCTTTGAGCAGGAGCACGTGCCAGCCGGCCTTGGTGACGGCGGAGCCGGCGAGCGCGCTGATGATGGCGTGCGATGAGCTTGTGGGCAGGGCCAGGTACCAGGTGAGGAGATTCCATGCGATGCCGCCGATGAGTCCGCCGAATACTACCCAGGTGTCGATGGCGCTAGGATCGACGAGCTTATCGCTGATGGTTTTGGCGACGCCGGTGCCGAAGAGAAAGACAGCGACGAAGTTGAAGATGGCAGCCCAGATGACCGCCTGCCAGGGCGTGAGGGCGCGGGTGGTGACGACGGTGGCGATGGAGTTGGCGGCGTCGTGGAACCCGTTTAGGAAGTCGAATACAAGCGCCAGGACAATGATGAAGAGGATCAGTGTCATGCTTTCAGCCGTTTTTAAGCAGGACGGACTCGATGGTGCGGCCGAGGTGATCGCAGGCTTCGATCGCGTCCATGAGGAGATCGTGAATCTCGCGCTTCTTCATCACTTCCAGCGGGTCGGGAGAACTGGCGTAGAGACTGGAAAGAAAACGGGCGCGCTCGCGACGTGCTTCTTCTTCCAGGCGGCCGAGTTCGTCCAGCGCAAGGCGTTCGGCGGTTTTTGCGTTGCCCTGACGCAGCCGGCCGATGGCGGTTTGCAGCTCTTTGACCATGGAGGTGAGGGTTCGGCATTGTCCCTGGAGACTGGGATGGATCTCGGTCATGTTGTAGAGGACGATGCGCTCGGCAGTGTTGGCGACGCGGTCAATGACGCGATAGAGCTCGTTGGCGAGCTGGTAGATGTCTTCGCGATCGAATGGAGTGATGAATGCCTGGTCGAGGGCGCGCAGGATCTGGCGGGTCAGGACGTGACCGCGATGGCGCTGTTCTTCGATCTTTGCGGCGGCCTGGTGGTCTCCATTCATGCCATTGAGGAGCTGGCCCAATCGCTGAACTTCGGGGACGACGAGCTGGATCAAGGCCTCGAGCTGGTCGTAAAAGCTGAGGTCTTTGGGCATGAGGTTGAAGACCACGGTGGTTCACCTCTCTCGGGCGGCCCGCAAGTCGAATGAGAATCATGCGGGCGAAAGAAGTTAGATGTAAGTGGGACCGGCGGGGTTGAACCAGTGATCAAATGACGGTGTTCAGATGTGATTTCGCTTATTGCGGGGGGGAAAGCGCTCGGCCGGACGTGCAATCTGGAGCCGCAGACGAATACACTGCACGTATCTTCCGATGATTGCGGAACTCCTGAATCGGTTTGAGCCGGATGGCGATGTTCTGTTGCGGGCAATCTCATCGCACGTAACGGATGAGAAGCTGGCGTGCATCGCGCAGGCGGATTATGGCTGCGATTCGGATGATCATCTGATTGCCTTGCGGCAACTTCGAGATACGGGTGCTTTGCCGGAGAATCCGGGTTGGGTTCCAATGGAGGTGCTGGAGCTGATTCGATGGTCGGAGCCGGAGAATCCGGAGTGGAAGCCGGGGAGGACTGGCGAATTCGGGCACTGGATGCGAGCGTTCTCGTGTGCGGCGATTCTGCGGGCGGAACACGAGCCGTGGAATTATCACTACAACGATGGTTGTACGGATTCGACGACGATTCAGCTGATATTGAGTCTAGATGCGCTGCCGGTCGATCTGATGCGTGAGGCGGCACGGGATTTTGCATGGCTCCTTCTGAGAGCAGATCCGGAGGGCAAGGAGAAGTGGAAAGATGAATCGGCGCGAGAGTATGGTGTGGCGCTTTTATGGTTTGCGCTGCATCTGAGGCCGGTAGTCGCGGACAAGGATCTTGTTGTCGTCGCCAAATGGGTGGTGCGACGAGCGGATGAACTGAATTGGGATCCGAGGCTGAAGGAGTTTTCGGGATTGAGGGCGATGGTGATCGGGTGCCAGAAGCGATCGTCGTGGGAAATCTTCGGGGTGAAGATGGCGGAGTTGGATTTGAGCGGCAGGTCGGAGGAGTTGCAGATTTGGGTGAGATTGATTGCGGAGCAGTTGGTGGGGTGAGATTGAGATCGTAGGGCTGCTGTATGCAGGGGCTAAAAGCCCGACACTCTTTTCTTGCGTATTGGCCCGGCTGAAGCCGTGCCGTTGTTACAAAGCTCGATGATTTTGTGTTCCCGAGCTGTGGCACTCGGCGGGGGTTCAAGCCCGCATATTTTTCTTTCTTGTTCTGCGTACGGGCTTGAGCCGTAACCTTGACGGAGAGTATCGGCGGGTGAGAAAGGAAAGGCCCTGCGTTTGGATCGCAGGGCCTTATGTGTGCAGGGGCTGAAGCCCGATCGTTTTCAATCTAACTTTTGGCCCGACTAAAGTCGTGCCCTTGTTACAAAACTCACGGACGTGGAACGACAAAAATCCGTATGGTTGTCCGCGATTTGGCGACGGCGGATAGAGTTTTTTGTTTACCTGTTCTTCGCGACTTCTTCGACGGTGACGGGGTCGAGGAAGGGCATGCTGGCGCGGAGCTGTTTGCCCACGATTTCGATGGGGTGCTTGGCTTCAGCTTCGCGGAAGGCGAGGAATTCTTTGCGGCCGGAGTTCTGGTCGGCGAGGAAGCGCTTGGCGAAGGTGCCGTCCTGAATGTCGGTGAGGATGTCCTTCATTGCCTTGCGGCTTTGCTCGTTGATGACGCGCGGACCGCTGACGTAGTCGCCCCACTCCGCTGTATCGGAGATGGAGTAGCGCATGTAGGCGAGGCCGCCCCGATAGATGAGGTCGACGATGAGCTTAAGTTCGTGGAGGACTTCGAAGTAGGCGCTCTCGGGCTGATAGCCGGCTTCGACGAGGGTTTCATAACCGGCTTTGATGAGGGCGCTGACGCCGCCGCAGAGAACAGCTTGCTCGCCGAAGAGATCCGTTTCGGTCTCTTCCTTGAAGGTGGTTTCGAGAACGCCTGCACGCGTGCAGCCAATACCCTTGAGGTAGCTGAGATTGAGGGCGTGGGCTTTGCCGGTGGAATCCTGGTGGATGGCGATGAGTCCGGGGACGCCGCCGCCTTCAGTGAAGACTTCGCGCACGCGATGCCCGGGAGCCTTGGGAGCGGCCATGCCTACATCGATGCCTGCTGCCGGATCGATGGTCTTGAAGTGGATGTTGAACCCGTGCGCGAAGAGGAGGAGCGTGCCGGGCTTGATGTTGGGCGCGATTTCGTCGGCATAGAGCTTGGCTGCGGTCTGATCGGGGACGAGGACCATGACAACATCGGCCCACTTGACGACGTTGGGAACGGTGTCGACTTCGAGGCCGGCTTTCTGGGCCTTGGCGATGGACTTGGAGTTAGCGGCGAGGCCGACTTTCACCTGGACACCGGAATCCTTGAGGTTGAGCGAGTGCGCATGACCCTGCGAGCCGTAGCCGATGATGGCGACTTTCTTTGCCTGGATCAGGGAAAGGTCGGCGTCGTGATCGTAATAAGTCTTAGCCATGATGTCTTTTCTTTTTCCTTTGCGTTCGTTGGTGAATCAGGAAGACACGCTTTGGATTATGCCTTCACGAATGTGGTGAGGCTTCGGCGAGAGCGCTCGCGAAGCTGGCAGTCGCGGAGCTGGTCAGCGAGAGCCGAAAGATTGGGGATGCCGTAGATGGCAAAGTTGCCGAGTTCGGTGTCGGACGAGAAGAGGTGCAGGGAACAGTGGCCGAGGAGGCGCGCGCCGAGGGGCTGGCGGAGTTCAAAGTGGTCGATGCGGAAGAGCTCGAGCGACTCCTGCACCTTCGAGAGGAGGCCCCGCTCGTACTTGATGCGCTGCGTGGTGATGATGTAGTGAGTGCCGCGGCTCCGCATGTACAGGCGAAGAAACATCAGGCCGAGGATGAGCACGGCGGCGAGGATAACGTATGCGGTGTAGCCGGGATAGTTCTGCGACTCGAGGAGGAAGATCGCGACGCCGGCAAGGATCACGATGGCCAGGAAGGGAACAAACTGGCCAATGCTGTAGATCATCGCGGGGTGGCCGTTGTAGAGGGTTTTCTCGGTTTCGAGTTCTTTGGTCGCGGTGTAGGCGGCGAGGTCGGTGTTACAGAAGCGGCATTTGAGCGCTACAGCCTTGATGGTTTCTCCGCAGATGGGGCAGGGTTTTGTATCTTCGTCCATGAAGCGCTCTCCTTTCCGCGTCAGGATACCGCAAGTTCGTGGAAATACGGCCACTGTTCGTCAGGGTTTGTTTTATATCCCAGGTCTCAGAATCGAGACCTGGGGCACCCACTTGGTTCAGATCGACGAGATCGCTAAGCGGGTTCAATGTCTACGATTGCATCGGACTTCTCTTCGGGGTCGTTTTCAGGGAGGGGCTTCTCGTCGAAACCTTTGCCCATTGCCTTAAGAACGCTGGAGGTGTGGTGGCCGCGGCGCATGGTCATTTTGCCGCTCCGGCAGATCTCGAGGATGCGGCCTTCGTCTTCGCGAAGGATCTCGATGAGGCCTTCGATCTTGCTTTCGACACCAGTCATCTCGATCATCAGCGACTCTGAGGTGAGGTCGACGATGCGGGCGCGAAAGACTTCAACCAGATCGAAGATCTGGGCGCGATTGCGCGGATTTGCGGCGACCTTGATCAGGGCGAGCTCGCGGGTAACGTTTGGAGCCTTGGCGATGTCGTCGACGTCAACGATGTTCTCGAGTTTGTAGAGGCTGGCGCGGATGCGGTCGCCGGCTTCGGCAGAGGCTTCGCAGACGAGCGTGAGGCGCGAGAGGCCGGCACGTTCGCTGCGACCGACGGTGAGCGAGCTGATATTGATGTTCAGGCGGCGGAAGAGCGATGCCACGCGGGTGAGCACGCCGGGAATGTCTTCAACGTAGGCGACGAAGGTATGCGTCATAAAACCTCAGCTTTCAGAGATCAGAGAACAGAGATCAGTTAACGGAGGCGGACCTCTTTGCACCCACTTTGGCGGATGCGAGTATGGAGTAGATCATCTTTCCAACTTCATTGGACAAACTCTCAGCTTCGTTCACCAGCTTTGGGTTGCCGTAACCAAGGGCACGAGCAATCTCCAGCTGAGTCTGCAACTCGCAATTTGAGCCCCTTGCTATTCCGAGGAATTGCCGGAACTCTGCGGTGTTCAATCTGCCGTGTCCTTCAGCGATGTTGCTGGGAAGGGAAACCGCAGATCGCCGGATCTGGCTGGTGAGACCGTAAAGCTCTTCGCGCGGGAATTCCTGCGTCAGCTTGTAAACAGCGACCGTAAGTTGCATCGATCGCTGCCATACGGTTAGTTCCCTGAATGAGTGCGCCATCGCATCGACTTTCTGTTCTCTGGTCTCTGTTTTCTGATCTCTGGCTTACTTGTCGTCCGGAGACTCTACGATCGGGTTCTTGCCGGGACGGCGGATCATTTCGTGCAGGGCACTGCCTGCGGGAATCATCGGGTAGACAGAGTCTTCCTTTTCAACCATGAAGTTGAGGAGGAAGGGACCGTCGGTGGTGCGCGCTTCTTTGACGGCGTCGGCGAGTTCGGAGCGCTTGGTTACGGCGCGTCCGCGAATTCCGTGGGCGTCGGCGAGCTTGACGAAGTCGGGGCTGACGAGCGGCGTGGCTTCGTAGTTGCTGTCGTAGAAGAACTGCTGCCACTGACGGACCATGCCGAGGTAGCCGTTGTTGATGATGGCGATGTTGATCTTGAGCTTTTCCTGGACGATGGTGGAGAGTTCAGCGGCTGTCATCTGGAATCCGCCATCGCCAGCGACGACCCAGACTTCCTTGTCGGGGCAGGCCATCTTCGCGCCAATGGCGGAGGGAAGAGCGAAGCCCATAGTGCCTAGGCCGCCGGAGGTGACGAGCGAGCGCGGCTTTTCGTGATGGAAGTATTGCGCCTCCCACATCTGGTGCTGGCCTACGTCGGTGGAGACGATCGCTTCGCCGCCGGTGATGCGCCAGAGGTCGTGCATGACGTGGGCAGCGTAGAGATGGCCGGAGTCGGGGAGGTTCTTGATGTCGCGTACCGCGACATCGCCCTTGCTGGATTCGATGGTCTTGATCCAGGAGGAGCCGTCGCGGCCGGAGATGCGCGGCAGCAGGTCTTCGAGGACTGCGCGAAGATCGCCGACGAGAGCAACGTCGACCTTGACGTTCTTGTTGATCTCAGCGGGATCGATTTCGATGTGAATCTTCTTCGCTTTTGTCGCGTAGGTTGAAAGCGAGCCGGTGACGCGATCGTCGAAACGCATGCCGCAGGCGATGAGAAGATCGGCGTCCTGAATGGCGTGGTTGACCCATGACTCGCCGTGCATGCCCATCATGCCGAGATTGAGCGGATGCGATGCAGGGAAGCCGCCGAGTCCGAGAAGCGTGAGGGCGACTGGGATCTGGGCTCGCTCGGCGAGAGTGCGGACCTGCTCCATTGCCTCCGATTCCATCACGCCGTGGCCGGCGAGGATGATCGGCTTCTTTGCGTTGCGAATGAGTTCCGCGGCCTGAGCGAGGCCGGAGTCTTCGACCTTGAGCATCGGGTGCGGACGGTAGGGGCGAGGCTTGGCGGCTTCGAAGTCGAACACGGCGGTGCCTTGCTGTGCGTCTTTGGTGATGTCGACGAGGACGGGGCCGGGACGGCCGCTCTGCGCGATCTGGAATGCATAGCGGATGGCGTGAGCGATGTCCTCAGTTTTGCTGATGAGGAAGTTGTGCTTGGTGATCGGCAGGGTTATGCCGGTGATGTCGACTTCCTGGAAAGCATCGGTGCCGAGCAACTTGCTGGAGACGTTGCCCGTGATGCAGACCACGGGGATGGAATCGAGCATGGCGGTGGCGATGCCGGTAACGAGGTTAGTGGCGCCGGGGCCGCTGGTGGCCATGCAGACGCCCACCTTGCCGGATGCGCGCGCAAAGCCGTCGGCCATATGCGAGGCTCCCTGCTCATGGCGCACGAGGACGTGGTGAATGGGAAACTTGCGCAGCGCATCGTACACGGGCAGGATGGCTCCCCCCGGATAACCGAAGACGGTAGACACGCCCTCACCAACCAGCGTTGCCCAGACGATCTCCGCGCCAGTGAGGCGGGTGGGCGTTGAGAGGTTGCTCTCTGCGGAGAGGCTGCTCTCTGCGGAGAGGTTGCTCTCTGCGGATTGCGCGTTTTGCTTGGTTCCCATGTTTGTTCTCCTTGAGCTATTAGCCGTTAGGTTCTAGCTGCCAGCTCCTTCGAAATTCGTTCATCATCCAATACAGCGCTGATATCCGAAGTTCTTAACATTCATCAGGGGCTAAAGCCCCCGAATTATTCGGTCGCTGTCGGCACGACTAAAGTGGTGCCCTTTCACAAGGCCGTTCATGCAACCGATCGAGCTTTTGGCTGATGGTTAGTAGCTAGAAGCTCCTTCTACGTTGTTGCTCCGTGCGAGGCGCTGGTGACGCGGTCGACGTATTTTCGGAATACGCCTTGCGGCCAGCGGAGTGCGGGCGGTTGGAAGTTTTTGAGACGCGCGGCCATTTCTTCTGCGCTGATCTCGACGTTGAGGGTGCGGTTCTTGATGTCGAAGGAGATGATGTCGCCTTCGTGGACTGCAGCGATGGGGCCACCAACGAAGGCTTCAGGAGCGACGTGGCCGGCGGTGAATCCGCGCGTGGCGCCGCTGAATCGGCCGTCGGTGAGGAGCGCGACGGTGTGGCTGAGGTCCGGATGTCCGCTGACGGCTGCAGTGACCTGAAGCATTTCGCGCATGCCGGGTCCGCCCTTGGGGCCTTCATAGCGAATGACGAGGACGTCGCCGGGTTTGATTTTGTTGCCCTGTACGGCGGCGAAGCAATCTTCTTCGCAGTCGAAGACGCGGGCAGGACCGCGGTGTTCGTAGCGATCGGCGGCGGCGATCTTCATGACGCATCCTTCGGGGGCGAGATTGCCTTTCAGAATGACGAGGCCGCCCGTGGATTTGATTGGCTGTTCGAAGGTCTTGATGACGACCTGGCCCGGAGTTTCCTTTGCGAGTGCGGCTTCTTCGGCGAGGGTGCGACCGCTGATGGTGAGCGTGGAGCCGTCGGCGTGGCCTGCGTCGATGAGGCGCTTGGCGAGGAGGCGCGATCCGCCTGCGGCCTGGAAGTGGGAGGCCATGTATTTGCCTGCGGGAGTGAGATCGCAGATGAAAGGAGTCTTCTTTGAAATCGTGTCGAAGTCGTCGACGGAGAGGTCGATGCCGATTTCGCGGGCGATGGCGATGAGGTGAAGGACGGCGTTGGTGGATCCGCCGCTGGCCGCGACGCTGGCGATGGTGTTCTCGAGCGACTTACGGGTAATGATCTGAGAGGGGCGGCGATTGGCGCGAACTGCATCCATGATCATGCGTCCGGCCTCGCGAGATGCTGCGAACTTGTCTTTGTCGGTGGCGGGAACGCCGGAGAGTTGCATGGGCGAGATGCCGAGCATCTCGCCGCTCATGGCCATGGTGTTGGCGGTGAACTGGCCTCCGCAGGCGCCTGCGCCGGGGCAGGCATTGGCTTCAAGAGCTTCGAGCTGTGCATCATCGATTTTGCCGGCTGCGTGAGAACCTATGCCTTCGAAGACGTTCTGAATCGTTATGTCGATTCCGTTCACTTTGCCCGGGGCGATGGAGCCGCCGTAGAGCATCATGCCCGGGATATCGAGTCGGCAGAGCGCCATGATGATGCCGGGCATGTTTTTGTCGCAGCCGCCGATGCCAACAAGGCCGTCGAAGAGGTTGCCGCGGGCGACGAGCTCGATGGAGTCGGCGATGACTTCGCGGCTCACCAGCGACGCGCGCATGCCGGAAGATCCCATCGTGATGCCGTCGGAGATCGAGACGGTGTTGAACTCCATCGGCGTACCGCCGGCGGCGCGGATCCCTTCCTTTAGGGAGCCGGCCAGCTCACGCAGGTGGTAGTTGCAGGGACCGATCTCGGTCCAGGTG
>DATNFD010000117.1:0-4314 GCA_035606555.1 Occallatibacter sp.
AGGATTTGCGCCGAGGATTTCCCCCCACCAGCGTCGAAGTGATGCGGCGACTTCAATTCATACTTCTCGACCGCGAAATAGGGAGAAGCAACCAGTTGCTGTTGCCGGCTGCCGCTGCCGTTCAGGTTTTGCGGAGCCTGAGGTTTCACCTTGCCGGATCGAACATTCTCCTTGATCACTCGCAGGCCGTGCTCCAGATGCAATTCGCGCGGGCGACCGTAATCGTATAGGCGATAAGTTGTGTCGGACTGCTGCTGGGTTTCCACGATGATCGATCCCGGACCAAGCGTGTGAACCGTGCCCCCAGCAACGAAAATCATGTCTCCCGCAGAAACCTTGATCCAGTTCAGCAGTTCTTCGGCGCGGTTCTCGTGGATGGACCGTTCAAAATCAGAGCGTGTAACGGCCGGTTTCAATCCCAGGCCGATTTCTGCGCCGGGCTCTGCGTGCGCGACGTACCAGCACTCGGTTTTGCCGCAGGGCTCGCCAACTTCCTGTGCGGCGGCATCGTCAGGATGCACCTGCACCGAGAGCTTCTCCTGGGGAAAAAGGAACTTCATCAACAATGGGAAACGGTTGTCATCGCGCGGCGCTTCGCCAACCAGTTCGCGTTTGTACTGCGCTGACAACTGGGCTAATGATTTGCCCGCCAGCGGCCCGTTCTGGACGATGCAATTGTCACCGGTGAGCCACGACTCACCGATTTTCTCATCGAATTTGCGGGGATAAATCGGCGACAGATCGAGCCGTCCCCAGGGACGGGGGTCGAACAGCGGCTTCATCAGCAGCGGATAAAGTTTTCCCATTCGGAGTGGCAGCGAGGTCGCACCCTTTACCAATTGCGAGATGCCAGACCCTTGCAGTTCTGCAGAGCCTGAGAACATCTCGCCGCATTTAGAAGCGTAACTCAGCTAAGAGGCTGCCCGCAAAAGAGGCTTTCACCACAAAGGACACGAAGATACACGAAGGAAGCCCTAACAAGCTTCGTGTGCCTTCGTGCCCTTGGTGGTGGGATTTGCTTAGATCGACGCCAGCAAGCCTCGCAGCCGCTCTAACCCGCGATCCAGTTCCTTTTGCGCCGTTGCGTAGGAGATACGGATGTGCTCATTCGTGCCGAAGCCCTCGCCGGGGACGGTGGCCACATGCCCGTCATGCAGCAGGCGGCGAGAGAAATCCGCCGGCGAGTTGATCCCGCCCCGTCCGAAGTAGGCCGAAATATTGGGATATACGTAGAACGCACCTTCGGGATACGTGCACTTCAACCCCGGAATCGCCCGCAACCCGTTCACAATGTGATCGCGGAGGCGGATATACTCCGCGCGCATCTCGGCCACGCATTGCTGCGGTCCGGTCAATGCGGCGACTACAGCTTTTTGCACAATTGACGTCGGATTCGACGTCGACTGGCTCTGCAGCTTCTGCATGGCGGCAATCACGGGAGCAGGCGCCAATGCGTATCCCATGCGCCAGCCGGTCATGGCATAGGTCTTGGACAGCGAACCCACGACGATCATCCGTTCGCGATATTCATTCAGCGATCCCACCGAGAACTCGTGTCCGGTGTAGTTCAGGTACACATAACACTCATCCGACATCACCCAGATACCGCGCTCGGCTGCGAAACGCACAACTTCCGTCATGTCCTCCGGCGACATAACCGCCCCGGAAGGATTCGACGGCGAGTTGAGAATGATCATCTTTGTGCGCGGTGTGACCAGGCGCGCAACCATGTCGGCAGTGACACGAAATCCTTGATCTTCGCCCGTCTCGAGCAGCACGCAATTGCCTCCAGCGTAACGGACGATGTCCTTGAACGAAACCCAGTACGGCACCGGCAGGATGACCTCATCGCCGTGATCCACCAGCACCTGAACCGCGTTGAACAACACGTGCTTGCCGCCAACTGATGCCATGACTTCGTCGCGCTTGTACTTCGAGCCAAAATCCTGCGCGTGTCGCTGCACGATCGCATCCTTCAGCTCGATCGTGCCCCCGACCGCCGTGTAGCGCGTAAAGTTGTTCTGGATGGCTGCGATGGCCGCGTCCTTGATGTGCTGAGGCGTGGAGAAGTGCGGCTCGCCGACCGTCCAGTCGACGACATCCACGCCCTTTTGACGTAGCTTGTCGGCTTCAGCGACGGCAGCCATCGTGGCCGACGGCTCAATGCGGTTGATGCGATCGGTAAATTTCAGTGCTGCGGGTGCTTCGGTAACAGGACTCATAATTCTCTGCTCATTTCTTCTTGGGTTGACGGATTGCCAACTTGTACGCGGGATCAAGCTTCTCTTTCAGCCGCTGCTCCACCAGTTCCGGGACCAGGGTGCTGACATCGCCGCCAAGCTTTGCGGCCTCGCGCACCAGGCGCGAGCTGAGATACGAATATTGCTCCGCGGGCATCATGAACACGGTTTCAAGTTCGGGACTCAGCTTGCGGTTCATCATGGCAATCTGCAACTCGTATTCGTAGTCGCTCAGCGCGCGAATGCCGCGCAGCATCGCTCCCGCGTTCACCTTCTCCGCAAATTCAACGGTAAGGCCATCAAAGGTGTCGACGCTAACGTTCTTGATGTCGGCCGTCAGGTCTTCCAGCATCCGCTTGCGGTCGCCCACGCTGAAGAGCGGCGTCTTGTCCGGATTGCGGAGGATGGCAACAATCAACTGATCAAAAATGCGGCTGCCGCGGTGGATCAGGTCGAGATGCCCATTCGTTGGTGGATCAAACGACCCCGGGTAAATGGCGGTAACTTTTTTCAATCAGCCTCTTCTTACAAAGGTGGTCGTAGGCAGGAGCGAGGATGCTCTGATTCTATTCGGCGGGATTGGCGAATGGCAACGCTCTACTTGAACCAGTGCCAGCCCAGGCTCAGTTGAATTCCATTGAATTCAGGGTTTTGCGCGCCTAGGTTGGCATTGGAGATGTGCAGCCAACGGCAGGCGATCTCGAGTGCTTGTGCACGCCGGGTGGTGATCACGACACCGCCGCCGGCGCGGGCCATGAAATTGAAAGTGGAAGTGTCGCCTTGTGGGAAATCGGAGTGGGTATGAACTCCTCCTCCGCCGAGTTCCACGAAGGGCGAAAGGCGCCCGTGGTGCACGCTGGAATTCCAGCGAAGGAGGATCGGATCAAACGCAGTTCCGGTAATCTTTTGTGGCGCGAATTGCACGAACACCGGGACAAAGTCGGCGGAGTATTCCAGGTGTCCTCGACGCCAGCCGGAGCCCATTTCTCCGCTGAGGGCGTGGCCGACGGAAACTCCCGCAGTAAAGAGCTGAGCTTCAGAAAATGAGTTCGTAACTTCTTCACCGGTAGCACCGGCAGCCCACACGCTAAAGTCCCAGCTGTAATTTTGAAGCTCGGGATTGGCCTGCCCGAGAGCGACGTTACTCAGAGCCGAGGTGATCAGCAGAAGCAAAACAAAAATCATTGACCGCAAAGGTCGCAAAGCACGCAAAGAAGATGCGAACCATGCAAGTGGGAACGCGAGACGAACATCCATAAATGCTATTTCTTCCCGTGCAAGTCCTCAGCCGCCAGTCCAAGAGCGTGATTCGCAAAATAGATCTGGCTAGCATCCCGGGACGCCCGGTACCAAGGGCGCTTGCCGTGCAGAATGTTGGCTCCGCCGCGAATTGGGTTCAGGGCGCAGCGCATGAAATCGATAACGAAATGATTGCGGGTGGCGCCTTCGATCGGCCGGTTAATCTTTTTATCGAGAACATCCTCGGTCAGGAGCCACAAAGCCCCGCCGACAGGCGTCGTAACCAGATCGACCTGTCCCACACCGGTTAGGCAGTGTTGGTAACAGGGATAACGGCCTTGGTGGGTCCAGGCGTGGCGCACCATGTGGATGGTGCCGTATTTTTCGACGGTCATCTCGCTGAGTGGGCCGATGTTCCATTGCGTGCTGTAAGCGGCGTTCCACCAGAACGCTTTGAAGCGGCTCCACCAATAAGCTTTGGTATTCGAGAACTCCAAGTCGCGGCCTTGCGGATCGTTTTGGATTTGAATGTATTCGGTCAGCGCGCCTTGAATCGGGTGGCCGACGTAGCTGTAGAGAAACGGATCCCCGTCATCCCATCCGGAGTGAGCCCACGTCGACAATGACTCCTTGTAATCGCGCCAATAATGATTGAGCGGAATTCCATTTTCGACCGTGACCCAGTGGTAGTCGTCGTGCACAACATAGGCCTGCTCGATTGCGAGAAAGGTGAAAGATTCGAATAGGGCGCGGCCCCAGTGGAAGTGTTCGTGACGAACTTGTGGGGCGGAGAGGAAAGACTCCCCGGCATCTCGGCTCGCGGCGGTGTCGGTGG